>NC_015259.1:2178986-2487783 GCF_000192745.1 Polymorphum gilvum SL003B-26A1
CGACGACCCCGCACCCGACCAGATCTACGAGGTCGGCACGCTGGCGACGGTGCTGCAATTGCTGAAACTGCCGGACAACACCGTCAAGGTGCTGGTCGAAGGCGGGGCGCGCGCCAGGATCACCCGCTATTCCGACCGCGAGGAGTTCTACGAGGCGGAAGCGCTGGTGATGCCCGAGCGCGATGGCGAGAATATCGAGGTCGAGGCACTGGCCCGCTCGGTGGTGGCCGAGTTCGAGAACTATGTGAAGCTCAACAAGAAGGTCTCGCCGGAGGTTCTCGGTGCCGTCAACCAGATCGAGGACTACTCGAAACTGGCCGACACGATCGCCTCACATCTGGCGATCAAGATCCCCGAGAAGCAGGAAATCCTCGGCATCGTTTCCGTGTCCGAGCGGCTCGAACGCGTGCTCGGCATGATGGAGAGCGAAATCTCCGTGCTTCAGGTGGAAAAGCGCATCCGCTCGCGCGTCAAGCGCCAGATGGAGAAGACGCAGCGCGAATACTATCTGAACGAGCAGATGAAGGCGATCCAGAAGGAACTCGGCGACGGCGAGGACGGCCGGGACGAGGTCGCCGAACTGGAAGAGCGCATCAAGAAGACCAGGCTCAGCAAGGAAGCGCGCGAGCGTGCCAACGCGGAGCTGAAGAAGCTCAAGCAGATGAGCCCGATGTCGGCCGAAGCCACGGTCGTGCGCAACTATCTCGACTGGCTGCTGGGTATTCCCTGGGGCAAGAAGAGCAAGGTCAAGCATGACCTCGCGCTGGCAGAAAAGGTGTTGGACGCGGACCACTACGGCCTCGACAAGGTCAAGGAGCGGATCGTCGAGTACCTGGCCGTCCAGGCGCGGGCAAACAAGCTCAAGGGTCCGATCCTGTGCCTGGTCGGCCCTCCGGGTGTCGGCAAGACCTCGCTCGGCAAGTCGATCGCCAAGGCCACGGGGCGCGAGTTCGTGCGCATGTCGCTCGGCGGCGTACGCGACGAGGCCGAGATCCGCGGCCACCGGCGGACCTACATCGGTTCGATGCCCGGCAAGGTCATCCAGTCGATGAAGAAGGCCAAGAAGTCCAACCCGCTGTTCCTGCTCGACGAGATCGACAAGATGGGCATGGACTTCCGCGGCGATCCGTCTTCGGCCCTGCTGGAAGTGCTCGATCCGGAGCAGAACTCGTCGTTCATGGACCACTATCTGGAGGTCGAATACGACCTTTCGGACGTGATGTTCGTGACCACCGCGAACACGCTGAACATCCCGGCGCCCCTGATGGACCGCATGGAGATCATCCGAATCGCGGGCTACACCGAGGACGAAAAGGTCGAAATCTCGCGTCGCCACTTGATACCGAAGACGGAAAAGGACCACGGCCTGAAGGAGGGCGAGTTCTCGATCGAGGACGAGGCGCTGCGGCTGGTCATCCGGCGCTACACCCGCGAGGCGGGCGTGCGCAACCTCGAGCGCGAACTGGCGACGCTTGCGCGCAAGGCGGTCAAGGATATCCTGATGGGCGATAAGACGACCGTCACGGTGACCGGGGATGTCGTCGAGAAGTATCTCGGCGTGCCGCGCTACCGCTACGGTCAGGCCGAACTGGAGGACCAGGTCGGCGTCGTCACGGGCTTGGCCTGGACCGAGGTAGGCGGCGAACTGCTGACTATCGAGGGCGTCATGATGCCCGGCAAGGGCAAGATGACGGTCACCGGCAACCTGCGAGACGTGATGAAGGAGTCCATCTCGGCGGCGGCGTCCTATGTGCGCTCGCGGTCGATCGACTTCGGCATCGAGCCGCCGCTGTTCGACAAGCGGGACATCCACGTGCACGTTCCCGAGGGGGCGACCCCGAAGGACGGTCCGTCGGCGGGCATCGCCATGGCGACGGCGGTCATCTCGGTGATGACGGGCATCCCCGTGCGCCGCGACGTTGCGATGACGGGCGAGATCACCCTGCGCGGCCGGATCCTGCCCATCGGCGGGCTGAAGGAGAAGCTGCTCGCAGCGCTGCGTGGCGGCATCAAGACGGTCATGATCCCGGAAGACAACGCCAAGGATCTGGCGGACATTCCGGCCTCGGTGAAGAACGCGCTGGAGATCATTCCGGTGTCGAGCATGGAGGAGGTCCTCAAGACCGGGCTGGTGCGTCTGCCCGAGCCCATCGAGTGGGACGAGAAGAGTGCCGAGCCGGCCAAGGAAACCCTGGTCGGCGACGAGGAAGGCTCGGGTCTGCTGGCCCACTGAGGCGCGGCAAAACGCCCCGAAACCAGGAAAGCCCCGGCATGGCCGGGGCTTTTCTTTTGATAATTGGGCGAAAATGGCGGTTTTCTGCGAAAAAATGGCTTGCGTTGCGGCTTGTTTCGCATGACTTTCCGCCAACGGCGCTGGCGAGAATCGCCGGCTTTCCGCCGTTTTCAAGAAAGGGACTGCTATGAACAAAAACGATCTGATCGCAGCCGTTGCTGAGAAGACCGGGCTGACGAAGGCACAGGCCGGGGAAGCCGTCGACGCGACCTTCGACGCCGTCACCGCAACCCTGAAGGCCGGCGATGAAGTCCGCATTATCGGCTTTGGCAATTTTTCCGTTTCCGAGCGCGCCGCGACCGAGGGTCGCAACCCGCGCACCGGCGAGACGATCAAGATCCCGGCGTCCAAGACGCCGAAGTTCAAGGCCGGCAAGGGCCTCAAGGACGCCGTCAACGGTTGATCCGGTTTCCGGCGCCGCTGTCGGCGCTATCCCCGCGTGCCGTCCGGCGCGCGGGGTTTTTCATGGCGGCAAAGCCGCGCGGAAGGGCCATTCCGGTGTCCGGGCGGGCGCAAGGGCGGGAAAGCCTATCCCCCTTGCCAAGCGCCGCGCAAGCGCCTAGAAAACGGCTTCCCTCACGGTCAGGGCGGTTAGCTCAGTTGGTAGAGCGCCTCGTTTACACCGAGGATGTCGGGAGTTCGAGTCTCTCACCGCCCACCAGTGCCGTGTCTGCGGATCGCTCCGAAGCGCACTGTCATCCGTGTCCTGAAACCCTCCGCAAACCGTCCGGAAACCGTCCGGCCCCCTGCGACCCTCCGCCGCCGCGCGGCGGCGGCTGCGTTATCCACAGATGCGGCAGGACGGGTCGGCACTGGGCATGGCGGCTTTCGCGGCCTTTCGCAAAAACGTCATGCGGGTCCGGATGCGGTGCTTGACTTCCACGGCGTGCCGCCGTACATCACGCCCACTTCGGGTCGGCTCCGCGCCGGCAAGATCGAAGCGGGTGTAGCTCAGTTGGTTAGAGTGCCGGCCTGTCACGCCGGAGGTCGCGGGTTCGAGCCCCGTCACTCGCGCCATCTTTCCTTGCGAGGGAGGATGGCGATTGTCCGTGAAGTGTGCGGGTGTAGCTCAGTTGGTTAGAGTGCCGGCCTGTCACGCCGGAGGTCGCGGGTTCGAGCCCCGTCACTCGCGCCACTCACGGTTAAAGACATTCTCCCTATCGCCATCGACAGATCGCTGCACGGTGTCCGTGCCGTGAGTCTGCCTACCGCGCCCGCGGCGGAGCATGAGTCGGCCTGGGCCGGCCTGGCGGTCGGGGACCTGCGACGGCGAAAAAACCCGAAGGCGGAAAAACGTCGAAAATGCGTCGGCTTTGGCGCTTTCGCGCTGTGCGTCGCGAAAGCCGTGACGAATGGCCTACGGTTTTGGCCGGTCACGGGTCTTGCGTTGCCCATGGACGTGGGCTAAGCGTGCGCTCGCATGTTGGTGAAACCGGGGCCGAAGAAGGGCCGCTTGAGTCGCCTGCACAACAGTGCGACAAAGCCCTGATCGGCCGGATCTCCTCCCGATCCGTCCGGCCAAATGCAAGGACGCGTAAGACATGGAAGATCTCCTGCGGGACTACCTCCCGATCGCCGTCTTTATCGGCATTTCGCTGGTCATCGGACTGGCGCTCCTGGTGTCGCCGTTTCTGCTGGCCTATTCCAAGCCCGATCCGGAAAAGCTGTCCGCCTACGAGTGCGGCTTCAACGCCTTCGACGATGCGCGCATGAAGTTCGACGTGCGGTTCTACCTGGTGTCGATCCTGTTCATCATCTTCGACCTCGAAGTCGCCTTCCTGTTCCCCTGGGCAGTGGTGTTCGGCGACCTCGGCTGGTTCGGCTTCTGGTCCATGATGGTCTTCCTCGGCGTCCTGACCGTCGGATTCATCTACGAATGGAAGAAGGGGGCGCTGGAATGGGATTGACCACGACAAAGGGCCCGCTCGTCGCGCCGGCCCCCAGGGGCATCATCGACCCGAACACCGGCAAGCCGGTCGGCGCCAACGACCCGTTCTTCATGGGCATGAACGACGAACTGGCCGACAAGGGCTTCCTCGTCACCACCACCGACAACCTGATCCAGTGGGCCCGCACCGGCTCGCTGATGTGGATGACGTTCGGCCTGGCCTGCTGCGCGGTGGAAATGATGCAGATGTCGATGCCGCGCTACGACGCGGAACGCTTCGGCTTCGCCCCGCGTGCCAGCCCACGCCAGTCCGACGTGATGATCGTGGCGGGCACGCTGACCAACAAGATGGCGCCGGCGCTGCGCAAGGTCTACGACCAGATGCCGGAACCGCGCTACGTCATCTCGATGGGCTCGTGCGCCAACGGCGGCGGCTACTACCACTATTCCTATTCGGTCGTGCGTGGCTGCGACCGTGTCGTGCCGGTCGACATCTACGTGCCCGGCTGCCCGCCGACAGCGGAGGCGCTGCTGTACGGCGTGCTGATGCTGCAGAAGAAAATCCGCCGCACGGGCACGATCGAACGCTGAGCGGCAGGCGCCCGGGGGCGCCGATCACACCAGCGGGGCGGCCGTCCCGCGCGCATGGTCCGAAAGGGTCGACGAGGTCAAAGACATGGACGAGACGCTCAGGGAACTCGGCGAGCACATCGAACTCGCGCTCAAAGACTCTCTCCTGTCCTGGAAGGTCGCTTACGGCGAACTGACTCTAACGGTCAGCGCTCCGGCGATTCTCGACGTGGTGCGTTTCCTGCGCGACGATGCGAGCTGCAAGTTCGTCAACCTGACCGACATCTGCGGCGTCGACTATCCCGCGCGCGATCGGCGCTTCGACGTCGTCTACCACTTCCTGTCGCCGGTGCAGAACCAGCGCATCCGGGTCAAGCTTTCGACCGACGAGGACACGCCTGTGCCCTCGCTGACGCCCCTGTTCCCCGGCGCGGAGTGGTTCGAGCGCGAGGCCTACGACATGTACGGCATCCTGTTCTCGGGCCATCCGGACCTTCGGCGGATCCTGACCGACTACGGCTTCGACGGCCATCCGCTGCGCAAGGACTTCCCGGTCACGGGCTTCGTCGAGGTGCGCTACGACGACGACAAGAAGCGCGTCGTCTACGAACCGGTGCGCCTGACGCAGGAATTCCGCAACTTCGACTTCCTCTCGCCTTGGGAAGGCACGGACTACGTGCTGCCGGGCGACGAAAAAGCAACGACGAATT
Organism: Polymorphum gilvum SL003B-26A1; assembly: GCF_000192745.1. Taxonomy (NCBI): domain Bacteria; kingdom Pseudomonadati; phylum Pseudomonadota; class Alphaproteobacteria; order Rhodobacterales; family Paracoccaceae; genus Polymorphum; species Polymorphum gilvum. Next base: position 2,184,448 of record NC_015259.1, read on the forward strand.
AAGGCGGGTCTGATGGCCGAGGCTCAGGTTCGAAACTTCAACATCAACTTCGGTCCGCAGCATCCGGCGGCGCATGGCGTGTTGCGCCTCGTGCTGGAGCTGGACGGCGAGGTGGTCACCCGCGTCGATCCGCACATCGGTCTCCTGCATCGCGGCACGGAGAAGCTGATCGAACAGAAGACCTACCTGCAGGCGGTGCCGTATTTCGACCGGCTCGACTACGTCGCGCCGATGAACCAGGAACATGCCTTCGCGCTTGCCGTCGAACGCCTGCTCGGCGTCACGGTGCCAAAGCGCGGCCAGCTCATCCGCGTGCTCTATTCCGAGATCGGCCGGCTGCTGTCGCACCTGCTCAACGTCACCACACAGGCGATGGACGTCGGCGCGCTGACGCCGCCGCTGTGGGGCTTCGAGCCGCGCGAAGAGCTTATGGTGTTCTACGAGCGCGCCTGCGGCGCCCGCATGCATGCCGCCTACGTCCGTCCAGGTGGCGTGCACCAGGACCTGCCGCGGCAGCTGCTCGACGACATCTGGGACTTCTGCGATCCGTTCCTGCAGACGCTGGACGACATCGAGGGCCTGCTCACCGACAACCGCATCTTCAAGCAGCGCAACGTCGACATCGGCGTGGTCAAGCTGGAAGAGGCCTGGGCCTGGGGGTTCTCGGGCGTCATGGTGCGCGGCTCGGGAGCGCCGTGGGACCTGCGCAAGGCGCAGCCCTACGAGTGCTACGCGGAGCTCGACTTCGACATTCCGATCGGCAAGAACGGCGACTGCTACGACCGCTACCTGATCCGCATGGAAGAGATGCGCCAGTCGGTACGGATCATGAAGCAGTGCCTGGAAAAGCTGACCGTCGAGACCGGCCCGGTGTCGACGACGGACGGCAAGATCGTGCCGCCCAAGCGCGGCGAGATGAAGCGCTCGATGGAAGCGCTGATCCACCACTTCAAGCTCTACACCGAGGGCTATCACGTCCCGGCCGGCGAGGTCTATGCCGCCGTCGAGGCGCCCAAGGGCGAGTTCGGCGTCTACCTGGTCGCCGACGGCACCAACAAGCCGTACCGCTGCAAGATCAAGGCGCCGGGCTATTCGCACCTGCAGGCAATGGACTTCCTGTGCCGCGGCCACATGCTGGCTGACGTCTCGGCCATCCTCGGATCGCTCGACATCGTGTTCGGAGAGGTGGACCGCTAGGCGATGACCGGGGTGGACGCGACCATTCATGTCGACAAGGCGAGCGGCGCGATCCGCAACGCCTCGATGCGCGAGCGCACCGGCCTGACGGCCATGCGCCTTGCCGCCGTCGGCCTGCGTCCGCTCGACGACTTCGGCTTCTCGATCGCCTCGAAGCTGGTGCGCTCGGTCCTGCCGAGCCGGCGCATGGTGACCGTGGACTTCGCCGACGACGCGCGCTTCTCCTTCCCCTACGGCGACGGCTACTGGAGCCTGCTGCTCGACCCGCGCGACGTCTACGAGGAGGAGGTCGAGGCGATCCTGAGAGCAATCAGGGACGTCGACTATGCCTTCGTCGATTGCGGCGCCAACTTCGGCTATTGGTCGGTGCTGGTGACGAGCGCCGGCTTCGGCCGCCACAAGGCGGTGGCGATCGAGCTCGACCCTGAGAGCTTCGCCATCCTGGAGCGCAACGCGGCCGCCAACGGCAACCGCTTCACCTGCCTGCACCGGGCGATCTCCGACAGCGACGACGACGTGCTGAAGTTCTACGGCGCCAAGCACGAGGCGCGCAGCGTCGTGCCCGACGCGACGGGCGGCGTGCGCGGCGAGGTGCTGTCGATCACGCTCGACCGACTGGTCGAGGACGGCCACGTGCCGGACGAGGGGCCGGTGGTGCTCAAGCTCGACGTCGAGGGCGTCGAGGTGCAGGCGCTCAAGGGTGGGACGGCGCTGCTGATGCGCGACGTGCTGATCGTCTACGAGGAGCACGGCTCCGACAGGGCGCATTCGGTGTCGCGCTACCTGCGCGACGACTGCGGCATGCGCCTGTTCGGCCATGTCGACAAGACGTTTTTCGAACTCGGGTCGGTCGACCAACTGACCCGCCTCAAGACCAACCCGCGGAGGGGCTACGACTTCTTCGCGACCCGCAGCCCGTTCTGGCTCGACCGTCTCTGCGCGCTATCTACGGCGCAGGGCGGCGGCGTCCGGAACCCGGCGGCGGCGGCCTAGGCACGGAACGAGGACAAGACCATGGCGGTTCGCAGACTTGCCGCTGAACAACCGGACCACTTCGCCTTCACGGCGGACAATCTCGCCTGGGCGAAGAAGGTGATCGACCGCTATCCGGCCGGCCGTCAGGCGTCCGCGGTGATCCCGCTGCTGTGGCGCGCGCAGGAGCAGAACGACGGCTGGGTTTGCGAGCCGGCGATCCGTTACATCGCGGACATGCTCGGCATGCCGCATATTCGCGTGCTGGAGGTGGCGACCTTCTACACCATGTTCCAGCTGCAGCCGGTCGGAAAGAAGGCGCACATCCAGGTGTGCGGCACGACGCCGTGCCAGCTGCGCGGCGCGGAAGACCTGATCCGGGTGTGCAAGTCGAAGATCGCCGCCCATGCCCACGACCTGTCGGCCGACGGCGACTTCTCCTGGGAAGAGGTCGAGTGCCTGGGCGCCTGCGTCAACGCGCCGATGGTCCAGATCTTCAAGGACACCTACGAGGACCTGACCCCTGAAAGCCTGGAAAAGTTGATCGAGGACATCGCCGCGGGCCGAGAGGTGACGCCAGGACCGCAGAACGGCCGGCGTTTCTCCATGCCCGAGGGCGGGGCGACCAGCCTGACCGAGATCGAGGACGACACCGCCGGCGCGCTGCCGATGGCCCATTTGGTCGACGGCGCGGAAAAGGCCTCGCATGCCTTCGCCGGCGCCTCGATCAATGGCGGCGGCCAGGACTACGACGGCGTGCCGGTGCCGGCCGAGGCGGCGGTGGCGCGGGTGAAGGACGAGGTCGTGGCGCGCAAGGCGGCCGAGGCGGCCAAGGCCAGCGACCGCGCCGGTGGCCACGCCGACCGCGCCCGCCGCGCCGGCCAAACCCGCGGAGAAGGCGGAGACCCCCGGACCGGCGAAGCCCGCGGTCGAACTGCCGGCGCTGGAAAAGCCGGCCGAGCTGCCGCTGCTCGACCACGAGAAGGAACCGGAACTGCTGAGCGCACCGCGTGCGGGCAGCGCCGACGACCTGAAACGGATCAGGGGCATCGGCCCGAAGATCGAGGGCATCCTGCACGAGCTGGGCGTCTACCACTACGACCAGATCGCGGGATGGACCGAGGCGAACAAGGCCTGGGTCGAGACCAGGCTGAAGTTCAAGGGCCGGATCGAGCGTGAGGACTGGATCGCGCAGGCCAAACTGCTCGCCGGCGGCGGCGAGACCGAGTTCTCCAGGCGCGTCGACCACGGCGACGTGCCGACCAGCAAGACCGAAGGGTGAGGCGAACGGGATGCTGAAGGATCAGGATCGGATCTTCACCAATATCTACGGCCTGCACGACTGGGGCCTGGAGGGCGCACGCAAGCGCGGCCACTGGGACAACACCAAGGCGCTGATCGACAAGGGCCGCGACTGGATCGTCGAGGAGATGAAGTCGTCGGGCCTGCGCGGCCGCGGCGGCGCGGGCTTCCCGACCGGCCTGAAGTGGTCGTTCATGCCCAAGGCGAGCGACGGCCGGCCGGCCTATCTGGTCGTCAACGCCGACGAATCGGAGCCTGGTACCTGCAAGGACCGCGAGATCCTGCGCCATGACCCGCACACGCTGGTCGAGGGCTGCCTGGTCGCCGGCTTCGCCATGGGCGCGATCGCGGCCTACATCTACGTGCGCGGCGAGTTCATCCGCGAGCGCGAGCGCCTGCAGGCGGCGATCGACCAAGCCTACGACGCCGGGCTGATCGGCAGGAACAACAAGAACGGCTACGACTTCGACATCTACGTCCACCACGGCGCCGGCGCCTATATCTGCGGCGAGGAGACGGCGCTGCTGGAAAGCCTGGAGGGCAAGAAGGGCCAGCCGCGGCTGAAGCCGCCATTCCCGGCCAACGTCGGCCTGTACGGCTGTCCGACGACGGTCAACAACGTCGAGTCGATCGCTGTGGCGCCGACCATCCTGCGCCGGGGCGGAGCGTGGTTCGCCGGCCTCGGCAAGCCGAACAACACCGGCACCAAGCTGTTCTGCATCTCCGGTCACGTCAACAGGCCGTGCACGGTCGAGGAGGAGCTGGGCATCCCGTTCCGCGAGCTGATCGACCGGCACTGCGGCGGCATCCGCGGCGGCTGGGACAACCTGCTCGCCGTGATCCCCGGCGGTTCGTCGGTGCCGTGCCTGACGGCCGACCAGGTCAAGGACGTGCCGATGGACTTCGACACGCTGCGCGGCCTCGGCTCGGGCCTCGGCACGGCGGCGGTGATCGTCATGGACAAGTCGACCGACATCATCAAGGCGATCGCCCGGCTGAGCTACTTCTACAAGCACGAGAGTTGCGGCCAGTGCACGCCGTGCCGCGAGGGCACAGGGTGGATGTGGCGGGTCATGGATCGCATGGTCCAGGGCAACGCGTCCAAGGAAGAAATCGACATGCTGTTCACCGTCACCAAGCAGGTCGAGGGGCACACGATCTGCGCGCTCGGCGACGCGGCGGCCTGGCCGATCCAGGGCCTGATCAAGAACTTCCGGCACGTAATCGAAGAACGCATCGACGACTATGTCGCCAAGACCAGGGCGCCCAGGGCGCTGGCCGCGGCGGAATGACCGGGAACGGAATCGGAGAGCTCAAGCGATGACAAAGCTGATCATCGACGGCACTGAGGTAGACGTCCCGGCGGACTTCACCCTGCTGCAGGCGTGCGAGGAGGCGGGCGCGGAAGTGCCGCGCTTCTGCTACCACGACCGCCTGTCGATCGCCGGCAACTGCCGCATGTGCCTGGTCGAGGTGAAGGGCGGGCCGCCCAAGCCGACCGCCTCCTGCGCCATGTCGGTCAAGGACCTCAGGCCCGGCCCCAACGGCGAGCCGCCGGTGGTGCTGACCAAGAGCCCGATGGTCAAGAAGGCACGCGAAGGTGTGATGGAGTTCCTGCTCATCAACCACCCGCTCGACTGCCCGATCTGCGACCAGGGCGGCGAATGCGACCTGCAGGACCAGGCGATGGCCTATGGCGTCGACGGCTCGCGCTTCCACGAGAACAAGCGCGCCGTCGAGAACAAGGACATCGGCCCGCTGATCAAGACGATCATGACGCGCTGCATCCACTGCACGCGCTGCGTCCGCTTCACCACCGAGGTGTGCGGCGTCGCCGACATGGGCCTGATCGGCCGCGGCGAGGACGCCGAGATCACCACCTATCTGGAAGCGGCGCTGTCGTCCGAGATGCAGGGCAATGTCGCCGACCTGTGTCCGGTCGGCGCTCTGACCCACAAGCCCTACGAGTTCAAGGCGCGTCCCTGGGAACTGGTCAAGACCGAGAGCGTCGACGTCATGGACGCGCTCGGCTCGGCGATCCGCGTCGACACCCGCGGCCGCGAGGTGATGCGCATCATGCCGCGTCTCAACGAGGCGGTGAACGAGGAGTGGATCTCCGACAAGAGCCGCTACATCTGGGACGGGCTGAAGACCCAGCGACTCGACCGGCCCTATGCCCGCAAGGGCGGCAAGCTGCAGCCGGTGTCCTGGTCCGAGGCCTTTGCCATCATCGCCGACAAGGTCCGGGCGAGCCGGCCGGAGCGCATCGGCGCGCTGGCCGGCCAGCTGTCGGGCGTCGAGGAGATGTTCGCGCTGAAGGGCCTGATGGATGGCCTCGGCGTGAAGAACCTCGACAGCCGCTATCCCGGCTCGCCGCTCGATCCCAGGAACGGCCGCGCCAGCTACCTGTTCAACTCGACCGTCGCCGGCATCGACGAGGCGGACGCGATCCTGCTGATCGGCACCAACCCGCGCAAGGAAGCACCGGTGCTCAACGCGCGCATCCGCAAGCGCCACCTGAAGGGCGGCGTGAGCGTCGGGCTGATCGGCGAGGCCGCCGACCTGACCTATCCGGCGACCTACCTGGGCGCCGGGCCGGACACGCTGCAGGGCCTTGCCGAGCATGCGCCGGCCAAGTCGGCGCGGCCGATGATGATCCTCGGCCAGGGCGCGCTGAACCGGCCGGACGGCGCCGCCGTGCTGGCGCTCGCCGCCAGGGCCGCCAAGGCGCTCGGCGTGATCAGGGACGGCTGGAACGGCTTCAACATCCTGCACACGGAAGCCGCGCAGGTTGGCGCGCTCGACATCGGCTTCGTGCCGGGCGAGGGCGGCCTTGCGACGGGCGAGATGCTCGCCCCCGGCGCCCTCGACGTGCTGTTCCTGCTCGGCGTCGACGAGGTCGACGTGCCGGAGGGCGCCTTCGTCGTCTACCAGGGCACCCACGGCGACCGCGGCGCGCATCGCGCCGACGTGATCCTGCCGGGCGCGGCCTACACCGAGAAGTCGGCGCTCTACGTCAACACGGAAGGCCGCGTGCAGATGGCCGACCGGGCGGGGTTCCCGCCGGGTGAGGCCCGCGAGGACTGGGCGATCCTGCGCGCGCTGTCTGGCGCGCTCGGCAAGACGCTGCCCTACGATTCGCTCGGCGATCTACGCGCCGCGCTGTTCGCCGACCATCCGCACATGGCGGCGATCGACGCGGTCGAGCCGGGCTCGATCGCGCAGGTCGAGGCGCTCGCCGGCCTCGGCGGCAAGACCGACAGCGCCGCCTTCCGCAGCGCGGTGACGGATTTCTACCTGACCAACCCGATCGCCAGGGCTTCGGCGGTGATGGCGGAATGCTCCGCTCTCGCCCATGCCCGGACGGCGGAAGCAGCCGAATAGGGGGCTCGGCATCATGTCGGATTTCATGACGACCTATGGCATCCCGGCGCTTTGGATGGTGTTCCAGAGCGTGCTGCTGCTCGTGGTGCTGCTGGTCATCGTCGCCTACATCCTCTACGCCGACCGCAAGATCTGGGCGGCGGTGCAGATCCGGCGCGGCCCGAACGTGGTCGGCCCCTGGGGCCTGTTCCAGTCCTTCGCGGACCTTCTCAAGTTCGTGCTGAAGGAACCGGTGATCCCGGCGGGCTCCAACAAGGGCCTGTTCCTGCTCGCGCCGCTGGTCTCGGTGCTGCTGGCGCTGTCGGCCTGGGCCGTGGTGCCGGTGGCCGACGGCTGGGTGATCGCCGACATCAACGTCGGCATCCTCTACATCTTCGCGATCTCCTCGCTCGGCGTCTACGGCATCATCATGGGCGGCTGGGCGTCGAACTCGAAATACCCGTTCCTGTCGGCGCTGCGCTCGGCGGCGCAGATGGTGTCCTACGAGGTGTCGATCGGCTTCGTCATCGTGACGGTGCTGCTGTGCGCCGGCTCGCTGAACCTGACGGAGATCGTCAACGCGCAGAAGACCGGCCTGGCCAGCTATCTCGGCGTGCCGTGGCTGGCGTTCCTGAACTGGTACTGGCTGCCGCTGCTGCCGATGTTCGTGGTGTTCTTCATCTCGGCGCTGGCCGAGACGAACCGGCCGCCGTTCGACCTCGCGGAAGCGGAATCGGAGCTGGTTGCGGGCTTCATGGTCGAGTACGGCTCGACCCCGTACATGATGTTCATGCTCGGCGAGTATGTCGCGATCGCGCTGATGTGTGCGCTGATGACCATCCTGTTCATGGGCGGCTGGCTGCCGCCGCTGGACTTCGCGCCGTTCACCTGGGTGCCGGGAATCGTCTGGTTCCTGGTCAAGGCGCTCGCGGTGTTCTTCATGTTCGCGATGGTCAAGGCGATGGTGCCGCGCTACCGCTACGACCAGTTGATGCGGCTGGGCTGGAAGGTGTTCCTGCCGCTGTCGCTGGCGATGGTGGTGATCGTGGCGGGCGTGCTGCAGCTGACCGGCTGGGCGCCGTAAGGCTGTGGACGTCTCGGTCGCGGGACTGATCGGGGCTGCCATCGGGCTGTACATCGGCTGGCTCGACTACGGCATCCTAAACGGGCTGCTGTCGGCCGCGGTGGAGAAGAACAAGCGCAAGGGCGGCGGCTTTGCCGTGCGGCACGAGCCCGTCCTGCGCAAACTGGTATTCATCCTCCCGATCGCCGGGTTTCCGGTGATCGGGTATCTGGCCGCAAAGCAGCTGGTGGGCTGAGCGGCGTGACAGGAAGGCAACAAGGCGATGGGACTCGATCAGGCCGCTAAATCGCTCTTCTTGAAGGAGTTCGTGTCCGCGTTCTTTCTCGCGATGCGCTATTTCTTCAAGCCTAAGCCGACGCTCAACTATCCCTTCGAGAAGGGACCGGTAAGCCCGCGCTTCCGCGGCGAGCACGCGCTGCGCCGCTATCCGAACGGCGAGGAGCGCTGCATCGCGTGCAAGCTGTGCGAGGCGATCTGCCCGGCGCAGGCGATCACCATCGAGGCGGGCCCGCGCCGCAACGACGGCACGCGGCGCACGACCCGCTACGACATCGATATGGTCAAGTGCATCTACTGCGGCTTCTGCCAGGAAGCCTGCCCGGTGGATGCGATCGTGGAAGGGCCGAACTTCGAGTTCGCCACGGAAACCCGCGAGGAGCTCTACTACTCCAAGGAGAAGCTGCTGGCGAACGGCGACCGCTGGGAACGCGAGATCGCGCGCAACATCGAGATGGACGCTCCCTACCGCTAGGGGGCAAGGGGACAATCGCGGCGCCGCCGCCCGCAAGGGGACGGCGCCCAAGAAGCCGGAAACGGCCGCACCGCCAAAGCACGGCAAGAGCCAGAGCAAGGCCAGAGACGGGCAGGTCTGACATGATCCTGAAAGCGCTTTTCTTCTATCTGTTCGCCGGGGTGACGGTGGCGTCGGCCTTCATGGTCATCGCCTCGCGTAACCCGGTTCACTCGGTGCTGTTTCTGATCCTCGCCTTCGTCAACTCCGCGGGCCTGTTCGTCCTGCTCGGCGCCGAGTATCTCGCCATGCTGCTGGTCGTGGTCTACGTCGGCGCGGTGGCGGTGCTGTTCCTGTTCGTGGTGATGATGCTCGACGTCGACTTCGTCGAGCTGCGCCAGGGCTTCCTGCAGTACCTGCCGGTCGGCGCGCTGGTCGGGGTGATCCTGATGGTCGAACTGCTTCTCGTCGTCGGCGCCTGGGCGATCGCGCCCGAGGTGATCGCCCACGGATCGCAGCCGATCCCGCCGCTGGACCAGATGTCCAACGTCGAGGCGATCGGCCAGGTGCTGTACACCAAATACGTCTTCTTCTTCCAGGTCGCGGGTCTCGTGCTGCTGGTCGCCATGGTCGGCGCCATCGTGCTGACCCTGCGCCACAAGGAAGGGGTCAAGCGCCAGGACATTCCGACCCAGGTCGCGCGCAACAAGAAGAGCGCGATCGAGATCCGCAAGGTGGAGTCGGGCAAGGGAATCTGACGCGCGCTGCGCGGTCTTTCGAAGCCGGCCGGCGGGGCCTGAACCCGCCAGGGCCGGATGGGGTCAAACGAGGGAGCACGGCGAGGCGCCCATGGAAATCGGTCTGTCGCACTACCTGTCGGTCGCGGCCATCCTGTTCACGATCGGGATCTTCGGGATCTTCCTGAACAGGAAAAACGTGATCGTCATCCTGATGTCGATCGAGCTGTTGCTCTTGTCGGTGAACATCAACTTCGTCGCCTTCTCCTCCCACCTCGGCGACCTCATGGGCCAGATCTTCACCATGCTGGTGCTGACGGTGGCCGCCGCCGAGGCGGCGATCGGCCTGGCGATCCTGGTGGTCTACCACCGCAACCGCGGCTCTATCGCCGTGGAAGACATCAACATGATGAAGGGGTAAGACGAATGTACTCGGCAATCGTTTTCCTGCCCCTGATCGGCTTCCTGATCGCCGGCCTGTTCGGCCGCTATCTGGGCGCCAAGGCGAGCGAATACATCACCACGGGCCTGGTCATCGTCGCCGCGCTGCTGTCGTGGGTCGCCTTCTTCTCGGTCGGCTACGGCGAGACCGCGCTCTACCAGATCGAGGTGCTGCGCTGGATCACCTCGGGCGCGCTGGACGTGTCCTGGTCGCTCAGAATCGACACGCTGACGGTGGTCATGCTGGTGGTCGTCAACAGCGTGTCGGCGCTCGTGCATGTCTATTCGATCGGCTACATGCACCACGATCCGCACCGGCCGCGCTTCTTCGCCTACCTGTCGCTGTTCACCTTCGCCATGCTGTCGCTGGTGACCTCCGACAACCTGCTGCAGATGTTCTTCGGCTGGGAGGGCGTCGGCCTCGCCTCCTACCTGCTGATCGGCTTCTGGTACCAGAAGCCGTCGGCCAACGCGGCGGCGATGAAGGCCTTCGTCGTCAACCGCGTCGGCGACTTCGGCTTCGCGCTCGGCATCTTCGGCATCTTCTACCTGTTCGACAGCATCAACCTGTCGACGGTGTTCGCCAACGCGCCGGCCTTCATCGAGGGCCACGGCGAGGCGATGACCTTCCTCGGCTACGCCCTCGACCCGCATGCGGCGATGACCGTGGTGTGCCTGCTCTTGTTCATGGGCGCGATGGGCAAGTCGGCGCAGTTCCTGCTGCACACATGGCTGCCGGACGCGATGGAGGGCCCGACGCCTGTGTCTGCGCTCATCCACGCCGCGACGATGGTGACGGCGGGCGTGTTCATGGTCGCCCGGCTGTCGCCGCTGTTCGAGCTGTCGCACACGGCGCTGACGGTGGTCACCTTCTTCGGGGCGACCACGGCCTTCTTCGCCGCGACCGTCGGTCTGGTGCAGAACGACATCAAGCGCGTGATCGCCTATTCGACCTGCTCGCAGCTAGGCTACATGTTCGTCGCGCTCGGCGTCGGCGCCTATTCGGTCGGCATCTTCCACCTGTTCACGCACGCGTTCTTCAAGGCGCTGCTGTTCCTGTGCGCCGGTTCGGTGATCCATGCCGTGTCCGACGAGCAGGACATCCGCAAGATGGGCGGGCTGCGCAAGCACATCCCGATCACCTATTGGACGATGATGATCGGCACGCTGGCGTTGACCGGCGTCGGCATTCCGCTGACGGCCATCGGCTTCGCGGGCTTCATCTCCAAGGACGCGGTGATCGAGGCCGCCTATGCCGGCCACAACGCCATGGCGCATTACGGCTTCTGGCTGACGGTGGTGGCCGCGGGCCTGACCTCGTTCTACTCCTGGCGGCTGACCTTCATGACCTTCCACGGCAAGCCGCGCGCACCCGTCGACGTGATGAAGCACGTGCACGAGAGCCCCTGGGTGATGCTGGTGCCCTTGCTGCTGCTGGCGGTCGGCTCGGTGCTCGCCGGCATGGTCTTCAAGGAGGCCTTCATCGGCCACGGCTACGACGGGTTCTGGAAGGGGGCGCTGTTCACCGGCGCGGACAACCACGTGCTGCACGACATGCACGAGGTGCCGACCTGGGTGAAGGTGTCGCCGTTCGTGATGATGCTCGGCGGACTGCTGGTCGCCTGGCACTTCTACATCCGCTCGCCGGAAACGCCCAAGCGGCTGGCCGAGGAGCATCAAGGCCTGTACCAGTTCCTGCTCAACAAGTGGTACTTCGACGAACTCTATGACCGGATCTTCGTCCGCCCGGCGCTGTGGCTCGGCCGCGCGCTGTGGAAGAAGGGCGACGGCGCGGTCATCGACGGCCTCGGGCCGGACGGCGTCGCCGCCCGCGTCCAGAGCGTCACCAGCTGGGTCGTGCGGCTGCAGACCGGCTATCTCTACCATTATGCCTTTGCGATGCTGATCGGCGTGGCGGCGCTCGTCACCTGGTCGATGTTCACCGGAGTGATCTCCGGCGGGGGAGCGCACTGATGATCGACTGGCCGATCCTTACGACCACGACCTTCCTGCCGCTGGCGGGCGTGCTGGCCATCCTGCTGGTGCCGGGCGACGACGAGGGCGCCAAGCGCAACATCCGCATGGTCGCGCTGGTGACGACGCTGTTCACCTTCGTGCTGTCGCTGTTCATCTGGGGTGCGTTCGACTACGACAACCCGGGCTTCCAGATGGTCGAGAGCCGCGACTGGCTGTCGGGCACGATCACCTACAAGATGGGCGTCGACGGCATCTCGATGCTGTTCGTGATCCTGACCACGTTCCTGATGCCGTTCTGCATCCTGGCCTCCTGGGAGAGCGTGCAGAAGCGGGTCAAGGAATACATGATCGCGTTCCTGATCCTGGAAACGCTGATGATCGGCGTGTTCTGCGCGCTCGACCTGGTGGTGTTCTACGTCTTCTTCGAGGCGGGGCTGCTGCCGATGTTCCTGATCATCGGCGTGTGGGGCGGCAAGCGGCGCGTCTACGCGTCCTACAAGTTCTTCCTGTACACGCTGCTCGGCTCGGTGCTGATGCTGATCGCCGTCATGGCGATGTACTGGGAGGCGGGCACGACCGACATCACCGTGCTCCTGCGCCATCCGTTCGGCGAGAGCATGCAGACCTGGCTGTGGCTGGCCTTCTTCGCCTCCTTCGCGGTCAAGATGCCGATGTGGCCGGTGCATACCTGGCTTCCCGACGCCCACGTCGAGGCGCCGACGGCGGGGTCGGTGATCCTGGCCGGCATCCTGCTGAAAATGGGCGGCTACGGCTTCCTGCGCTTCTCGCTGCCGATGTTCCCGCTGGCGAGCGACATGTTCGCGCCGCTGGTGTTCACCCTGTCGGTGGTGGCGATCGTCTACACCTCGCTGGTGGCGCTGGCGCAGGAGGACATCAAGAAGCTGATCGCCTATTCCTCGGTCGCGCACATGGGCTACGTGACCATGGGCATCTTCACCATGACGCCGCAGGGCGTGCAGGGCGGGCTGTTCCAGATGCTGTCGCACGGCATCGTCTCGGGCGCGCTTTTCCTGTGCGTCGGCGTCATCTACGACCGCATGCACACGCGCGAGATCTCGGCCTACGGAGGCCTGGTCAACCGCATGCCGTTCTACGCGGTGGCGTTCCTGATCTTCACCATGGCCAACGTCGGCCTGCCCGGCACGAGCGGCTTCGTTGGCGAGTTCCTGACGCTGATGGGGGCCTTCGAGGTCAACACCTGGGTGGCGCTGATCGCGACCACCGGCGTGATCCTGTCGGCGGCCTATGCGCTCTTCCTCTACCGGCGCGTGGTGTTCGGCGCGCTCGACAAGGAGAGCCTGAAGTCGATCACCGACCTCAGCTTCCGCGAGCAGGCGATCCTGGTGCCGATGATTGTGCTGACCGTGCTGTTCGGCTTCTATCCGGCGCCGATCCTCGATGTCACCCAGGCCTCGGTGGACGCGCTGATCACCAACTACCAGGCCGCGCTGGACGCGGCGGGACAGGTGCAGCACGCCGCTGCGACCGCCCACTGACCTGCGACAGGACGAGAGACGCGAGCAATGACCGACGTTACCCAATTGCCCGATCTTCTGCCCGTGCTGCCGGAGATCTTCCTCGCCGTCGGCGCGCTGGTGCTGCTGATGATCGGCGTGTTCGGCGGGCCGCGCATCGGCTTCCTGGTCAACGGCATGTCGATGGGGCTGATCGCGGCAACGGGCCTGTTCGTGCTGCCGTTCGGCGCGCAGCTGGGCGAGACCTTCGGCGGCGCGTTCCTGCTCGACGGCTTCGCCTACTACATGAAGCTGCTGGTGCTGACGGGGTCGTTCTTCGCCATCGCCATGTCCTGGGCCTATGCCAAGAGCCAGGCCTTCGACCGGTTCGAGTATCCGGTGCTGATCGTGCTGGCGACGCTCGGCATGCTGCTGATGCTGTCGGCCAACGACATGATCGCGCTCTATCTCGGCCTGGAACTGCAGAGCCTGGCGCTCTACGTGGTGGCGGCGATCAACCGCGACAGCGTGCGCTCGACCGAATCGGGCCTGAAGTACTTCGTGCTCGGCTCGCTGTCCTCGGGCATGCTGCTCTACGGCATGTCGCTGGTCTACGGCTTCTCCGGCCAGGTCGGCTTCCCGCAGATCGCCGAGGTGCTGACGCGCGAGGGCGCCTCGCTCGGCCTCGTGTTCGGCCTCGTCTTCGTGCTCGCCGGCCTCGCCTTCAAGATCTCCGCGGTGCCGTTCCACATGTGGACGCCGGACGTCTACGAGGGCGCGCCGACACCGGTCACGGCGTTCCTGGCCGCCGCGCCAAAGGTCGCGGCCATGGGCCTGACCGTGCGCGTGGTCATCGACGCGTTCCAGCCGGTGACCGCCGACTGGCAGCAGATCATCGTCTTCGTGGCAATCGCCTCGATGCTGCTCGGCGCCTTCGCCGCCATCGGCCAGACCAACATCAAGCGCCTGATGGCCTATTCCTCGATCGGCCACATGGGCTATGCGCTGGTCGGCCTGGCGGCCGGCACGGTGGCCGGCGTCGAGGGCGTGCTGTTCTACATGACCGCCTATCTGGCCATGACGCTCGGCACCTTTGCCTGCATCCTGTCGATGCGCCGCAAGGACGGCATGGTCGAGGAGATCAGCGAACTGGCGGGCCTGTCGCGCACCAACCTGCCGATGGCGATCCTGCTGGCGATCCTGCTGTGGTCGCTCGCCGGAATTCCGCCGTTCATTGGCTTCTTCGGCAAGTGGTTCGTGTTCTCGGCCGCGGTCGAGGCCGGGCTCTATCCGCTCGCCATCATCGGCGTGCTCGCCTCGGTGGTCGGCGCCTACTACTACCTGCGCGTCATCAAGGTGATGTTCTTCGACGAGCCGGCGGAGAAGTTCGAGGCCATGCCGATGGAGCTGCGCGTCGTGCTCGGCCTGTCGAGCCTGTTCGTGATCTTCTTCGCCGCCGTGCCGGGGCCGGTGGTCGAGGCGGCGGGCGCTGCGGCCAAGAGCCTGTTCTGACGGTATGGCGGAGCCGCTGACGACCGGTCCGGCGCCGAGCGCGACGGGTTTCCGGGTCGAGTTCCATGACAGCGTCCCGTCGACCAACTCGCTGGCCATGGCGGCGGCACGCGCGGGCGATGCGGGCCGGCTGTGGATACTCGCTCACGAGCAGACCGCGGGACGCGGTCGGCGCGGGCGCGCCTGGGCCTCGTCGCGCGGCAACCTGTTCGCCAGCGTGCTGCTGATCGATCCGCAGCCGAAGGCGCGCATCGCCGAACTGCCGCTGGTCGCGGCGGTGGCGCTGGCCGAGGCGGTGGAGCGGGCCGCCGGCGCCCACGGCCTGGTCGGGCTGAAATGGCCGAACGACCTGCTGGTCGAGGGCGCCAAGCTGTCCGGCATCCTGCTGGAAGCGGAGACGCTGGCCGACGGCCGGCTGGCGGTCGTGTGCGGCTTCGGCGTGAATTGTGTTTCCCATCCCGAGCCGGACGGCTACAAGGCGACGGATCTGGCGGCACTCGGCTACCGGATCGGCGCCGGCCTGCTGTTCGACCGGCTGGCTGCGACATTCGGCGCCTGGCTCGACACCTGGTCCGCCGACAACGGCTTCGACGTCGTACGCCGGGCCTGGATGGGGCGGGCGCTCCGGCTTGGCGAGACGATCACGGTGCGGACGGGCACTGAGTCCGCGGCCGACCTGACTGGCCGGTTCTGCGAGATCGACGGCCGCGGGCAGCTGGTGCTGCAGCTTGACGACGGCACGATCAGGACCATTTCCGCCGGGGACGTGTTCTTCGGCCGGCTGACATAGACAGAACACTGCAGGGCAGGGAACCGAGGGTTCCGCGCGAGCAGCATGAACAAGCAAGGAGCACTGTGGATGGCGGATGCCAACGAAATCGTCTTCCTGCCCCTCGGCGGCGTGGGCGAAATCGGAATGAACCTGGGCCTTTACGGCTATGGCCCGGACGGCGACCGCACCTGGCTCGTGGTGGATTGCGGCGTGACCTTCGCCGGCCCGGAACTGCCGGGCGTCGACCTGGTGTTGCCCGACATCCGCTTCCTGGAAGGCGAGCGCGACCGCATCGCCGGCATCGTCATCACCCATGCGCACGAGGACCACTACGGCGCGCTGCTGCATCTGTGGCCGCACCTGCGCGCGCCGGTCTACGCGACGCCGTTCACCGCCGGGCTGCTGGCGGCCAAGGCGGAAAGCGAGCCGCATGCGCCGGAGATACCGGTGACCATCGTCAACCAGGGCGACCGGCTGAACATCGGCCCGTTCGACGTCGAGATCGTCGCCATGTCGCATTCCATCCCCGAGCCATGCGCGCTGGCGCTGCGGTTCCCGGAGGGGCTGGTGGTGCATTCCGGCGACTGGAAGATCGACCCGACGCCGGGGCTCGGCAAGCCGATCGACATGGATCGGTTGGCGGCGATCGGCCGGGAAGGGGTGCTGGCGCTCGTCTGCGATTCGACCAACGCCTACCGGGAGGGCATCAGCCCGAGCGAGGCCGACGTCGCGACCGAACTCAAGCGCGTGATCGGCGCCGCCAAGCACCGGGTCGCGGTGACGACCTTCTCGTCCAATGTGGCGCGCATCCGCGCGGTGGCCGAGGCGGCGGCGGCAGCGGAGCGCGACGTGGTGGTGGTCGGCCGCTCGATGCGCCGGGTGATCGACGTCGCCGGCGAACTCGGCTACCTGGACGGCCTGCCGCCCTTCCACGACGAGGATGCCTTCGGCTACCTGCCGCGCGACAAGGCGGTTCTGCTGTGCACGGGTTCGCAGGGCGAGCCGCGAGCGGCGCTGGCGCGCATCGCGTCCGGAGAGCATCGCAACATCGCCCTGACGCGCGGCGACCTGGTGATCTTCTCGGCGCGCACGATCCCAGGCAACGAGAAGGACGTCAACGCGGTCGTCAACGGCCTCGCCAAGGCCCAGATCGAGATCATGACCGACCGGGACGCCCTGATCCACGTGTCCGGTCATCCGCGCCGGGGCGAGCTGGAACAGATCTACAAGCTGCTGAAGCCCAAGGTGCTGGTGCCGGTCCACGGCGAGCCGTTTCATCTGGCCGCCCATGCCGAATTCGCCCGTGCCAAGAAGATCAAGACCGTGGTGGTGGCCGGCAACGGCGACATCGTCCGGCTCGGCCCCGGTCCGGCCGAAGTCATCGACGAGGCGCCGTTCGGCCTGACCTTGGTCGACGGCAAGATCGTGAACGAGCCGGAGCTGACCGGCGTCAAGGAGCGGCGCAAGCTGTCCTTCGCCGGCGCCGTGGTCGTCGCGCTGGTGCTCAACCGCAGTGGCGACCTGGTCGACGATCCGGCGCTGGCGCTGTTCGGCCTGCCGGAGACCGACAACGACGGCGAGAGCATGGAGGCGCTGGTGCTCAAGGCGGTCAACGGGGCGATCGGCAGCATCCCGAAGGCACGGCGCAAGGATGCCGACCTCGTCGGCGAGGCGGCGCGGCGGGCGGCGCGGTCGGCGGTTGCCGACATCTGGGGCAAAAAGACACTCTGCAAAGTGCTGGTCAGCCGTGTATGACGGAGCAAAGGACCGCGGCGCACCCGCTGCGGCCAGGGTCACTTGACGGGAGACAGGGGATGATCGGTCGGCTCAACCACGTGGCCATCGCGGTATCGGACATCGACGCGGCGACAGCGGTCTATCGCGACACGCTGGGTGCCGAGGTGTCGGGCAAGGTCGAGCAGCCCGACCATGGTGTGACGACCGTGTTCATCACGCTGCCGAACACCAAGATCGAGCTGCTGGAGCCGCTGGGCGACACTTCGCCGATCGCCAAGTTCCTCGAGCGCAACCCGTCGGGCGGCATCCATCATGTCTGCTACGAGGTCGACGACATCCGCGCGGCGCGCGACCAGCTGATGGCGCGGGGCGCGCGCGTGCTCGGCGACGGCGAGCCCAAGATCGGCGCGCATGGCAAGCCGGTGCTGTTCCTGCATCCGAAGGACTTCCTAGGCACGCTGACCGAACTCGAAGAGGCGTGAACCCGTGTTCGGCATGTCGATCCCCTTCGCGCTGGCCGTCTATTTCATGATCTGGTGGATCGTGCTGTTCGCGATCCTGCCGTTCGGCGTGCGCACCCAGGAGGAAGATGGCGCGGTGACCCCGGGCTCGGTGCCGAGCGCGCCGAGCCGGCCGCTTTTGCTGCGCAAGGCGCTGTGGACGACCGTGGTCGCGTCGGCGGTGTTCGCGAGCTTCGTGTGGCTGCGGGCGTCCGGCATCACGCTCGACGACATCCCGCTGCCGGGCCCGCGCTGAGAGGGCGGTGTGGGGCGTGCCGGGCAAGGGCGCCGCTTTGGCTCTGATCCGCTTTGGCTCTGATCCGCTTTGGATCGTGTGAAAAGAAAAAGCAGGGCGGGAGCCCTGCTTTTTTAGTTCCGCGTCTAAAACTCCCTCTTTACTCCGACGACCCCGAAGGGGTTTCGCCGGGTCGGCTGCGAACCCGAAGGTGCGCCCGAGGGATCTTCCTCCCAAGACTCAGACCGCGATGCCTCTTGTGCAAGGATACGATCGTCTCCGATCGTTACCTTTTTCTTATGCGCTGGGACCTTAGCGCATTGACACATACTTGTCACCATTTTGAGCGGCGGCGCCCAAAATTTTTGCTTGCCCAGAAAGCGGACGCGCCGAACGAGTCGGCATCGAGCGGGCAGGGCGCTGCACGGCGGCGGCAAAAGCGCCGGATAACCGGGTACCGCGGCGCAAGGGTCTTGTGTTTTTCCGGTGCTTGCGGTTTGACTGCGGCTCGTTCGGCCCGAGCCGCATCCAGACCCGAGAGTGACCATGCGCCTGTCCCGCTTCTTCCTGCCCATCCTGAAGGAAACGCCCAAGGAGGCGGAAATCGTCTCGCACCGGCTGATGCTGCGCGCGGGCATGATTCGCCAGCAGTCGGCAGGCATCTATTCGTGGCTGCCGCTGGGGTTCCGGGTGCTGCGCAAGATCGAGAAGATCGTCGAGGAGGAACAGGCGCGCGCCGGCGCGGTGCAGTTGCTGATGCCGACCATCCAGCCGGCCGACCTGTGGCGCGAAAGCGGGCGCTACGACGCCTACGGCAAGGAGATGCTGCGCATCACGGACCGTCACGAGCGCGAGATGCTGTACGGGCCGACCAACGAGGAGATGATCACCGAGATCTTCCGCTCCTACGTGCGCTCCTACAAGGACCTGCCGCTCAATCTCTACCACATCCAGTGGAAGTTCCGCGACGAGGTGCGCCCGCGCTTCGGCATCATGCGCGGCCGCGAGTTCCTGATGAAGGACGCCTATTCCTTCGACATCGACAAGGAGGCGGCGCGCCACGCCTACAACCGCATGTTCGTCGCCTATCTGCGCACCTTCGCCCGCATGGGGCTGAAGGCGATCCCGATGCGCGCCGACACCGGCCCGATCGGCGGCGACATGAGCCACGAGTTCATCATCCTCGCCTCGACCGGCGAGAGCGCGGTGTTCTGCGACAGGAGCCTGCTCGACCTGCCGACGCCGGGCGAGGACACGGACTTCCTGTCCGACCTGTCGCCGATCGTCGAGGCCTGGACGACGCCCTATGCGGCGACCGACGAGATGCATGACGAGACGACCTTCGCCGCGCTGCCGGAGGCGGAGCGCGTGTCGGCGCGCGGCATCGAGGTCGGCCACATCTTCTATTTCGGCACCAAGTATTCCGAGCCGATGGGCGCCAGGGTGATGACCGCAGAGGGCACCGAGGTGCCGGTGCACATGGGCTCCTACGGCGTCGGCGTGTCGCGCCTGCTGGGCGCGCTGATCGAGGCCAACCACGACGACGACGGCATCATCTGGCCCGCTTCGGTGGCGCCGTTCCATGTCGGCCTGATCAACCTGAAGCCGGGCGACGCCGACACCGATTCTGCCTGCGCCGGGCTCTACGCCAGGCTGGAGGCGGTCGGGGTCGAGGTGCTGTACGACGATGTCGACACCCGCGCCGGCGCCAAGTTCGCGACCATGGACCTGATCGGCCTGCCGTTCCAGATCATCGCCGGCCCGCGCGGCCTGAAGGATGGCGTGGTCGAGGTGAAGGAACGGGCGAGCGGACAGCGCGAGAGCCTGTCGCTGGAGGCGGCCTTCAACCGGGTGCGCGAAGCATTGACGGCCTGAGCCGGCTCGTCGATCCTGCCAGCGGGTATTCAGCGAGGATTCGGGGCGCGGCCGGACAGGGCGGAGCATGACGGAACGCAAGACGACCACGGCCGCGGCCGGAGCGGAGCGGGCCAAGGGCCCGCGGCCCTTCGCCGCCTTCGAATGGATGATCGCCGGCCGCTACCTGCGCTCGCGCCGGCGCGAGGCGTTCATCTCGGTGATCGCCGGCTTCTCCTTCGTCGGCATCATGCTCGGGGTGGCGACGCTGATCATCGTCATGGCGGTGATGAACGGCTTCCGCAGCGAGCTGCTGACCAAGATCCTCGGCATCAACGGCCACATGCTGGTGCAGCCGATCGACCAGCCGCTGACCGACTACGACGCGGTGGCGGCGCGCCTGGAAGGCGTTTCCGGCGTCGTCGCCGCGATGCCCTTCGTCGAGGGCCAGGCGATGGTGTCGGGGCCGGCCGGCAACTTCGGGGCGCTGGTGCGCGGCCTGTGGGAAGCCGACATCCGCCGCCTGCCGCTGGTCGCCGGAAACGTGCGCGCCGGCAGCCTCGACGGCTTCGACGAGGGCGGGGGCGTTGCCATCGGCACGCGCATGGCCCAGCAGCTCGGCCTCGCCGTCGGCGACAACGTGACCATCATCTCGCCGCGCGGCGCGGTGACGCCGATGGGCGTGACGCCGCGCCTCAAGTCCTATCCGATCCTGGCGGTGTTCGAGATCGGCATGTCGGAATACGACAGCACAATCCTGTTCATGCCGCTGGAGGAGGCCCAGGTCTATTTCCGCATGGAGGGCAAGGCGACCGGCGTCGAGGTCTATGTCGAGGATCCGGACAAGGTCGGGGCAATGCGCGCCAGCGTCGAGGACGGCGCGGCGCGGCCGGCCTTCGTCACCGACTGGCGCCAGCGCAACGTGACCTTCTTCTCCGCCCTGGAGGTGGAGCGCAACGTCATGTTCCTGATCCTGACGCTGATCGTCGTGGTCGCGGCGCTGAACATCATCTCCGGCCTGACCATGCTGGTGAAGGACAAGGGGCGCGACATCGCCATCCTGCGCACCATGGGCGCGACGCGCGGGGCGGTGATGCGCGTCTTCGTCATCACGGGAGCGAGCATCGGCATCGTCGGGACGCTCGCCGGCTTCCTGCTCGGGCTGGTCGTGTGCCTCAACATCGAGAGCATCCGCCAGTTCATCTCCTGGCTGACGCGCACGCAGCTGTTCGACCCGACGCTGTATTTCCTGTCGCGCATGCCGGCCGACATGGACAGCGGCGAGACCGTCATGGTGCTGGCGATGGCCATGGGGCTGTCGCTGCTGGCGACGCTCTACCCGGCCTGGCGGGCGGCCAGGCTCGATCCGGTCGAGGCGCTCAGATACGAATGACGGCGACGGCTTCCTCCCCGCAGACGGCCCGCGGGCCGAAGGGCGCTGCCGCCCGGCCGCCGGTGCTGCGGCTTACCGGCATCCGCCGCTCCTTCGCCGAGGCCGAGGGCCGGCTCGACATCCTCAAGGGCGCCGACCTGTCGATCGGCGCCGGCGAGATGGTCGCGCTGGTGGCGCCGTCGGGAACCGGCAAGTCGACCCTGCTGCACATCGCCGGCCTGCTGGAACGGCCCGACGCCGGCGAGGTCCATGTCGCCGGCCAGGCCTGCAGCGGCCTGTCGGACGACGCGCGCACGGCGATCCGCCGCAACGACATCGGCTTCGTCTATCAGTTCCACCATCTGCTGCCCGAGTTCACGGCGCTGGAGAACGTCATGATGCCGCAGATGATCGCCGGCCTGCCCAAGCCCGTGGCGGGCGAGCGGGCGCAGGAACTGCTCGCCTACATGCGTCTCGGCGCGCGGGCCAGCCACCGGCCGTCGGAACTGTCCGGCGGCGAACAGCAGCGCGTCGCCATCGCGCGCGCGGTCGCCAACGCGCCGCGGCTGCTGCTGCTCGACGAGCCGACCGGCAACCTCGATCCGCATACCGCCGGCTATGTCTTCGACGCCGTGCAGGCACTGGTGCGCGCCTCCGGCGTCGGCGCGCTGTTCGCCACCCACAACATGGAGCTGGCGGCCCGCATGGACCGGGTGATCACCCTGCGCGACGGGCTGGTGCTCGACCTGTGAGCGCGCAGCCCGCCTGCCGCTCCGGGGCGGCGCCGGCTGCCGCCTGACCGAGGTTCCGCGATCTTGTTCGTATTTTGTTCACCATCGTGGGAGAATATCGGGCATGGTCGCGGGTCGGTGCATTTTTCGGGTTGTCAATGGAACAAAAAGAGAACATCCTGTCTCTATCGACTGTATCGGACACTGACAGGAGGAAGACATGACCTATTTCGCTCGCGATGTCGCCGCTTTCGGGTCGCTGGTCGTGTTCTGCGCCACCATCGCCGTGTGGGGCGAGGTGCTGCTGGCGCTGAACTGAAGTCCACCCCGTCCGCAGGTGGCCGCGCCGGCGCGACCGATCGCCCGCCCGATCGCACGCCGATCTCGGGCGGTCGTCCACAGCGGCGGCGATCCGGATCGGCGGCAAGGCCGCGGTGCGCTCGACAGGGACGGCCGCATCGGCTTCACTTGACGGCGATTCCCGCCCGCCGCGGAGGGATCCGTGCCGGATCGCCCCCGGATCGCCCCCGGATCGCTTCGGCATCGCGCCCGATACGCGCCGGAACGTCGGGTGCTGAGAGGTGATGCGATGACCGATGCCGGATTCGTGCACTGAAAGGTGATGCCATGATCGATGCCGGATTCGTGCACCTGAGGGTGCATTCCGCCCTGTCGCTGCTGGAAGGCGCGCTGCCGATCAAGAAGCTGCTCGACCTCGCCAAGGCCGATGCGCAGCCGGCGCTGGCGATTACCGATACCGGCAACCTGTTCGGGGCGCAGGAGTTCTCCGGCAAGGCCTGGGGGGCCGGCATCCAGCCGATCATCGGCTGCCAGCTTGCCGTCGCCTTCGACGACGGCGGCGGCGAGGATCGGCGCGGCGAGCCGCCGCTGTTGGACGTCGTGCTGCTGGCGGCAAGCGAGGCGGGCTACGGCAACCTTATGGAACTGTCGAGCCGGGCCTATCTCGACACGGCGACGGGCCTGAAGCCGCATGTGCCGGCGGCACTGCTGGAGGAAAAGTCCGGCGGGCTGATCCTGCTCACCGGCGGCGTCAACGGCCCGATCGGGCGGGCGCTGCTCGCCGGCAACCGGACACTGGCCGAGGCGCGGCTGAAGCGGCTCGCCGCAGCCTTCCCCAACCGCACCTATGTCGAACTGCAGCGCCACGGCATGGCCGAGGAGCGACGCTGCGAACCGGGCTTCCTCGAGCTTGCCTACGAACTCGGCCTGCCGCTGGTCGCCACCAACGAGGCATTCTTCCCCAAGCGCGAGGACTACGAGGCGCATGACGCGCTGATCTGCATCGCCGAGGGCCGGGTGCTGATCGAGGAGGATCGGCGCAAGCTGACGCCCGAGCACTATTTCAAGTCCCGCGCGGAGATGCTGGAGCTGTTCTGCGATCTGCCGGAAGCGACCGCCAACACGGTCGAGATCGCCCGGCGCTGCCACTACCGGCCGCTCCGGCGCGATCCGATCCTGCCGCGCTTCGCCGGCGCGGACGCCGATCCGGAGGCGGCGGAAAAGGCGGAAGCGGAGGAACTCCGGCGCCAGGCGCGCGACGGCCTGAAGGCGCGGCTCGAGGCCCATGGCCTCGCTCCTGGCCTGGGCCAGCAGGACTACTGGGACCGGCTCGACTACGAACTCGGCGTCATCGAGCGGATGAAGTTTCCAGGCTACTTCCTGATCGTCGCCGACTTCATCAAATGGGCCAAGGCGCACGACATTCCGGTCGGTCCGGGCCGCGGCTCCGGTGCCGGCTCGGTGGTCGCCTGGGCGCTGACCATCACCGACCTAGACCCGATGCGCTTCTCGCTGCTGTTCGAGCGCTTCCTCAATCCCGAGCGCGTGTCGATGCCCGACTTCGACATCGACTTCTGCCAGTACCGGCGCGAGGAGGTGATCCGCTACGTGCAGGAAAAATACGGCCGTCGGCAGGTGGCGCAGATCATCACCTTCGGCTCGCTTCAGGCGCGCGCGGTGCTGCGCGACGTCGGCCGGGTGTTGCAGATGCCCTATGGCCAGGTCGACCGGCTGTGCAAGCTGGTGCCGGCCAACCCGGCCAACCCGGTCACGCTCGCCCAGGCGATCGGCGACGAGCCGCGGCTGCGCGAGGCGGCACGCGAGGAGGAGATCGTCGACCGGCTGCTGACCATGGCGCAGAAGCTGGAAGGACTCTACCGCCACGCCTCGACCCACGCCGCCGGCGTGGTCATCGGCGACCGGCCGCTGGAACAGCTGGTGCCGCTCTACCGCGATCCGCGCTCCGACATGCCGGTCGCCCAGTTCAACATGAAGATGGTCGAGGACGCGGGCCTGGTGAAGTTCGACTTCCTCGGCCTGAAGACGCTGACGGTGATCGACACGGCCGTCAAGCTGATCGCCCGCAAGGGGGTCACCGTCGACATGGCCTCGGTACCACTCGACGATGCCAGGACCTACCAGCTGCTGGCCAGAGGCGAGACGGTCGGCGTGTTCCAGCTGGAAAGCCAGGGCATGCGCCGGGCGATCGCCGGCATGAAGCCCGACCGCTTCGAGGACATCATCGCGCTGGTGGCGCTGTACCGGCCGGGCCCGATGGAGAACATCCCGGTCTACAATGCCGTCAAGCACGGCGAGCAGGAGGCCGACTACCTGCACCCGTTGCTGGAGCCGATCCTGAAGGAGACCAACGGCATCATCGTCTACCAGGAACAGGTGATGCAGATCGCCCAGGTGCTGTCGGGCTACTCGCTCGGCGAGGCCGACCTCTTGCGCCGCGCCATGGGCAAGAAGATCGCCGCGGAGATGGAGGTGCAACGGGCCCGCTTCGTCGACGGCGCGGTCGAGCGCGGCGTCGACCGCGACCAGGCCGGCACGATCTTCGACCTCGTCGCCAAGTTCGCCAACTACGGCTTCAACAAGTCGCACGCGGCTGCCTATGCGCTGGTTTCCTACCACACGGCCTGGCTGAAGGCGAACCACCCGGTCGAGTTCATGGCGGCATCGATGACGCTTGACCTCGGCAACACCGACAAGCTCGGCGACTTCCGACAGGAGGCGCGCCGCATGGGCATCGCGATCGTGCCGCCGTCGATCAACCGTTCCATGCATCCTTTCGACGTCGACGACGGCAGGATCGTCTACGCTCTCGGCGCCATCAAGGGCGTCGGCGAGCAGGCGGTGCAGCACATCGTCGAGGCGCGCGGCACGCAGCCGTTCCGGAGCCTCGGCGACTTCGCGCGCCGGGTGTCGCCGCGCTTCCTCAACAAGCGGACGCTGGAGAGCCTCGCCGCGGCGGGCGCCTTCGACGACCTGGAGCCGAACCGGGCGCGGGTCCTGGAAGGGCTCGACCGGATCATCGGCATCGCGCAGCGCACGGAGGAAAACAGCGTCCTCGGCCAGAACGAGCTGTTCGGCGGCGGCGGCGAGGAGGAGGACCTGCACCTGCCCGAGGTCGCCGCCTGGATGCCGGCCGAGCGGCTGCAGCGCGAGCATGCGGCGATCGGCTTCTACCTGTCGTCGCATCCGCTGGACGAGTACCAGCCGCTGCTGGAGCGGATGCGGGTGCAGTCCTGGGCGCAGTTTTCCGAAGCGGTCAAGCGCGGCGCCTCGGCCGGCCGGCTCGCCGGCACGGTGATCTCGCGCCAGGAGCGGAAGACCAAGTCCGGCAACCGCATGGGCATCGTGCGGCTGTCGGACGCCTCTGGCCAGTTCGAGGCGCTGCTGTTTTCCGAAAAGCTCAACCAGTTCCGCGACCAGCTCGAGCCCGGCCGGTCGGTGGTGATCCTGGTCAGCGCCGACATGCGCGACGACGAGCCGAGCCTGCGCGTGGAGCAGGTCGATCCGATCGAGGCGGTGGCGACGCGGGTGCAGAAGAGCCTGAGGGTGTTCCTGCGCGACGAGCGGCCGCTGAAGAGCCTGGCGCGCCAACTGGGCGGGCGGGGCGACGGCGAGGTCAATGTGGTCGTGCTGCTCGACGGCGGCCGGCGCGAGGTCGAGGTCAAGCTGCCCGGCCGCTACCGGCTGTCGCCGGAAATCGCCGGGGCGCTCAAGGCCGTACCTGGCGTGACCGACGTTCAGCTGTCCTGACGCGGCGTCGCGCCGGCATCGGGCCCGACTGGTGCGGCCAGCCCACAAAGCGCCGCTGCAGGCTTGAATTCGCCGCCCCCGCCCACTATAAGGCGCGCATTCCACACGCGAGGGCGGGCACCGGCAAGGCCGGAGTCCATCCGGTGGCGGGACGGCAGCTGCCCCCGCCGCAGACCCTCGCGGAGGTCAAAACCGGAAAAGCAGGAGTTCAAGGGCCATGGCATTGCCCGATTTCACCATGCGTCAGCTGCTCGAGGCCGGCGTCCACTTCGGCCACCAGAAGCACCGCTGGAACCCGCGCATGGCGCCGTACATCTTCGGCGTGCGCAACGACATCCACATCATCGACCTCGCCCAGACGGTGCCGCTTCTGCACCAGGCGCTGAAGGCGGTGAGCGACACCGTCGCCGGCGGCGGGCGCGTGCTCCTGGTCGGCACCAAGCGCCAGGCGCAGGAGTCGGTGGCCGGG
Organism: Polymorphum gilvum SL003B-26A1; assembly: GCF_000192745.1. Taxonomy (NCBI): domain Bacteria; kingdom Pseudomonadati; phylum Pseudomonadota; class Alphaproteobacteria; order Rhodobacterales; family Paracoccaceae; genus Polymorphum; species Polymorphum gilvum. The sequence goes on from NC_015259.1 coordinate 2,210,976, forward strand.
GCGGCACGCAATTCCGCGCAGTATTTCGTCAACGCCCGCTGGCTCGGCGGCATGCTGACCAACTGGAAGACCATTTCCGGGTCGATCCAGCGCCTGCGCAAGCTGGAGGAAACCCTCAGCACCGACGCGGCCGGCCTGCTGACCAAGAAGGAGCGGCTGTTCATGGACCGCGAGCGCGAGAAGCTCGAGCGGAACCTGGGCGGCATCAAGGACATGGGCGGCCTGCCTGACCTGATCTTCGTGATCGACACCAACCGCGAGGCGATCGCCATCCAGGAAGCGCGCCGTCTCGGCATCCCGGTCGCGGCGATCCTCGACTCCAACTGCGATCCGGACGGCATCACCTATCCGGTGCCGGGCAACGACGATGCCGGCCGCGCGATCACGCTGTACTGCGACCTGATCGCCCGCGCCGCCATCGACGGCATCTCGCGCGCCCAGGGCAACATGGGCATGGACATCGGCGCGTCGGAAGTGGCGCCGGTCGAAACCGTCCTGGCGGACGAAGGCGCTGAAGTCGCGTCTGAAGAAACTGCCACAGATGCCTGATTTCCATGAATGCGGCGGCCAGCCCGCCGCATTCTCTTCCAGTCGCTGACGGTGACCGGCCAGGGTCGGCAACCGTCATACGCGTGCGGCAGCCTTAGGGTAGACCGCGCGCATCCGTAACTCCCATCCACGAGGCTATCGATGAGCATCACCGCAGCGATGGTAAAGGACCTCCGCGAGAAGACCGGCGCGGGCATGATGGACTGCAAGACCGCCCTCAGCGAGACCGGCGGCGACATGGAGGCGGCGATCGACTGGCTGCGCACCAAGGGTCTTGCCAAGGCGGCCAAGAAGGCCGGCCGCGTGGCGGCCGAGGGCCTGGTCGGCGTCGCTTCTGAAGGCAGCAAGGCGGCGGTCATCGAGCTGAACTCCGAGACCGACTTCGTCGCCCGCAACGAGGGCTTCCAGAAGCTCGTGCGCGACGTCGCCTCCGTGGCGGTGTCGAGCGAAGGTGGCCTCGACGCGCTCGCCTCAGCACCCTACCCGGGCAGCGGAAAGACCGTCGACGAGGCGATCAAGGACGCGATCGCGACCATCGGCGAGAACATGACCCTGCGTCGCGCCGCTGCGCTGTCGGTGTCGGCCGGCGTCGTCGCCACCTACGTGCACAGCGCCGTCTCCGAGGGCCTGGGCAAGATCGGCGTCCTGGTCGCGCTGGAATCCTCCGGCGATGCGGACAAGCTGAACGGCCTCGGCAGGCAGATCGCCATGCACATCGCCGCGACCAGCCCTCTGGCGCTCAACGTCGACGAGCTGGATCCGGCCGTGGTCGAGCGCGAGCGTTCGGTGTTCACCGAGCAGGCGCGCGAGTCGGGCAAGCCGGACAACATCATCGAGAAGATGGTCGAAGGCCGCATCCGCAAGTTCTACGAGGAAGTGACGCTGGTGAAGCAGGCCTTCGTCATCGATCCGGACAAGACCGTCGAGCAGGCGGTCGAGGCGCTGGCGAAGGAACTCGGCACGCCGGTCAAGCTGGTCGGCTTCGTTCGCTTCGCCCTCGGCGAGGGGATCGAGAAGGAGGAAACGGACTTCGCGGCCGAGGTGGCAGCAGCCACCGGCCAGTAAGGTCCAGGAAAGAGGGCGCCGGAACTTCCGGCGCCCTTTTTGTAGATACGGTTTCCTCAGTTCGAAAAGGCGCGACCATGACCGAACCCCTCCGCTGGCGACGCATCCTCCTGAAACTGTCCGGCGAAGCGCTGATGGGATCGCAGCCGTTCGGCATCGATCCGGCGGTGGTCGAGCGGATCTCGGTGGAGATCGCCGACGCGGTCAAGCTCGGTGCGCAGGTCGGGGTGGTGGTCGGCGGCGGCAACATCTTTCGCGGCGTTGCGGTAGCGGCCAAGGGCGGCAACCGGGTCACCGGCGACCACATGGGCATGCTGGCGACGGTGATGAACAGCCTGACGCTGGCCGATGCGCTGCGCCGGCGCGGCGTGCCGGCGCGCGTGCTGTCGGCGGTTCCGGTGCCGTCGATCTGCGAGACCTTCACCCAGCGTGGGGCCGACCGCTACATGGAGGACGGCGACGTCATCGTGTTCGCAGGCGGCACGGGCAACCCGTTCTTCACCACCGATTCGGGCGCCGCATTGCGCGCCGCCGAGATGCAGTGCGACGCGTTCCTGAAGGGAACCCAGGTCGACGGCGTCTATTCGGAAGACCCGAAGATCAACCCGGACGCCGAGCGCTACACCCAGCTCAGCTTCGAGGAGGTCATCCAGCGGAACCTGAAAGTGATGGATACCACGGCCATCGCGCTTGCCCGCGACAACTCGATCCCGATAATCGTGTTCTCGATTCACACGCCCGGCGCCCTGGTCGACGTGCTGCAGCAGCGGGGCCGGTATACCCTGGTCAGCGATTGAGCCGAAAACCCGGGTTTCTCTTGTCTTGGAAAAAGACTATGCCATGGTTGCAGCGCGGTTCCGCCGGGCCGCGGCACCAATGAACAACAAAGCGAGGACAACATGCCGGTAGATGGTGTCGACCTTGGAGATCTCGAGCGCCGCATGCAGGGCGCGCTCAGCGTGCTGAAGACCGAACTCGCCGGCCTGCGCACGGGCCGGGCCTCGTCGAGCATGATGGACGCCATCGTGGTCAACGCCTACGGCCAGTCCATGCCAATCAACCAGGTCGCGACGGTCAGCGTGCCAGAGCCGCGCATGGTCGCGGTGCAGGTGTGGGACAAGAGTATGGTCGGAGCCGTCGAGAGGGCGATCCGCGAGTCGAACCTCGGCCTCAATCCGGTGGTCGACGGCCAACTGCTGCGCCTGCCGATCCCCGAGCTGAACCAGGAGCGGCGGCAGGAACTGATCAAGGTCGCGCACAAATACGCCGAACAGGCGAAAGTCGCGATCCGGCACGTGCGCCGCGACGGCATGGACATGATCAAGAAGCTGGAGAAGGACGGCGCCATCAGCCAGGACGACAGCCGGGTTGCCGCCGACGACGTGCAGAAGCTGACCGACCGAGAGATTGCCGAGGTCGATTCCATGCTGGAGAAGAAGCAGCAGGAAATTTCCCAGGTCTGAGGCCGCCCACCGGCGGCTTTGAGGGTTTTCATGACAGTTCGCCCCGATCTTAGCTCAGAGACGCCGGAGGGCTGCGCGCGGCCCGCCGGCCGTCCCCGGCACGTGGCGCTGATCATGGACGGCAACGGCCGTTGGGCGCAGGCGCGCGGCCTGCCGCGCACGGAAGGGCACCGGCACGGACTGGAGGCGCTGCGCGCCACCATCCGCCGAGCCGCAGAGGTCGGCATCGACTACGTCACGGTGTTCAGCTTCTCGTCGGAAAACTGGGCGCGGCCGGACGGCGAGGTGAGCTATCTGATGGGGCTGCTGCGCCGCTTCGTGCAGCGCGACCTGTCCGAGATCCACCAGGCCAACATCCGCGTGCGCGTCATCGGCGCGCGCGAAGGGCTCGAACCCGGAATCCGCGGCCTGCTCGAGGAGGCCGAGACCCTGACGCGCGCCAACACCGGCATGACGCTAGTGGTTGCCTTCAACTATGGCGGACGCGACGAACTGGTGCGCGCGGTGAAGGCGCTGGCCGAGGACGTCGCCCAGGGCCGGCTCAGGCCGGAGGCGATCACCGAGGATGACATTTCCCGCCGACTCGACACGGCCGGGATCCCCGATCCGGACCTGATCATCCGCACCAGCGGTGAGCTGCGCCTGTCCAATTTCCTGCTGTGGCAGGCAGCCTACACCGAATTCTACTTCTCGCCGGTGCTGTGGCCCGATTTTGACGCCGCCGCTTTCGACGACGCTCTGACGGCCTTCGCCGAGCGGGATCGCAGGTACGGTGGCCTGTCGGCCAAGATCCGCTGACCGCCATGGCCGGCGACCAGACCAGTCCCGAACCCGCTGGCCGGCCCGCGTCGGACCTGCGGCTGCGCGTCCTCTCGGCGCTGGTGCTCGGGCCGGCGGCGCTCGCCATCGCCTATCTCGGAGGGCCGATCTTCGCGGCGCTGGTGCTCGCCGGTGGCATCCTGTTTCTGCGCGAATGGCTGGTAATCGTTGGCGAAACGCCGGCTGGACGGGCCGCGCTTGCCGGCTATGCGGTGGTGGCGGCGACGGCCGTTCTGGCCTACTACGGCGAGGCAGTGGCGGCTGTGGCCGTCACCCTCGCCGCGGGCCTGCTGCTCTATGGCCTGTCAGGGGTGCGCCCGCTCGGACGCTGGAGCGCGGAAGGCCTGCTCTATGCCGGTCTTGCCGTCGTCGCCCTGATTGTCGAGCGCCAGGGCGTGCAGGGCGACTTCTTTGTGCTCTACCTGATTGCCGTGGTCTGGACGACCGACATCGCGGCCTATTTCGTCGGCCGCAGCGTCGGCGGGCCGCGGCTGTGGCCGCGAGTGTCGCCGAAGAAGACCTGGGCGGGCGCCATCGGCGGCCTGGTGCTGGGCGCCGGCGCGGGGGCCGGGCTCGCGCTCGTCTTCGGGCGCGCGGACATCCTCCACTGGCTGGCGCTGGCGGTTTTCCTGTCGGCGGTGTCACAGGGCGGGGATTTGCTGGAATCGGCCGTCAAGCGCCGTTTTGGCGTCAAGGATTCCGGCGCGCTGATCCCCGGCCACGGCGGCCTTATGGACCGGGTCGACGGACTGGTCGCCGCCGCCATCGCCGCCGCAGTGCTCGGCCTGCTTCTGGGCGGTGCGCCGGCGGACCCGATCGCCGGCATCGGCCTCACCTGAGACAACGACACCAAGCGGCAGATGGACCATACGACGCTGAACAACACGCAGGCTTCCGCTTCACCGGCTGACCGGCCGCTGCGGCTCGTCATACTCGGGGCGACCGGCTCGATCGGGCGCAGCACGCTGGACATCGTCGCACGCGAGCCGGAGCGTTTCGAGGTCGTCGCTCTGGTTGCAGACCGCAACGCGGCGGCACTCGCCGGCCTTGCGCGCTCGGTCAGGGCCGGCTTCGCCGCGCTGGCCAGCGAGGACAGGGGGGCGGAACTTGCCGCCGCGCTCGCTGGCAGCGGCATCGCCTGTGGGGCAGGGGCAGGGGCGGTCCTCGACGCGGTGTTGCGGCCGGCCGACATGGTCGTTGCCGCGATCGTCGGCTCGGCCGGGCTGACGCCGACCTTCGCGGCAGTCGCCGCCGGCCGCACGGTGGCGCTCGCCAACAAGGAGTGCCTGGTATGCGCCGGCGAGCTGTTCATGGGCGAGGCGCGGCGCACCGGCGCGACAGTGCTGCCGGTTGATTCGGAGCACAACGCCATCTTCCAGGTGCTGGAGACCCATAATGCCGCAGAGGTCGAAAAGATCATCCTGACGGCCTCTGGCGGACCGTTCCGGCGCCTGTCCCTGGAGGCGATGCGCACGGTCACGGCTGAGCAGGCGCTCAAGCATCCCAACTGGGACATGGGCAGCAGGATCAGCATCGACAGTGCTACCTTGATGAACAAGGGCCTGGAGGTCATCGAAGCGTCGCATCTGTTCCCAGTCCGCCACGACCAACTGGAGGTTCTCGTTCACCCGCAGTCGGTCGTACATGGCCTGGTGCAGTACCGAGACGGCTCTCTGCTCGCGCAGATGGGCGCCCCGGACATGCGCACGCCGATCGCTCACTGCCTCGCCTTTCCGCAGCGCATGGCCGTGCCGGTGCGGCGCCTCGATCTCGCAAGTCTTGGAACGCTGACCTTCGAGCGCCCGGATACGGCCCGCTTTCCGGCTCTGCGGCTCGCGCTGGAGGCGATGCGGGCAGGGGGCGGCGCCCCGGCAGCGCTCAACGCAGCTGACGAGGAGGCGGTGGCCGCCTTCCTCGCCGGCCGGCTCGGTTTCCTCGACATCGCCGCGGTGGTGGAGGAGGTGCTCGGACGGCTCGAGGGGCAGGGGCAACTCGGCCGGCCCGAGTCGATCCCGGTGGCGCTCGACGTCGACCGCGCGGCGCGGGCCGCGGCGCGCGAGGCGATTGCGCGGCGCCAGCGCTGAAAGCGCTTGCGCCGGAGCACCGCTCGGCCCATGAATTGGCCACGATCTTGACAGACGCTACCGGCTGGTGGGCGGTGGCGGCAATCGATGCGGGTGACCGCGCGGGCTTTGCCGGGCCACGGGCTCCTGTGGCAGGATGATATCATGGATCTTTTCTCCTCGCTGTTTTCCGTCCTCGTCGGCTACGCGCTGCCGTTCCTGTTCGTGCTGACGGTCGTGGTGTTCTTCCACGAACTCGGCCATTTCCTGGTGGCCCGCTGGTGCGGAGTGAAGGTGGACGCCTTCTCAGTCGGATTCGGAACGGAACTGGCCGGATTCACCGACAGGAAAGGCACCCGCTGGCGCCTGTCTGCGATCCCGCTCGGCGGCTATGTGAAGTTCGCCGGCGACGAGAACGCCTCCAGCATGCCTGACCGCGAGCGCATCGCGGCAATGAGTGCGGAGGAACGTCGCAGCGCCTTCGTCGCCAAGCCGGTCTGGCAACGCGCCGCCGTGGTCGCGGCCGGTCCGATCGCCAACTTTCTGCTCGCCATCGTGATCTTCGCGTTCGTGTTCGCCGCCTTCGGCCGCGTGGTGACGTCGCCGCTGATCGAGAAGGTGCAGCCCGAAAGCGCCGCCGAGCAGGCCAACCTGCAGCCGGGGGACCTTGTCCTGGCCGTGGACGGCAAGCCGATAACCACCTTCTCCGAACTGCAGCGCATCGTCACCGTCAGCGCCGACGTGCCGCTGCAACTCGACATCGACCGCAAGGGCGAGGTGCTGCGCATCGAGGTCACGCCGCAACACCGGGAGGTGACCGATTCGTTCGGCAACACCCAGCGCATCGGCCTGCTTGGTGTCACCCGAAGCCCCAAGCCCGAGGACCTGACGGTGATCCACTACGGGCCGTTGGAGGCGCTGGCGGAGGGGGCGCGGGAGACCTATTTCGTCGTCGAGCGCACACTCGGCTATCTCGGCGGCGTGCTGACCGGCCGGGAATCGGCCGATCAACTCGGCGGACCGATCCGGGTCGCCCAGGTCTCCGGCCAGGTCGCCACACTCGGCTTCGTGCCGCTGCTCAGCCTTGCCGCCGTGCTGTCGGTCAGCATCGGCCTGTTAAACCTGATGCCGATCCCGATGCTCGACGGCGGCCACCTAGTCTACTATTTCGCCGAGGCCGTGCGCGGCAAACCGCTCAGCGAGCGTGTCCAGGATTTCGGCTTCCGGATCGGCATCGCCCTGGTGCTGATGCTGATGATCTTCGCGACGTGGAACGACGTGCTGCGGTTGACGGACCTTTAGGCGGTTTCGTGGCATGACCGCAACGCATTCAAATGAAATCCCTTTCCCCGCGCGCCTGTGGTTGCGTATTCGGGAAAAGGATGTAAAACCACTTCGAATGCTGAGAATCTGACGAGGCCCCCCGGGGGCCCTTGAAAAAGGCATAGCTCGAATATGCAGCGATTGCGGAAACTCTCCTGCGCCGTTTTTCTGGCGGCATCGATCCTCGTGACCGGCGGGGGGCTTCCCGAGCCGTTCGGGCCCTTGGCCGTTTCGACGGCAGAGGCAGCCGTCGCCAGTGCGATCGTCGTGCGCGGCAACGCCCGCATCGAGGACGAGACCGTCATTAGTTATCTGACCATCTCGCGGGGGCGGTCCTATTCGGCCGCCGACGTCGACGAGTCGCTGAAGGCGCTGTTCGCGACCGGGCTGTTCGAGGATGTCCGCATCACGACGCAGGGCGGGACCCTGGTTGTCACGGTGACCGAGAACCCGGTCATCAGCCGCATCTCGTTCGAGGGTAACAAGCGCGTTTCCGACGAGACCCTGAAAGGCGTGGTGCGCACGACCGAGCGCTCGATGCTGACCCGCTCGAAGGTGGAGACAGACGTTCAGAACATTCTGGAAGCCTATCGCCGCACGGGCCGCTACCGCGCTTCCGTCGATCCGAAGATCATCGACCGCGGCAACAACCGCGTCGATCTCGTGTTCGAGATCAACGAGGGCGACAAGACCGGCGTCGAACGGATCACCTTCATCGGCAACAACAACTTCAGCGACCGCCGGCTGCGCGAGGTCATCCGCACGCGCCAGAGCGGACTGCTGAGCTGGCTGCGGACGACCGATACCTACGATCCGGACCGGCTGAACGCCGACCAGGAGTTGCTGCGTCAGTTCTACTACCAGCACGGCTATGCCGACTTCCGCATCGTCGCCGTGAGCGCCGATCTCGACCGCGAGCAGAACGTCTTCTACGTGACCTTCACGCTCGACGAGGGCGAGAAGTACAAGATCGGCGACGTCGAGGTGCAGACCTCGCTGTCCACCGTCGATCCGGAGGCGCTGCGCCGCTACCTGCGCACCAAGAGCGGCGACACCTACAATTCCAAGCGCGTCGAGCAGACCCTGGAGGATCTCACCCTGCAGGTGTCGGAAGAAGGGTATGCCTTCGCGGAAGTGCGTCCGCGCGCCCTGCGCGACTACGAGAACCGGACCATCTCCCTCGTCTACAACATCGAGGAAGGGCCGCGGGCTTATGTCGAGCGGATCAACGTGCGCGGCAACGACCGCACGCGCGAGTATGTCATCCGCCGCGAGTTCGACCTCGCCGAGGGTGATGCCTTCAATCGCGTGCTGCTGGACAAGGCCGAGCGCCGGTTGCGCAATCTCGGCTTCTTCAAGGAGGTCCGCGTCACCACCGAGCGTGGCAGTGCGCCCGACCGCGTGATCATCAACGTCACCGTCGAGGAGCAGCCGACCGGCGAGATCTCCTTCGGCGTCGGCTACTCGACCACGGACGGCATCATCGGCGACGTGTCGCTGAGCGAGAAGAACTTCCTCGGCCGCGGCCAGTACGTGAAGATCGGCGCCGGCGGCGGCACCGACACCCAGAGCTACGAGTTCGTCTTCCGCGAGCCGTTCTTCATGGGCCGCCGGATCGCGCTCGACCTCGAGGTCTATCGCCGCGTGTACGATGCCAACGATTACCGCAGCTACGACGAGGAGACGACCGGCGGCGGCATCGGCTTTACCCTGCCGCTGCGCGAGGACGAGCTTGCCCTGAAGGTGTTCTACAACATCTACGAGACCAAGATCTCGGATCCGAAGGGGATCGCCAAGAACCTCGCGACCTGCCCCGGCAGCGGCCTGTCGAACGCGGTCTGCGATTCGCTCGGCTCCTCGCTGACCTCGCTTGCCGGCTACGCGCTGTTCTACAACACGCTGGACAACAACATCGATCCGTCGGAAGGCATCTTCGCGAAATTCCAGCAGGAATTCGCCGGGCTGGGTGGCGACGCGCAGTTCATCCGCACGACGGCCGAGGCCCGTGCCTACCGTGAAGTGCTGCCCGACATGGGCCTGGTCGGCAGCGTGGCGCTGCGCGGCGGCCACATCCAGGCCATCGGCAGCAAGCGCCTGCGCGTGTCCGACCAGTTCATGTTCGGCGGCGACCTGGTGCGCGGCTTCGAGAACCAGGGCATCGGCCCGCGCGACATGTCGACGACCAACCGGGATGCGCTCGGCGGCCGCTTCTACGTCGCCGGCAGCGTCGAGACGACCTTCCCGTTCCCGGTCATTCCGGAGGAATTCGGCCTGAGCGGCGCCCTGTTCGCCGATGCCGGATCTCTGTGGGATGCCGACAAGGACCTGGTCAACATCGTGGGTGCCAACAACGTCGCCTCGAACGGCTTCGAACTGCGCGCTTCGGTTGGCGCGGGCATTCGCTGGCGCTCGCCGTTCGGTCCGCTGCGGGTCGACTTCGCCTGGCCGGTGATGAAGGAAGATAGCGACAAGACGCAGTGGTTCCGTCTGAGCGGCGGCACCAAGTTCTAAGGCGCGACCCCGAGACACGCTTGCGGCCGCCGCATCGCCGGCGGCCGTTTGCTGTTGCATACCCCTGTTGCAGACCCATGGCGCGGACAGAGCCGATGTCGGATCCGATCTTCTTTTCTCCCCCTCCGCAGACGTCTCTGGCCGAGATCGCGGCCTTCGCCCAGGCGGAGATCGTCCGCGGCGATCCCGACCTGCCGATCGCCGGGGTCGCGCCGCTGGAGGATGCGCGGGCGGGAATGCTGGTCTTCTTCGATAACGTCAAGTACCTCGACCGGCTTGCGGAAACCCAGGCAGCGGCCTGCCTGGTGGCGCAGCGGCACCTGACGAAGGTGCCCGAGGGCGTCGCCGCGCTGGTCTGCAAGGATCCGTACCGGTCCTGGGCGCTGGTGCTCGCCAGACTCTATCCCGACGCGCTGCGGCCAGCGCCGGTCTATGGCCCGATCCATGGCGATGCTCGCGTGAGCGAGCGTGCCGTGGTGCACCCGCAGGCGGTGCTGGAGGACGGCGTGGTGGTCGAGCCCGGGGCGGTGATCGGCGCCGGGGCGGAAATCGGCGCCGGCACCGTGATCGGCGCCAACGCCGTGATCGGGCAGAGCGTCCGCATCGGCCGCGACTGCGCCGTCGGCGCCAATGCCACGGTTCAGCATGCCCTGATCGGCAACCGCGTCATCCTGCATCCGGGTGTGGCCATCGGCCAGGACGGTTTCGGCTATTCGATGGGCGCCGGCGGACACGTCAAGGTGCCGCAGGTTGGCCGGGTGATCATCCAGGACGACGTCGAGATCGGCGCCAACACGACCGTCGACCGCGGCGCCAACCGCGACACGGTGATCGGCGAGGGCACCAAGATCGACAATCAGGTGCAGGTCGGTCACAACGTGATCATCGGCCGGCATTGCGTGATCGTGTCCCAGGTCGGCCTGTCGGGCAGTTGCACGCTCGGCGACTATGTCGCGATTGGCGGGCAGACCGGCGTCGCCGGCCACGTCGAGATCGGCATGGGTGCGCAGATCGCGGCGGTCAGCGTCGTCAACGACACGGTTCCCGCGGGCGGGCGCTACGGCGGCGTGCCAGCCAAGCCGGTCAAGCAGTGGTTCCGTGAGGTCACGGCGCTGAAAAAACTGGCCGAACGCGGCGGGGATGCCTGACAGGGCTCCCAAGCTCGGTTATGTAGAGCCAGGAACGTTCCGCTCAACGAGGGGCGAGGCAGAGATGGAAGAAAAAGACAAGGCGACCCTGGGGTCGGCCGACATCATGCGGCTGATGGAATTGCTGCCGCACAGGTATCCGTTCCTGCTGGTCGACAAGATCATTGAGATGGATGGCGACCAGTCCTGCATCGGCATCAAGAATGTCACCATCAACGAGCCGCATTTCCAGGGCCACTTCCCGAGCCGCCCGGTCATGCCGGGGGTGCTGCTGATCGAGGCCATGGCCCAGACCGCCGGCGCCTTGTGCGTGAACTCGCTCGGCGCGGATCACACGCCGCAACTGGTCTATTTCATGACCATCGACAAGGCCAAGTTCCGCAAGCCGGTCGGACCGGGCGACCGGGTCGAATTCCACGTCAACAAGATCAAGCAGCGGTCGAACATCTGGAAATTCGATGCAATCGCCAAGGTCGACGGCGTCAAGGTCGCCGAGGCCGAGATCAGCGCGATGCTCGTGGACGCCTGAGGAGCCAATGGCCTCGATCCATCCCACCGCCGTCATCGAAGACGGTGCCGTCCTGGCCGACGACGTGCGGGTCGGACCGTATTGCACGATCGGCAGCAGGGTGACGCTGGGCGCCGGCGTCGTGCTGGAATCGCATGTCGTGATCGCCGGCTGTACCACGATCGGGCCGCGCACTCATGTCTATCCCTTCGCCAGCCTCGGCCATCGGCCGCAGGACCTCAAGTATGCCGGCGAGGACACGGCGCTGGAGATCGGCGCGGACAACCAGATCCGCGAACACGTGACGATGAACCCGGGCACCGAAGGCGGCGGGGGGCTGACGCGCGTCGGCGACCGCTGCCTGTTCATGGTCGGCAGCCATGTCGGCCACGACTGCCGGGTCGGCAACAGCGCCATCTTCGCCAACAACGCGACGCTGGCCGGCCATGTCGAGGTGGACGACTTCGCCATCCTCGGCGGTTTGAGCGCCGTGCGCCAGTGGAGCCGGATCGGCGCTCACGCCATCGTCGGCGGCATGACCGGCGTCGAGTTCGACGTCATCCCGTTCGGGTCCGTGATCGGCGACCGGGCGCGTCTGGCCGGGCTCAATCTGGTCGGACTCAAGCGGCGCGGCTTCCCGCGCGAGCAGATCCACGCCCTCAGGGCGGCCTACCGGGCCCTGTTCGAGACCGAGGAGGGCACGCTGCGCGAGCGGGCGCGGCGGCTCGCTGAGGAGCAGACTGACGAACCGCTGGTCAGGATGGTGACGGATTTCATCCTCGTCGAGGGCGATCGGCGGTTCTGCACGCCACGCAGCGGCTCGGACGACTGATCCCGCCGCGGTCGTGGAGACGCCGCCCATGAAGCAGCCGATCGGAATCATCGCAGGAGGCGGTGCGCTGCCGGTCCAGATCGTCGCAGACCTGCGGGCGCGCGGCGAACCTGTCCTGGTGGTGGCGATCCGGGATGAGGCGGCGCCAGAACTTGCGGCCACTGCGGATGCAGAACTCGGCTGGGGCCAGATCGGACAATTGTTCAAGACCCTGAAGAGGGGCGGCTGCGACCGCGTGCTGCTGATCGGCGCCGTCAGCCGAAGGCCGGATTTCGCCTCCGTGGTTGGCGACCTCGGCACCATGCGACGCCTGCCGACGATCCTGAAGGCGCTGATCGGCGGCGACGACAGCCTGCTGACGCGGGTGATCGGCCTGTTCGAGGCCGACGGCCTCCGGGTCGTCGGTGTGCCCGACGTGGCCCCCTCGCTGCTGGCTCCGGCGGGGCGGATCTGCGGACGGGAGCCGGCCGATGGCGCGCTACGCGATCTTCGACTCGCCCACAAGGCGGTTGCTCGCCTCGGCGAACTCGACATCGGCCAGGCCGCTGTGGCGCTCGGCGGGCGGGTCATCGCCCTTGAAGGTGCCGAGGGCACCGATGCGATGCTCGAACGCTGCGCCGGTCTGCGCGCCAGCGGCCGGGTGCGCGCAAAGGGGCGCGCCGGCGTGCTGGTCAAGGCAGCCAAGCCCGGCCAGGACCTTCGGGTCGACCTGCCCACCATCGGGCCGCGGACCATTGACCTGGCCGTCGCCGCACAGCTTGCCGGCATCGCCATCGAGGCGGGACGCTCCCTGATCGCGCAACAGGACGAGACCGTGGCGCGCGCGGAGGCGGCCGGGCTGTTTCTCTACGGGCTGAACGGGGGAGAGGTGGCATGAGCGGCGGCGTCCCGGCCGACAGGCCCTTGACGGTCTTTCTCGTCGCGGGGGAGGAGTCCGGCGACCTGCTCGGCAGCAACCTGATGCGGGCGCTGAAGGTGCAGTATGGCGGCCCGGTCCGCTTTCTCGGCGTCGGCGGCGGACGCATGGCGGCGGAAGGGCTGACCAGCCTGTTTCCGCTATCGGATATCGCCGTCATGGGGCTGACCGCCGTGCTGGCGCGCCTGCCGACCATCGTCCGGCGGGTCCACCAAACCGTCGATGCGGCGGTTGCGGCCGATCCCGACGTGATGGTGATCATCGACAGCCCGGACTTCACCCACAATGTCGCCAAGCGGGTACGCAAGCGTGCACCCCACATTCCGATCGTCGACTATGTCTCACCTTCGGTCTGGGCATGGAGACCGGGCCGGGCCAGGAAGATGAGCGTCTATGTCGACCGGCTGCTGGCTCTGCTGCCGTTCGAGCCGGAGGCGCACCGGCGTCTCGGCGGTCCACCGACCTTCTATGTCGGCCACCCGCTGATCGAGAAGGCGGCGGAACTGAGACCAGCGCCGGGCGAGCGGCGGCCGCTGTCGGACGGCGCTCCCGTGCTGCTGGTCCTGCCGGGCAGCCGGGGCAGTGAGGTCAGCCTGCTGCTCGAGGACTTCGGCGCAACGGTGGAGCGCCTGGCGGCCGCGTTTCCCGGACTGGAGGTACTGCTGCCGGCGGTGCCGCACCTGGCCGAGCGGATCGCCGAGCGGGTGGCGTCCTGGCCGGTCAAGCCCCAGGTCGTCCTCGGCGAGGCGGCCAAGCATGCCGCCTTCCGCCGCGCTCATGCCGCGCTTGCCGCCTCGGGCACCGTGTCGCTGGAACTCGCCGCCTCGGGCGTGCCTATGGCGATCTGCTACAAGCTGGACTGGTTCTACCGCCGCGTGAAGCAGATCCACAGCATCGTGCCGATCGCCAGCGTGTCGTCCATGGTACTGCCCAACATCATTCTCGGGCGCAACATCGTGCCGGAATTCCTCGACGAGGAGGTGACGCCCGGCCGCCTGGTGCCAGTGCTCGAGGGGCTGCTGAGTGAAGGCCCCGCGCGCGCCGACCAGGTCGACGCGTTCAAGGAACTCGACGAGATCATGCGCCTTCCGGACGGACGCCCGCAGAGCGAAGCCGCAGCCAGGCTCGTGCTGGACCTGCTCGCCCCGACCTGATCCGTCGACCGTGCCCGTCGGTGCCGGCTCCGGCGCTTTCGCGTGGCCATCGGAACCGTCCCGACCACCTCAGCAGACCGAGATGACGGTTGCGCTGCCTTGAGGCGTTCGCCGGGCGGCAAGGGCGATCGGCGCCTGCCTTGCCTGCCGATCTCTGCCTGAAAGCACGACGGCCGCCAGGGGCGGCCTTCAGCGTGTTGACAAACTTTCAGCCTCTCCAGTGTCATTCCGGCCAAGCGGAGCGCGAGCCGGAACCGGAGAGCCGCGGTGTCGATGGTGTCAATGACGGAGACCGAGAGGCCCCGGCTCACCGATCCCGCATCTGCGCTTCGCTGCGTGCGGGATGACGCGTTTGGAGGGGGGCAGCAGTCTGAAGGCCGCCCGCAGGCGGCCTTCAGCAGGGTCAGGCAAGAAAGGGATCAGCGGCGCTGCTCGATCGGCAGGTAGTCGCGCAGGGGCGCTCCGGTGTAGAGTTGGCGCGGACGGCCGATGCGCTGGGACGGATCCTCGACCATTTCCTTCCACTGGGCGATCCAGCCGACGGTGCGGGCGAGCGCGAACAGCACAGTGAACATGTTGGTCGGGAAGCCGAGTGCGCGCAGCGTGATGCCCGAGTAGAAGTCGATGTTCGGATAGAGCTTCTTCTCGATGAAATACTCGTCGCTGAGCGCGATCCGCTCCAGTTCGATCGCCACTTCGAGCAGAGGGTCGTCCTTGATGCCGAGTTCGCCGAGCACCTCATGGGTGGTCTTCTGCATGATGCGGGCGCGCGGGTCGTAGTTCTTGTAGACCCGGTGGCCGAAGCCCATAAGGCGGAACGGATCGTTCTTGTCCTTAGCGCGGGCGACGAACTCGGGGATGCGGTCGACGGAGCCGATCTCGGAGAGCATGTTGAGCGCGGCCTCGTTGGCACCGCCATGCGCCGGTCCCCACAGGCAGGCGATGCCGGCGGCGATGCAGGCGAACGGGTTGGCGCCCGAGGAGCCGGCCAGACGCACGGTCGAAGTCGAGGCATTCTGCTCGTGGTCGGCATGCAGGATGAAGATGCGGTCCATGGCGCGGGCCAGTACCGGGTTCACCTTGTACTCCTCGCAGGGCACCGCGAAGCACATGTGCAGGAAGTTGGCGGCGTAGTCGAGGTCGTTGCGCGGATACACGAACGGCTGGCCGATGTGATACTTGAAGGCCATGGCCGCGATGGTCGGCATCTTGGCGATCATGCGCAGTGAAGCGACCATGCGCTGGTGCGGATCGGAGATGTCGGTGGAGTCGTGATAGAAGGCCGACAGGGCACCGACCACGCCGACCATGACCGCCATCGGATGGGCGTCGCGGCGGAAGCCGGTGAAGAAGCGCGACATCTGCTCGTGGATCATCGTGTGATAGGTCACACGCTGCACGAAGTCGTCCTTCTGGGCGCGGGTCGGCAGCTCGCCGTACAGCAGCAGGTAGCAGGATTCCAGGAAGTCACCATGGTCGGCGAGCTGCTCGATGGGATAGCCGCGGTAGAGCAGGGTCCCTTCGTCGCCATCGATGTAGGTGATCTTGGATTCGCAGGACGCGGTCGACGTGAATCCCGGATCGTAGGTGAACATGCCCGTGTCCTTGTACAGGGACGAGATGTCCACGACCGAAGGGCCGATCGTGCCCTTGCGCACGTCATAGTCCTGCGTGTCGCCACCGATGGTGAGCTTGGCTTTCGTGTCGCCCATTCAGGTAACCCCCTTTTCTGGAACATGCCGCGGCATCGTGGCTCGCGGAGCACCGCAGTTTCGTCGAAACCTGCTGGATGCCTGGTGCGGCGGGAGAAAGAGCTGACGACTGCGTAGCCCATTTGCGCAAGGCCCGCAAGCCGGATGCTGCAGCGCGCAGGTGCTCCGAACGGCCCCGGGAGAGCAGGTCTCCGGGGCAGGATCGGCCGCGGCCTCCCGCCCCGGAACCGGGGATCACGCCGCCTGGTCGGCGATGCGTCCGAGGGCTTCCTCCTTGCCCAGAACGACCAGCACGTCGTAGATGCCCGGCGAGGTGCCGCGACCGGTCAGCGCGGCGCGCAGCGGCTGTGCGACCTTGCCGAGCTTGAGGCCGCGTTCCTCGGCATAGGCCTTGACGATCGTCTCGGTGCTTTCCAGGCTCCAGACCGCATCCGCATCGAGGCACGGCAGCAGGTCGGCCAGGATCGCACGGGCGTCCGCATCGAGGATCTGGCCCGCCTTGTCATCGAGATCGAGCGGGCGGTTGCGCCACAAGTAGGAGGCGCCGTCGGTCAGTTCGACCAGGGTCTTTGCGCGTTCCTTGAGGCCGGGCAGGGCGGCGAGCGCCTTGTCGGTGTTGCCCGGCGCATCGAGCCAGGCGAGCACTTCGGCGCCGCCGTCGACATGGGCGAGGCAGGCGCGCCAGTGGCCGAGCAGCTCAGCGTCGGGCGTGGCGCGCATGTAGTGGCCGTTGAGATTCTCCAGCTTCTTGAAGTCGAAGCGGGCCGGCGACTTGCCGACCGCGTCCAGGCCGAACCAGGCGATCATGTCCTCGGTCGACATGATTTCGTCGTCGCCGTGGCTCCAGCCGAGCCGGGCGAGATAATTGCGCATGGCCGCCGGCAGGTAGCCCATGGCGCGATAGGCCTCGGCACCGAGGGCGCCGTGGCGCTTGGACAGCTTGGCACCGTCCGGGCCGTGGATGAGCGGGATGTGGGCCATGACCGGCACCCGCCAGCCCATGGCCTGGAAGATCAGCGTCTGGCGGGCGGCGTTGGTCAGGTGGTCGTCGCCACGGATGATGTGGGTGACGCCCATGTCATGGTCGTCGACGACGACCGCCAGCATGTAGGTCGGCACGCCGTCGGAACGCATCAGCACGAGGTCGTCGAGGTCCTTGTTGGGGAACACGACGCGGCCCTGCACCTGGTCGTCGACCACCGTCTCGCCCTCCTGCGGCGCCTTGAGGCGGATGGCTGGAGCGACGCCAGCGGGCGCCTCGGAGGGGTCGCGGTCGCGCCAGCGGCCGTCGTAGCGCGGCGGCCGGCCCTCGGCGCGCGCCGTCTCGCGCATCGTCTCCAGCTCCTCGGGCGTGGCGTAGCAGCGGTAGGCGGTGCCGTTTGCGAGCATCTGCTCGACCACCTCGCGGTGGCGCTCGACCCGCGCGAACTGCGAGATCGGTTCGCTGTCCCAGTCGAGGCCGAGCCAGCTCAGGCCGTCGAGGATGGCGTCGACCGCCTCCCGGGTCGAGCGGGCGCGATCGGTATCCTCGATCCTCAGCAGCATCCTGCCGCCGTGATGGCGCGCGAACAGCCAGTTGAACAGCGCGGTGCGCGCGCCGCCGATGTGGAGGTAGCCGGTGGGCGAAGGCGCAAAGCGGGTAACGATCTGGTCGGCCATGGTCGGGATGCTTGTTCTCTGCCAGAATGAAAGAAGGCGGCGGCGCCGCTCGGTCGCGGGCTGTGTAGCATAGCCGGCGGACAGGCAAAATAGCCGGTGGAGGGCGTGTGGGGAACCGGGACGGAACCGGGGAAGCCACGAAGACCTTGCCGTCGGGCCACGGGCCCGGCGCGCCGACGACACCGGCCCGCGGGTTTTATTCCGCCTCGGCGGCGCGCCTGGCGCAGGCGCTTCTCGACCGGCTGCGCGCTCCGGGCGGCCGGGCGGCGCAGACCGGCTCGTCCCGCTCGGGGACCAGACCCGCGCCACCTCCCGACCATGGTCTCTTGTGGTGCGCCTTCGCCTTCGCAGGCGGGATCTGGGCGTATTTCGCCCTGTCGGACGAGCCGTCGCCGTGGCCCGTCGCGCTGCTCGCCCTGGCGCTTGCTCCGGCGGTCGCGGCGGCGCATAGCCACGGCCGGCTCCGGCGGCCGCTGCTGCTCGCCTGGTGGGCGCTGCTCGGCTTTCTCGCCGGCACGTTGCGCACGGCACTGGTCGCTGCGCCGGTACTCGGCAGCGAGCGCACCGTCGAAATTTCCGGCTTCATCGAGGCGATCGACCGGGACGGCGGCGGCGCGCAGGTTGTGCTCGCCCCGGTGCTGCTGTCCGGCCTGGCCGAGGACGCCCTGCCGCGGCGGGTGCGCGTGTTGGTGCGTGGCGACGGCGCCGACGGGCTGGCCGCGGGCGACGCCGTCGCCTTGCGCGCGCGCCTGTTCCCGCCGTCCGGGCCGGTGCGGCCGGGCGGTTACGATTTCGCCTTCCGCGCCTTCTATCAGGGCATCGGGGCGACAGGCTTCGCCTTCGGCGCGGTCCAGCCGGTCGATCTCGGTCCGCGTCCGGCGGCGCTCGAGATTCGCCGTCAGGTGGCCTTGGTCCGCGACGGTCTCGGCGAGCGCATCCGCCGCCAGCTCGGCGACGGCGATGCCGGCGCGATCGCTGTGGCCCTGCTGGTCGGCCTGCGCGGCGGGATCTCCGCCGAGGCGCAGGACAGCCTGCGTCAGGCGGGGCTGGCGCATGTGCTGGCGATTTCCGGGTTGCACATGGCCCTGTTTTCGGGCGGCGTCTATGCCGCCGTGCTGGCGGTGCTGGCCGTGTTCGAGCGGGTCACCCTGCGCTTTGCCATCCACCGCTGGGCGGCTGCGCTCGCCCTGATCGCGGCAAGCGCCTATCTGGTGCTGTCGGGGGCGTCGGTGGCGACCCAGCGCTCCTATCTGATGATCGCGCTGGTGTTCGCCGGCATCCTCGCCGGCCGGCGCGGGCTGACCATGCGCAGCCTGGCGCTTGCAGGGCTCGCGATCCTCGCCTGGTCGCCGGAAAGCCTGTTCGCGCCGGGCTTCCAGATGTCCTTCGCCGCCGTCCTCTGTCTGATTGCCGTCTACGGCGCCTGGGCGCGGCGCCCGCGTGCGGCGGGCTTCGAGCGGCGCCGGGCGGCGGGCGCGGCCGAGCGGATGCTGCGCCGCGCCGGGCTGTGGCTGACGGGCCTCGTCGTCACGTCGCTGGTCGCGGGGGTGGCGACCGGCATCGTCGGCGTCTACCACTTCGAGCGGGCCTCGCCCTACGGGCTGATAGGCAATCTGCTCGCCATGCCGGTGGTGTCCTTCGTGGTCATGCCGGCCGGCGTCCTCGCGCTGGCGCTGCTGCCGTTCGGGGTGGCGGCTGGGCCGCTGTGGATCATGGGACGCGGCATCGAGGCAATGCTGGCGGCGGCGCGCTGGACCCAGGCGCTGACGCCCAACGAGGGCGTCGTCGGCAGCCTGCCGGCGTCCGCGGCATGCCTGCTGATCGGCGGGCTGTTCGCGATGGTCCTGGCGGCCGGCCGGATGCGTCTCGCCGCGCTGGCGCCGCTCGGCCTCGGGCTGGCGCTTGCGCTCGCGCACCGGCCCGCCGACGTCCACATTCCTGACCGCGGCGTAGGGCTTGCCGCGCGTGACGGCTCAGGAACCCTGCGCGTGTCGGCGCGCCGGCCGGGATTCGCTTCCGAGGGCTGGTTGCGCGCGGAGGCGGTTGCGCCCTCGGCCTTCCCGTCGCGGCGGATGACGGAAGAGCAGCAGCGCTGCGACGCGGCGGGTTGCGTCGTCCTGGCTCATGCGCCTTCGGCCCCCGGGAGCGACGCGGAATCGGCGAGAGGACCGCGGACCGCACCGCTGACCATCGCCCTTGTCCGCGACCGGCGCGCGCTGCCCACGGATTGCGTCCGCGCCGACGTCGTGATCACCCAACTGCAGGCGCCGGAAGGTTGCGGCGGTCAACTGGTCGTCGATGCCGTCACGCGCGCGACGACCGGCGCCCTGGCGCTGTGGCTCGTCGCGGAGGAGGGGCGGACGCGGATCGTGCGCCTCGAACGGGGCAACAGCCAGCCGCGGCGGCCCTGGCGCCGGCCCATGCCGGACAGTCCATGACCTACCCGTGACCGGCCTGCGACCGGCCCGTGACCGGGCCCCGATTTGGTCGTACCTGGGCACGCGCGGAAGCGATCAAGTCGTCCGCACTGCCGCGCTCATTGCCGCGCTCACCGCCAGGCGCGTATCGGCCCACGCGTCGGCATGTCCGGCTGAGGTACCCCGAGCCCGTCAGGGAGCATGCGCGCGGGCAGACACTTGCCGCCTCGAAGCGCACGGCCGGTTCATCGATGTCGCGCCGGTGTGCTGCGCCGGCGCGCGGCGGCTCAGTACTGGCGGAACAGGGCGACCAGACGGCCCTGGATGCGGACCCGGCCGGGGCCGAAGATGCGGGTCTCATAGGCCGGGTTGGCCGCCTCGAGGGCAATGGACGGGCCCTTCTTGCGCAGGCGCTTCAGCGTCGCTTCCTCGTCGTCGACGAGGGCGACGACGATGTCGCCGCTTTCGGCGCTGTCGGTCTTGCGGATGAGCACCGTATCGCCGTCGAGGATGCCGGCCTCGATCATCGAATCGCCGCGCACCTCCAAGGCATAGTGCTCGCCGCGGCCGAGCAGCTCCGGCGGAACCGAGATCGAATGGCTGTGGGTCTGGATCGCCTCGATCGGCACGCCGGCGGCGATCCGGCCCATGACCGGGATCGTCGCCATGCCGGCCGGATCGCCGGCCTCGGTCCGTCCGGCCTGAGCCGGGGCACGGCCGAGCGATCCCTCGATGATCGAGGGCGAGAAGCCGCGCGAGCGCGGCGAGCCGAGGCCGGGAGCGATCGATTCGGGCAGACGCACCACCTCCATGGCACGCGCGCGATTGGGCAGTCGGCGGATGAAGCCGCGTTCCTCCAGGGCCGTGATAAGGCGGTGGATGCCCGACTTGGAGCGCAAGTCGAGGGCATCCTTCATCTCATCGAAGGAGGGCGGCACGCCGGTTTCCTTCAGACGTTCGTGGATGAACATCAGAAGTTCGTACTGCTTGCGCGTCAACATGGCCCACCCTCGTTGTGACCGGCCGCCGTCAGGCGTCGGAATCGGTACAAATCATGAACGTACCCTACCTGTTCTCACTGTGTTCTACAAGCCTTAACGTCCGGTTAGCGGAAGATGCGCGGTGGCTGACAACGGGGCGGCGGTCACCGGAACGCAGCAGCGGTCAGGTTGTCCGTCTCAGGCCGTCCGTCCCAAGCGGTCCGTTTCAGGCCTCGACCAGCCGGCGCACCAGCCAGTGCTCCAGCAGCCTGTCGACCTCGTCGGGCGCGCGGCCGCGCGTCGCCGCCACGCAGACGTCGCAGATCGAGGCGTGCGGCCGCTCGTCGCCGGCGCGCGGGCGCATCTCGGCGAGGGCCTCGTAGAGGACGCGTGGACCCAGGTCGTTGATGAAGCGGAAGTGGGTGCGCCGTCGCATGGCCTCGACCAGGTCGGCCAGCGGCTGGCTGTGCAGGTTGCCGACGCGAAAGGCGGCGATCTTGCCGCCGGCGCAGCAGCAGGCCATCAGTGCGCCGTCCGGATAGACCACGGGACGATTGACGATCTCCGAACAGGGCGTCCTGGCAAAGGTCTCCAGCGGCGACAGGAAATGCTCCTCCGGATAGAGCGCGGCCCGGCCGAGGCCGATCAGCCGGCCGCCTGAGACGAGAATGCGCCCGTCATAGCGGGAAAGGTCCGCGCCGGCGCGCAGCTCCGCTCGGAACACGGTCTCGTCGAAACCGACCAGCCGTTCGCGCGCGATGCCGTAGAGGCGGGAGAAGGCGTCGACCGGCGACACGGCCGCGTTCACCGTCATGTTGACGATGACGATGAAGCCGACCTCCTCGGCGATGTCGATCGCCTGACGCAGGATCGCGGCATTCAGATACTCCAGGTGATAGGCATCGGCGCTGAAGTTGATCGTGTCGAGCCCGGCGAAGCGCAGCCGGTAAAGGAGCTGCAGGCCGCGGCTGCGGTTCCGGCCCCAGAAGCCGTTGGTGACGATGCGCGTCGACAGGCCGAGGCCGTGGGCGAGGTCGAGCAGGGCTTCGGTCTCGCGCGGGTAGAGCAGGGGCTCGCCGCCGGTGAAGGCGATGGTCGTCGCCGGCGGGTCGAGCTCCGCCGCCTGCTGGATGACGTCGCGGGCCAGTTCGAGCGTCATGCGCGCCCGGTTGCGCGGCCCCGATTCGATGCCGCAGTGGCGGCATTCGATGTTGCAGCGGTGCGAGTACATCAGCCCGAGTTCGAACGGACGTTCCTCGATGTCGGTTGTCATCCGCGGCCTCCCTGTGCCGATCGTAGCAAGTCAGCGTCGCGCGCTGCGGGTCGCCTCGACGAGATCCTCCCCGGACCAGGCGCTCGGCGCGTCGGCGCGCAGCCCGAACAGCGCCGCCGCGCGCGCTCGCGGCACCGGCGCGAGGCGCTCCTCGTCCGGTGTCTCGGCGTCGAGCGGTTCGACGACGATCTCGTAGCGGCCGTGGTCGAAGGGGCGGCCGGGTGCCTTCTCGACGAGCACGACCCGCTCGCGCAGGCCGGTCTGCGCGAGGCTCCAGGCGCGATGGTGGCAATAGGGGTTGTTGCCCGGCCGCCCGAACAGCGCATGCGCCGTCCAGGTGCAGCCCGCCTTGCACACGGCCGCGTGCCGGCAGGTGCCGCAGAAGCCCCACAGGTCGTCGGTGGTGCGCCGGCCGAGGGCCGAGATCTCGGGCGCGTGGGCCCACAGCTCGGCGATCGGCGTGTCGCGCACGTTGCCGCCCGTGTAGGGCACCGTCGGCAGCGACGGGCAACCCTTCAGCTTGCCGTCGGCCTCCAGGCCGAGGGCGGCGCGGCCGGCGCCGCAGCCCATCCAGGTGTGGCCGGCGTCGCCGCCATAGCGCAGCTCCGCCTCGAAGGGGCCGAAATAGCCGATGTTGTTGCCGGGGAAGAGCTGCACCCCGCCGGGCTCGAGGATCTCCTTCTTGATGGCGACGAGCTGGGGAAACAGTTCCAGCAGGTGCCAGGGCTGCAGCAGCAGGTCCGGCCGGTCGGCGGCGCGCCCGAGCGCGACGGTGAGCTGGATCTGCCAGGCGACGGCGCCGAGCTCGACGACCCGCTCGGCGACGGCGCGCAGTTCAGGCAGCGACAGGCGGTTGATCTGAGTGTTGACGGACAGCGTCAGGCGTCCGGTCGCCGCGATGCGCCGTGCGGTGGCGATGGCAGCCTCGTAGGAGCCGGGTACGCCGCGCAGCCGGTCGTGGGTCGCCGGCAGGCCGTCGATCGACACGCCGACGATGCGCACGCCGGCCGCAAGCGCCTCGTCGACCACGCCGGCATCGAAGCCGCGCCCGCCGGTGACCAGGCTGCAGGTCATGCCGGCCTGGGTGACCGCGGCGGCGATGAGGAACCAGTCGTCGCGCAGGTAGACCTCGCCGCCGATCAGGATGACCTCGGCGACGCCGAGGTCGGCGAGCTGGCGGACGACGTCGAGCGCCTCCTGCGTGTCGAGCTCGTCGCGGCGCGCCTTGCCGGCGCGCGAGCCGCAGTGGCGGCAGCCGAGGTCGCAGGCGAGCGTCAGTTCCCACACCACGATCCTCGGCGGGCTGTCGCCGGCCCAGGTGCGCAGCAGCTTCGCCGGATCGCCGTCGTAGAGCCGGGCCAGCCGCACGGTCTCGTCCATCGCCGCCTCCGTCACTTCAGCCGTCCGAGCAGGGCACGGGTCGCATTGACGTCGAGACCGTCGACGACCGTCCCGTCGGGGCCGCGCACCGTGAAGGTGAGCCCGGCCGGATCGGCGCGGGCGATCTCGCGCAGCAGCGTCAGCCGGTTGAGTTCGCCCGGGCTGAGGGGGCCGGCAACGCGTCCCGCCGCGGCCGTGGTCGTCGTGGTCGACGTGGTTGACGTGCTGGTCGCGGCAGAACTGCCGTAGATGACAACGGCGGTGAGATTGGCGGTCGCGTTGACGGTGGTGCTTGCCGCCAGCCCTTCCTTGAGGCCGATCATCAGGAAGCGGTCCCAGGCATCCTGCGGCTTGAGGTCGTCGATCTTCTCGCCCGGCTTCACCCGGGGGATCTCGCGCCCGGCCTGCATCGCCGCCAGTCGCCTTTCCAGCGCGGCGAGGTCGATGCGCTCGGGCAGCGCCAGGAGGTCCGGATCGAAGCCGCGGGCGCGCAGGGCCTTGGCCGGACTGTCGGCGAAGGTCTTGCGGAAGCCCGGATCGGCGGCGAGGTCGCGCAGCAGGTCGCTGAATTGCACCTTGGTCATCTCGGTTTCTCCTTGAATTGGCCTCAGCGCCTGCGTTCGATCAGCGCCCGGGCGGCGTCGACGCTCAGGCCGTCGACCGTCCGTCCGTCGGCGAGCCGCACCGAGACGGTGAGATCGGCGGCCGGGCGGCGAGCAAGGGCGCGCAAGGCCTGCAGCCGTGCCAGGGTCTCGGCCTTGAGCCCGGCCCCGGTGCCCGTCGACGTGAGGGCCACCTGGGTCTGGGTGGTGGCGGTGGTGCCGTAGACGAGGGCGGTCGTCACGCTGGAGGACTGCGTGGTGACCACCGCCATGTTCATGCTCTGGGCCAGTTCGGCGACGTCGCGAGCGAGGGGCAGCATGGTGGCGGCGCGCCAGGCCTCTGCCGCCGTCATCCTGTCGAGGCCTGCGGGCGGATGTTCGGCCGCCGCGCGACGGCGCTCGAGATGGGCCTCGAGGTCCGCCATGTCGAACTGCTCCGGGATGTCGAACAGGTCCGGATCGAAGCCGTATTCCTTCAGCTTGCGCCGGGGATCCTTGGCGAAGGCGCGCCGGAAGCGCTCGTCCGACCAGAAGCGTTGCACGAATTCCTCGAACCGTAGGCCGCTCATGGTTTCCTCTCCTCTCGTCCGTTTCTCTTGGCTCGATTTCCCTGCCCCTTTTTCTGGCCCGGCTTCGGTTCCGTCCCGGTCCTCTGCCTCGGTGCGGGGCGGCTGCGGGTGACGGGCGGGCCCCGATCTGCTATCGACTAGGGGACCGTTTCCGGATTCCGACCGACCCCGGAGGGCCCCCGATGAGTGCCGCATCCGCCTGGCTGTCCACCGCCGTCGCCGTCCTGGCGATCCTCGCCGGAGCCTTTCTTCCTTCTGCCGGCGTCGGACCGGGCGGGGAGGGTGACGGCGAGATCGCCGCGTCGCTCGGCGTGCTCGCCGCGACCGGCATCGCCATCGTCGTCGCCCTGCGCCTGTGGGCGCTGCGCCTGGGCCGGGCGGCGGTTGCGCCGGTAGCGCTGCGGTTCGATGCGATGCTCGTCGCCATCGGCCTCGTCTTCGCCGCCAGCCAGTACGCCCTGGCGGTGGGCGGGGGCGTCTGGTCGGCGCCGGCCGGACGGTGGACTGTCATCGCGCTTGCCCTTCTCGTCTTCTGCCTCGGCTGGGTCTCCGCCGGCATCGGCCGCAACCGCTTCGTCGGCTTCCGCACCCCGCGCACCCTCGCCGACGACGCCGCCTGGCGCGCCGCCAATCAACGCTTCGGGCGGGCGCTCATGCTGCTTTCGCCTGCCTCACTTCTGGGCCTGTTCGCCGGCGGCGGCTGGGGGCCGGCCATCGCGCTTTTGCCCGCCTTCGTCGTCGCCGTCGCCTTCCTGGTCAGCGACCGCCGGGCGCCGCGCTAGCACTTCCGCCAGCCAGTCGGCGATCGTGTTGGTCACGGGCTTCGCCACCCGCCGGCGCCGGTCGCCGTAGCGGGCGATGTTGGTTGCCGGCGCCGTGCGCTTCATCAGGTGGTCGAGGTCGGAGAAGATGCGCTGGCGCACGGTCCCGCCGGCCGTGCGCACCGCCGCGGCGATCCGCGCCGCGTCCTCGGCCGGGACCTGGATGTCGGCGCCGCCGTGCAGGACGAGGACCGGCACCGACACGCCGGGCAGCAGGCGCTCGGGCGTGGTCGCCAGAAGGTCGCGGTACCAGTCGGCGAGATGGGCGAGGGGTTTCATGCGCGCCGGCGGCTCGCCGCCGTCGCCGCCGCGCACCCAGGCGAAGAAGGCGCGCGTGTCGGCGAGCCGGCGTTCGGCTTCCGTCTCGCCCAGCCCGAGATCCTCCGACTCCGCGTTGACCTGATCCTCGAGCACCCGGTCGATGTCGGCATAGGCGGTCGCGATGACGCACAGGCCGGCGAGAGAGGGATCCTCGGCGGCAAGCGCGGTGGCGACCTGGCCGCCCTCGCTGTGGCCGATCAGGACGATCGGCGTGCCGGCCGGCACGAGGCGCGTCAGGCGCTCCCGCCAGGCGCGGGCAAGGGCGATGGTGCGGGTGAAGCGGGGCTTGAGGAAGGCCGGGTCGAGGTGGGTGCGCCCGGCGCCGGGCTTGTCGACCTGCAGCACGGCGATGCCCCTGGCGACAAGATCCAGCGCCAGGTCGCGGTAACCGAGGTCGATCGTGCCGGCGCGCCCGAAGCGGTCGTGGTGTCCCGAGCCGCCGAGCAGCAGGGCGGCGGCGCGGATGCGGCCCTGTGGCCGGAGCAGTCTACCCCAGACCTTCCGGCCGTCGAAGGCCAGCGACACGTCGCGCTCCCGCACCCCTGCGGGGGTGGCCGGGACCTCGGTTGCGGCCCGGTCGGCGCCGGCGCGCCGCGTGCCGCCTTCGCTGCGCTCGAGGCCGCGCCAACGTGGCACGCGGGCCTCGACGCGGCGGGCGACCTCCGGTCCGCCGGGTTCCGACAGGATCGCGGCGAGGCGGCCGTCGTCATCCAGGCGGAACCATTCGCCGATGTTGGAGCGCAGCAGCGCGCCGTCCGGCTCGATCCGGTAGTCGAGGCCCTGCAGCGTGCCGGTGACCAGCGCGCGACAGGCGAAAGGCAGTCGCTTCTGCGCGCTCAGCAGGCGCAGATGCAGATCGGCGAGGGCTGGAACGTTGTCGGGCAGGATCAGGCCGTAGCGCCCGTCGTCGAGTTTCAGCCGCGAGCCGTCGACCAGGCGGGCCTCGGCGCCGGTTGCGGAAATGGTCAGCACGGCCTCGCCGGCACGGCTGCGGATCGTCACTCGCCGGGGCGCCAGATCGGGCCGGCAGGCGATGTCGAAGACGGCCCGCACGCGCCCGCCGGGGCGGTTGAGCGCGACGAGGTCGACCTCCTGCCAGACGACGATCCGGCGCAGGCCGCGCCCGGGATCGGGCTCCCGTCTTGCCCAGGAGCGCACGACGATGCGTCCGCCGACGACCGTCTCGAAGGCGCTCGCGGTTCCGACCGGAACCGCATCCCATCCCTGCGCGATCAGTGCGCGAACCATATGTCTCTCGGTGGCTCCTCGGCGAGGTCCGCCAGGTCGAAGCTGCCACGACCCGGGACGATGTGGAAGAAATAGGCGCACATGTGGCTCGCGCCGCGGGCGGCGAAACAGGCGAGATAGCGCGCGCGCGCCTCGTCCAGGGAGATCCGCCCGGTCGCCGCCGAGGTCTGCGCCAGGCCTTCCAGATAGGCGTCGCCCGCCGCAAGGCCGAAATGGGAGGTGACGAACATGATCATGTCCATCGCATGCGTGCGTGCCCATGTCTCCATCTCCTCCAGGCAGAGTGGCAGGTAGCCGTCGCTGAGCGTTGTGCCCAGCAGCCGGGCGACACCGCGTTCCGACAGCACGCCGGGCAGGCCGTCGAGGATGCGTCGGGTGATGCTCAGCCCGTCCGGTCCGCCGTGGCCGACGAACGGATAGGGCACGTTGTCGGGGACCGGCAGCAGCGG
Organism: Polymorphum gilvum SL003B-26A1; assembly: GCF_000192745.1. Classification (NCBI taxonomy): domain Bacteria; kingdom Pseudomonadati; phylum Pseudomonadota; class Alphaproteobacteria; order Rhodobacterales; family Paracoccaceae; genus Polymorphum; species Polymorphum gilvum. The sequence continues at coordinate 2,238,758 of NC_015259.1, forward strand.
CGGGTTGGCGCTGACCAGGTCGAAGCGCTCGCGCGCCCCGACCGCCTGGTAGAGGCTGCCGATGCGCACCGAGATCCGCTCGCCGAGCCCGTTGGCGGCGGCGTTGAGCTGGGCCAGCGAGGCGGCGACCGGGTTGATCTCGACCGCGACCACCTCGGCGCCCATGGCGGCGAGCCTGAGCGCCTGGATGCCCGGGCCGGCGCACAGGTCGAGCGCCCGGTCGCCGGGCTTGGCGCTCAGCCGCCAGGCGAGGCCGACCGAGTCGTCGCCGTAGTAGAGCGTCGGTCCGGGCTGCGGCACCTGGCACAGCAGCCATACGCCGAGCGTCGGCAGCAGGCACAGGCCGCCGAGGTGCAGGGCGCCGCCGTCGGTCGCCTTCAGCACGCCGCTTTGCAGCAGCGCGTCGAGCGCGTCGGCCCTGAGCGCGCCGAGATCCGCGCGGGGCGCCGCCCGGCCGAGCAGGAACACGTCGACCAGCGGGCGCAGGCGTTCGGGCGCGTTGGCACGGGCGTGCAGCCAGCGCTCGTAGCGCGGATGCAAGGGATCGCCGCAGGCGAACAGGTCGCGCAGGCCGGCGCGCTCGAGCGACTGGCAGACGCTTTGCAGCGCCGTTCCGGATGTCAGGGCAAGCATCAGGCGGCATCCTCCGTTTCGATCCGTTCGACGCTGGCGCCGGCGCCGAGCCGGGCGAAGACGACCGCCGGCTCCAGCGCGCCGAGGTTGGCCTTGAGCGCCTCGACCACCTCGCGGCGCGAGACGATGTCTTCGCAGATCTCGCAGACCGTGGCGTAGCGCGGCCGGAACGCGATGTCTGGCCGGCGCCGGCGCACGAAGTCCTGCACCCAGGCGGGGCCGAGCAGGGCGATGGCGTTCATGATCGCGCTGCGGTCGGCCTTCTCGACCAGCGCCTGGGCGCCGGCGTCGCGCACGGCGCCGAAATCGAGCACGGCGTTGTCTTCGGCCTCCATGCCGCAGCAGGCCACGAGGCGGCCGCGCGGCGACAGCGCGGCGCTGCGCACCGCCCACGGGCAGCCGCCGTTCAGCTCGGTCGGGTCGGCCGGGAAGATCACGTCGGCCGGATCGATGCGTCCGTGCGCCCGGCCGAGCATCTGCAGATAGGAATTGGACATCAGGTAGGCCGTCCCGTCGGCGGCCGGCGGCGGGATGCCGAGCGGCGTGCCGTCCGCATCGAAGCGCATCGGCAGGCGCTCGCCGAGTTGTTCCATGATCCAGTCGGGCGTGACCAGACTGTTCGGCCCGTAACAGTTGGCGATGACGACGGAGGAGAAGCCGCGCCCCTTCGCCTCGCGCCAGGCATGGGCGACGTTGGCGAATGGGATCCACGGCAGGTGGTAGTCGTCGGCGCTGATGTTGAGTTCCGCCAGGCCGGCCTGGCGCAGTTCGGTGATCTTGGCACGTGCCTTGGTCGGCGTGATGGCCCAGGAGGCGTTGGTGACGATGCGTGTGGTGATGCCGAGGCCGTCGGCATGGGCGATGGCGTCGAGCAGGGTTTCGCCGAGCAGCGTCGGTTCGCCGCCGGCGAAGATCACCACGCCGAGCGGCTGGGCGTCGTGCAGGGCGTCGATGGTGTCGCGGATGGTGGCGAAATCCAGCCGCTCGCGCCGGTCGGGCGCGGAATTCATCGAACAGTGGTCGCAGGCGGCCGTGCACTGGCTGGTGGTCAGAACGGTCAGCTGGCGGGGTTGCAGCAGGGCCATGCGGATCCTCCTCCGATCAGGCGGTCGTTTCGGCGAGATTGCGCCGGGCGACGGTGCGGGGCGCGGCGTCCCGCTCGGCATCGACATTGACCGGCACCGCCAGCGCCAGCCAGGCGCCGTCGAGTTCGACAGCCAGGTCCAGGTCGTCGAAGCGGGCGAGGCGTCGGGCCGTCTCGTCGACGGTCAACCCCGCCAGTTCGGCCGCCCGTGCCGTGCCCACCGGGGCGGCGATCGCCCGATACAGGCGCGCATCGGCGCCTTCCAGCGTCTCGACCGCAAGGCGGGTGTCGCGCCGGCGCATGACGATCGAGGCGCGCGGTCCCTCGCTGACGGTCAGCCGCTCGCCGCCGGCATGGGCGACGGTCCATTCGGTGACCGCTGTCCGCAACTCTTCCGTCAGGGCGATGTGCTCGGGATCCGTGCGGGCCGGAAGGTCGTAGTCGAGCTCGTAGCTCAGCCGCATGAGCAGCGGGGCCGGCACGCGATAGGCGGCTTCCGACAGGCGGAAGGGGCGCACGTTGGTGATGCCGTGGGCCTCGGGGGCGTCGAAATAGGGGCTGAACCGGTGCAGGCCGAGGGCATTGACGCTGACCGGCGGCTGCAGGTGGCGGATGCGTCCGCACAGCGCAATCAGCGCACGCAGATCGTCGGGCGTCTCGCCGGGCGTGCCGACCAGCAGGCCGTAGATCGTGTCGATGCCGTAGGCGCACAGCCATTTCAGAGCCGCGAGTTGGCGGATACCCGAGGCGCCCTTGTCGGTGCGCCTCAGCATGGCGTCGGAGAAGGATTCGATCCCCGGCTGTACGGCGACGACGCCGGCATCGGCGAGCAGGGCGACGTCGGCCCGGGTGAGGTTCGACTTCACCTCGAAGAACAGCTTGATGGCGCGACCGGTCTCCCGACGCAGGCGCGCGAGTTCGGGCAGCAGGGCGAACATGTGCTCGCGCGACAGGATCGCGTCGGTGGCGTAGAGCAGGTAGGGCCGGTGGGCGTCGTAGAGCGCCACGATCTCGTCCAGCACGGCTTGCGGCGAACGCTGGCGGAAACCCTCCTGGACCGTGCGGATACCGCAGAACTTGCAGTGGCGCTTGTCGCCCCACCAGCAGCCGCGCGAGCCTTCGAACAGCAGCGTCAGGTCGTGGGTATGGGCGTAGGGCGAGGCGGCGCGCTGGGCGATGTAGCCGTCGTAGCGGGGCCGCGCGCGTGCCTCCAGCTCGGCGGCGTCAATATGGATCTGCGCGGGTGTCGTGTGCTGCGCGGCGCGGGTGAGCAGGTTCGCCGGCGCCGGCACGGGTTCGCCGGCGAGGTGGCGCACGCCGGCGGCGATGGTGCGGTCGGCGTCCCCCGTCATCACCGCGTCGACCTCGGGAAAGGCCTCGAGCAGGGCCGCGGCCATGTCGCCGTCGCAGCCGGTGCCGCCGAACAGCACCTTCAGCCCCGGCTCGCGCCGTTTGAGCAGCCGCGCCAGGGCGGCCGAGGGCAGCTTCTGCGTGTCGAAGATGATCGAGAAGCCGACCACGTCATAGGCGCCGGCAGGGATCTCGGCGAGGCAGCGCTCGAGGTTCATCTCCGCGGCCATCACGCCCTTGTGCAGTTCCGCCGTCACCCGCTCGCGGCCGTCGCGGCGGCTGGTCTCCAGCGCGACCGCCGCCACCCCCTCGACGAAGGCGTCGATGTCGAGGTCGTGGTAGAGGGGCGTGTAGAGCGCCTGTCCGAGCAGCCCGTGGGTCAGCCCGGGCGAGACCACCGGCGGCAGGCGCAGGGTGCCATAGAAGACATCGCAGGCGATGCCCGTCGCGCGCAGGCATTCGCTCAGGATCTCGATGCCGAGGTTGGGCAGGATCGGGTCGGCCATCGGCATGTGCACGAGCAGGACGCGGGGGCTGCCCCGCCTGCCGCTCGCCTCGGCCGGCGCCGTCCCGTTCCGTCGCGTGCCCATCCTCGTCTCCCCGTCTGCCTGTCGCGGTCCGCGGGCGCCTCAGTGCTTGAGCGCGCCCTTGCGGATGACCAGCTCGCCGGCCTGCATCTCGGCCTCGACGTCGAAGCTCAGGCCGCGGAAGGCGCCGGTCGCCTTGCGCATGCCGCCGCGGGTCGTCTCGGCAAGCGTCGACTGGTCGGCGAACACCGCCTTGAACAGCGCCGCCTGGCGCGCCTCGCTGAGCCTGGCGGCATCCAGCGCCTTGCCGAGCTCGGTGCCCCGGAACGCCGGGTCGAGCCGCACGCGGACCAGGTCGCCGGCGAGGTCGCTGGCCGAGAAGCCGTTGGTGTTGGTGTTCGCGTTAGCATTGGCGTTGGCGTTGGCGAGCGCATTGGCATTGGCGCCGGCGTTCGCATTGGCTCCGGCATTGGCGTTGGCGATCGGCGTCGCGATGGCGACAGTGCCCGGCCCGAACCGGCCGCCGAGCACGGATTCGAGCGTCGCCCGCCGCTCCACCTCGGTCATCTTGCCGAACAGGTCGGAGATCTTCGTCGCCGGGCTGACCTTCGTCGCCGGGACCTCGATGTCGAGCTTGCGCGCGGCCAGCGCCTTCGCCGGATTCTCGTCGAACTCGACCGCGAAGCGGCTGTCTGCCTTGAGCTTCTCGCTGATTTCCTGGAGCTTGGACCAAAGTTCCTTTTCGTCGGCCATGTCGGCCTCCCATCTTGCGGTGCCTCGTCGCCCGCCCGTGCGGGCGAGGCAGGAAAAACGACCGGGAAACGGATGCCGGCGCTACTTGAGGACGCGCCCGCCGGTGACATGGATGTCGGCGCCGCTGACCAGCGCCTCGACCTCGAAGCTGACCCCCCGGAAGGATCCGACGGCCTTCTGGACCTCGCCGAGGGCGCTCGCCTTCTTGTCGACGACGCTGGAGCCGTCGGCGAAGACGGATTTGATCAGCGCTTGCTGGCGGGCTTCGGTGAGTTGCAGCGCTCCGAGCCGCTTGGCCAGGTCCGAGCGTGCGAAGGACTGGTCGAGGCTGACCCGGACGAGGTCGCCGGCGATGTCGACGGCGGCGAAGCCGTTGGTATTGGTGTTGGCATTGGCATTGGCGTTGGCGTTGGCCACCGCATTGGCATTGGCGCCGACATTGGCGTTGGCGACCGGCGTGGCGAGCGCGACATTGCCGGGACCCTCGAGCCGCGAGCCGACCACCGCGTCGATGGTCGCCCGCCGCTCGATGTCGGTCATGCGACCGAGCAGGGTCGACAGGCGCGAGGAGCGCGAATTGGGCGTCGCCGGAACCATGACGTCCAGGTTGCTGCCGCGCAGGGCGCGGGCCGGGCTCTTGTCGAACGCCTCGGCGAACTTGGCGTCGTTCTTGATCTTGTCGTTGATCGATCGGATGGCAATCCAGAGTTCTTCTTCGTCGGCCATGACCGCCTCCCTGGTTGAATGGAGCGCCTGGTTGAACGCCTTGCCGGACCGCAACGAAAGAGGGCGCAAGACGCAATGCGGCGCAAACGGCCCGAAGACCGCTCAGCAGATCCTAAGTTTTCAGGGCATTTCTTCTTGATTAAAAATAATCAGCTCATCACATCCGAAACGCATCCGGATACGAATAATATATTCTTTTTTCTTTATTGAGATAACGATTACATTAAACAGGGATTAGGAGGAGGAGTCAATCGAAATTGCCCTACCTCTGCGGTATGGTGCCGCACCACCGACCCGCCTCCATGTATAAATATTTTATATTCTGATGATTTTTCATTTACTAAAAGTGATAATATGTTTAACTCATTATTTTATTTGTAATTGTCGGTATCTTATTTTTTGATCGTCGTATTGTTGCGTAAAGAAGCGGACGTATGATTCTGGTTGTGTCTGGTTTTTCATTGAGATCATCGGCGCTTTCATGCGGAGTGATGAGCGCGGAGTGCTCGTTCCTGAGCAGGTGGAGTTTCTTGTTCTCCTCCTCAGGTTGCCGTAGGGGGGGCGTTCTTCGGACGTTTGTTCGGGTTGCAAGGCTATCGCGGCCGGTGTCAGGCTGTGGAGGCACGAGGGCGCGGCCTTGGCCTCCCGCTCCTGCCGCGGTCCTTCATCCCCTTCTTCATGGCCCCCCGTTCATGGGATGGCGCCGTGCCGCCCGCTTGCCTAGCGTGTCCGTCGAGGTCCGATCGGGACTGAGCGAAGAGGAGGGCGTTCCATGGTCCGTACACTGATGCGCACGAGTGGGCTTGCCGTAGGGCTTTTCCTGGCCGGCGCGGCCGGTTCCGCGCAGGCCGTGGTCTATTGCACGGCCGTGGGGGTGCCCAGGGGCTGCGTCGTCCGACCGGCGCCGGTCGTCGTGGTGCCGCCGCCGGTCGTCGTGGTGCCGGGCGCGCCGGCGGTGCGTGCGGTGACGCCGGGAGTAGGCGCCCCCGGCGTCGGGGTGCGGCCCGGTGCGGCTGTCAACCTCGGCGGGCCGGTCAACCGCCGGGGCGTGCGCTGAGAGGGGCAAGACGTCCGGGTCAGCCGGGTCAGGGCGGCAGCACCGTCCCGCCCGGCAGTACCGCCGGCAGGTCCAGTTGAACCCGCGTGCCGGATGCGTCCGAGGCGACGGTCAGGCGGGCGCCGATCCGGGCGGCGCGCTCCTGCATGTTGCCGAGCCCCCGGCCGGTCGAGGAGACCGAGGCTCCGCCGTCGCCGTCGTCTTCCACGGCGATGCGGCCGAATGCCTTTCCGTCCGGTACGGTAACGGTTTGCAGCCGCACCCGCACGGTTCCGGCGGCGGAGTGCTTCAGCGCGTTGGTCACCGCCTCGTCAAGGATGCGCAGGATGTTGAGCACGTGGGACGGGCGCAGGTCGTCGAGGATCGGCAGGCCGGGCTGGGTGTCGATCTTCCAGTCGAGGGCGACGTTGCCGGCCCGCAGCCGGCCCTCCATCCGGTCTCGCCACGTCGCCAGGACAAGCATAAGGTCGCCCTGAATGTCGTCCATGGCGTCGACGACCAGGCGGAGATCCTGCAACGCCGTGCGGGCGGCCTCACCGATCGCGGCCGCGTCCTGGTCCTTCTGCCGGGCGAGCGAGACGATCGACACCAGCTGGCCGCCGACGCCGTCGTGAAGGTCGCGCATCAGCCTTGCGCGTTCCTCCATGAGGGCGCTGGCGCGCAGATGATGGCGTTCGCGCTGGAAGCTTGCCCGCAGCGCCGCCTCCGCCTCTTCGACCCGCTGCTTCAGCTGGCGGGCGAACAGCTCGGCAGCGGCGAGTGCGCGCACCAGGCGCAGGGCGACGATACCGCCGACGGCGATGGAGAACAGCGGGGTGTAGAGGCGCACCAGAAGGATGCGCCGGTCACTCAGGATGTCGCCCAGGACCATGATGTCGTGCGCGGCGAGAGCCCCCAGGACCGTGAGGGCAAGCGAAAAGACGAGTCCGGTTTCGTTATGGTCGACGACGTAGGCGCGGGCGCTGAGGACGGCTCCGACCAGCATGCACAGGCCCGCCAACAGCGCGCCCGGAACGAGCATCAGCACGGCCATGGTGAAATCGTCCGAGACCAGTCCGGTGACGACGGCGGCGGTGCCCGGCAGCAGGATGAGCATCGACGCCTTGGGCATCCTGACGCCGAGGTGTCTGGCGATTGCAAGCACCGCCAGTGCGACCTCAAGCAGCGGCAGCCCGTGCAGGGCGCGGTAGACGGAGGGCGAGAAGGTTAGCGTGTTGGGCACCGTTGCGAGGGTGTAGACGGCACCGAGCGTGAGGCTGAGGGCCAACAGGCCGGAGCCGTCGTCGGTCTTCTGCTGGAACCAGAACAGGAACAGCAGGGCGCCGAGGGCGAGATTGACGATCGCGATCGCGCCCGGCAGCAGGAAGAACAGCAGCGTGCGCTGTTCGTGCGCCCGCCGTAGCGGTTGCTCCGCACCGACATAGACGGTCTCCAGATAACCGCTGAGGTAGCCGGGCGAGGCCAGCAGAACGGTCATCTCGACAGGCGTGGATGCCAGCAGCGCGTCGGGAACGGTTGCCAGCAGACTGGTGTTGCGCGCCGGCGGCTGCGCGCTGGAAAAGCCAAGGTCGCCGGCGATTCGGGTGCCGTCGACGCGAAGCTCGATGCGGCCGGTGAAGCGGGGAACGAAAACGGCGAGATTGCCCGACCGGGCCGCGAGGTCGGCAGGCAGGAGGAAGCGGTAGACGCCGGTCTCCTGGGATTGCGGCCGCCTGTTCCAGTTGTGGGGCAGGGTGACGGTCAGCGCGGTTTGTGGAGGGTCGCTCGCCATGCGGAACGCCGCCTCGCGGGCGTGCCAGGCGCCCTCGGGCAAGGGGAAGTCCACCCCGGTGAGGATCCACGTCACCAGCAGCACCAGGGCGGTGAGCAGGACGATGACGGTGAGCCGTTGCGGCCGCCCCTCCACCACGTCCGGAGCCAGGGGGACAGGCGGCGAGTTCACAGCTTGATCAGCCCCTGTTGAACCGCCTCGAACACGGCTTCGCCGCGGTTGGTGACGTGGAGCTTGCGGTAGATCGTCTTGATGTAGCCGGTGACGGTCTGGGGCGAGATGCCCAACTGGGCGGCGATCTCGGCATAGCGATAGCCCTTGGCGATGCCCCATAGGATATCGGCTTCGCGCGGCGTCAGGCGGATCGCCGGTTCGCAGGGTTCGTCGCCGGCCGGCAGCTGGGCGTTGCGCACGATATAGCGCGCGATCGACGCCGAGATCGGCGAATGGCCGCGGACCAGGTCGTGCACCGCCGCGGCGATGTCGTTCGGGAACGCGTCCTTCAGGATGTAGCCCATCGCCCCGACGCGGATGGCCGACAGAACGCTTGCCTCGTCCGCCATCACGGAGACGACCATGATGTCGACCTCCGGCAGGCGCCGGCGCGCCTCGCGGATCAGCGCGATACCGGTTCCGTCGGGCAGGTTCAGGTCGCACAGGATCACGCGCGGCTGCCAGTCGAGACCGGCCAGCCCCTCGCTCAAGGTGCCGCCCTCCTTGACCGTGAAGCCAGCGTCGCCGTCGAGGGCGGCCAGAATATGCGCGCGCGTCGGAGCGTCGTCCTCGATCAGGAGCACGCGAACCGGCGCGCCTGCAGGATTGGCGCCGCCGGCACGCGGCGTGGCCGTGTCATCGATGCCTGTCATGGGCGCTCCGCAGTGCCCGACGCGGCGTGCATGGTGCGTGCGAGCGCCGGCCGCCGGACGATCCGCTCAGTATGTCCCAAAACCGCACCTGCTCCCACCCCAGGTTCATGGCTGCCCGCGCCCGCGTCCTAATGCGTGCCCGGCGGTGCGTCGCGCCAGGCACGGCCTTCCAGTGCCCGCCGGTAGCCGTAGTCGAACAGCGCCTCCATGTAGGCCTCGTCGAAGGGCGCCGGCAGCTTCTTGGTGAAGTCGCTTTCGATGTAGGCGACGTTGAACGCGGCGCCGTGCTTCCTTGCCAGGTCGTACATGATCTGGATCGACTGGACGCCGTGCGCCTTGATGATCGTCGACAGCGAACGGCCGGCGATCGCGAAGGTGCGGCTGCGCGTGGCGTCGAAGCGCGGCTGCATGCTGTTGTTCATCAGCATGTAGAGCGTGCGTTTGCGCCGGTCGACGCTCGGCCGTCTGGCGGTGCCGGGAGAGATGGTGGTCGGCAACGTCAGCACCTGCATGGTCGTGCCGCCGTCGACATGCATTTCCTCGATGGTCACGCCGTTGGCCTCGGCCTTGATGAACACGGGCGGGAACAGGCCGGGAATGCTGGCCGAGGCGAGCAGCACGTCGAGGAACAGGGCGCGCCGGCGCGGGGAGGGCGTCGCAGCGATCTTGCCCATATCCCAGACGACCGGGCGCTGGGCGTCCAGGTTGGTCGTGACGATGTAGAGCCGGCGGCCGTTCCTGTGCGCGGCGGCGATCTCGTCGAGCATCCGGTCGGTCAGCTGTGCGTCGATCGTCCTGCGCAGCGGCGTGGTGTCCATGGCTGCCGCACCGCCGACCAGGCTGGGAAGTCCGGCGAACTTGAACACGCTCTCCTTGCCGATGTCGGTGAAGATCCTGCGCAACTGCTCGTCGTAGTGCGGGCCGAGGAAGGCGAACGGCGCCATGAGCGCGCCGGTCGACACGCCGGATACCAGCTCGTACTGTGGCCGCTGGCCGGCATCCGTCAGGCCGACGAGCAGGCCGGCTCCGAAGGCGCCGTCCTCGCCGCCGCCGGAGATCATCAGCCACTCGGCGCTGCCCCGCTTCAGCACGTCGGGTCCCTTGGCCGCGACCTCGGCGAGGACGCGTTCGATCATGCGGTTCCGGAACGCGCTGCCGTCGTCGTCGGCATAGAAGCGGATATCGTCGAACCCGTCGATGGTCGCGACCGCCTGCTGCGTCTCGTCATAGGTCGCGCGCTGCGGCACGCTCGCACAGGCCGCCAGGAGTGCGACCGCCATGACCAGACTGCCGGGTCTGGTCCATCTGCGGGACCGTGTCTCGACGCGCCGAGGTCCGGCCGCGCGACGCTCCGACACATGGTCTGGCATGGAAGCGCTCCTGCTGCCGGCGGGAGGGGCCGCCGCGGGTAACGACAGCCGCCCGCGCGCCGGTCGTGCCGCTACTGGGTGGCGGCGGCGATGGCGGCCCTGCAGCCGCTCGAGACCTGATCGATCTTCTCGATCAGGCAGCCGCGGACGCGCGCCCGGTCGGGCAGGTGCTGCGAGCACAGCTTCTGGGCGTCGCCCCGGCAGGCGGCCTGCGCCTGCTGGTTGGCCTGCTGCGCCACAGCGTGGCTGGCGACGGCGACAAGAATGCCGGCTGCGGCGAGAAATGTCTTCATGGAGTCCTCCTCGATCCTCGGGAAAAGTGATTAGTCAAGCAGGCGATCATTCGCCCGCTGGTCGCGCCAACTCAACGCCATGAACATGGGGTAGGAAACGATCGGCAAGGGCAGGGCGGTACGATCGATCCCATGGTCGGACTTATGTCGGCGGCCGGCGTTCTCTAAACTCGCGCGGGCCGGCGGGAATGACCTGCGCTCGCCGGCGGGAGAGACAAGGCATGATCGAGAAGCTGGAGATGTTCCTGGCCCTGGCGCGCGAACGCCATTTCGGCCGTGCGGCGGAGGAATGCGGCGTCACCCAGCCGACGCTGTCGGCGGCGATCAAGCAGCTCGAGGACCAGCTTGGCGCACTGCTGGTGCTGCGCGGGTCGCGGTTCCAGGGCTTCACGGCCGAGGGGCTGCGCGTGCTCGACTGGGCCCGGCGCATCGTCGGCGACGCGCGGGCGATGCAGGAGGAACTCAAGGCGGCACGGCACGGGCTGACCGGCCATGTGCACATCGCGGCGATCCCGACCGCCATGGCGGTCGTGCCGCTGCTGACGCGGCCGTTCTGCGACCAGAACCCGCAGGTGACGGTCACGGTCAGTTCGCGGACGTCCATCGAGATCCTGTCCATGCTGGAGAACCTGGAGATCGACGTCGGCATCACCTATCTCGACAACGAGCCGCTCGGCCGCGTCGCGCGGATGCCGCTGTATCGCGAACGCTACCGTCTGGTCATGGCGGCCGGGTTCCCGGACAGTCCCGGCGATCCGGTCGGCTGGGACGAGGTCGGCTCGCTGCCGCTGTGCCTGCTGACCCAGGACATGCAGAACCGGCGGATCCTCGATGCCCGACTCGCCGGTACCGGAGCGGGCGGCACGCCGATCCTCGAGTCCGATTCGCTCATCACGCTGATGGCGCATGTGCGTACCGGCCGCTGGGCGAGCGTGATGCCGGAATCCCTGATCGAGATCTTCGGCGCAGCGGACGGGCTGAAATCGGTGCCCATCGTCGATCCGGGGCCGGGCCATCTGGTGGGGCTGGTGGTCGCGCGGCGCGAGCCGCACCGTCCGGCGATCGCGGCGCTGCTGGCGCTCGCAGGCGGCCTCGCGCGCGATCCCGGCATCGATCGTTAGGTCCCGTCGATAGAAATGTGCAATCGCCCAACGAGACAGCGATATTGATTTCCTCCTGCTTTTTCAGGCTTTTTCTTCGGCAGGCGCATGCTTTGGGAGAGGCCGTATGCCAGTGCAGGATCAGGACGCGCGGATTGCCGAGCAGACGCGTCTCGTCGTCGAACGACACGCGACAACGGAGGGACCGCTGTTGCCGATCCTGCATGAGGTGCAGGAGGAGTTCGGCTGGTTGCCGCCCGCCGCGCTGAGGACGATTGCCGAGGGGCTGAACCTCGGCCGTGCCGAAGTTCACGGCGTGGCGACCTTCTATCACGATTTCCGCACGGAACCGGCCGGGCGCCACCGGCTGAAGATCTGCCGCGCAGAGGCCTGCCAGGCGATGGGCGGTGAGCGCATCGCCGAGCGGGCGCGCGCCGAACTCGGCCTCGACTGGCACGAGACCGCGGCCGACGGCTCGGTGACGCTGGAGCCTGTCTACTGCCTCGGGCTGTGCGCCTGCGCCCCGGCGGCGATGGTCGACGACCGGCTCGAGGGCCGTCTCGATGCCGACCGCTTCGCGCGGATCCTGGCGGAGGTGCGCACATGAGCGTCGTCGTCTATGTGCCGCACGATTCCGGCGCCCGCGCCGTCGGAGCGGATGCGGTCGCGCGGGCGATCGACGCCCAGGCGCGCGGGCGCGGCATCGATGTGACGGTGGTGCGCAACGGATCGCGCGGCCTGTACTGGCTCGAGCCGATGGTCGAGGTCGCGACGCCGGCCGGGCGCGTCGCCTACGGACCGGTGATGGCTGCCGACGTCGCCGGCCTGTTCGACGCCGGCTTCGTCACGGACTTCAGCACCGGTGCACCGCATCCCCTGGCCCTCGGCCTGACGGAACGGATCCCGTTCCTGGCCCGCCAGACACGGCTGACCTTCGCGCGCTGCGGCATCACGGACCCGCTGTCGCTCGACGACTACCGGGCGTTGGGCGGACTGGCCGGACTGCAGAAGGCGGTTGCGATGCCGCCGGCCGAGATCGTCGAGACGGTCACCGCCTCGGGCCTGCGCGGGCGCGGCGGCGCGGGCTTTCCGACCGGGATCAAGTGGAAGACCGTTCTGGAGGCAGCCGGGCCGCAGAAATACATCGTCTGCAACGCCGACGAGGGCGACAGCGGCACCTTCGCCGACCGCATGATCATGGAGGGCGATCCCTTCGTGCTGATCGAGGGGATGGCCATCGCCGGCATCGCCACCGGCGCGACCAGGGGCTACGTCTATCTGCGCTCCGAATATCCCGACGCGATCGCCGTGATGCGCGAGGCGGTCGACCGCGCGCGCCGGCACGGCGTGCTCGGCCCGCGCGTGCTCGGCTCGCCGCATGCCTTCGACATGGAGATCCGGGTCGGGGCCGGGGCCTATGTCTGCGGCGAGGAGACCGCGCTGCTGAACAGCCTGGAAGGCAAGCGCGGCGTGGTGCGTGCCAAGCCGCCGCTGCCCGCCCACCACGGCTTCCTCGGCCGGCCGACCGTGGTCAACAACGTCATCTCGCTCGCCAGCGTGCCGATCATCCTCGACCGCGGGGCGGCGTTCTACCGCGATTTCGGCATGGGCCGCTCGCGCGGCACGATACCGATCCAGATCGCCGGCAACGTCCGGTACGGCGGCCTGTTCGAGACCGCCTTCGGGTTGACCCTCGGCGAGATCGTCGACGACATCGCCGGCGGCACGGCCAGCGGCCGCCCGGTCAAGGCGGTTCAGGTCGGCGGGCCGCTCGGCGCCTATTTCCCGCGCGCCCTGTTCGACACGCCGTTCGACTACGAGGAGTTCGCCCGCCGCGACGGGCTGATCGGCCATGCCGGCGTGGTCGTCTTCGACGACAGCGTCGACATGCTCAGTCAGGCGCGCTTCGCCTTCGAGTTCTGCGCGGTCGAGAGCTGCGGCAAGTGCACGCCGTGCCGCATCGGCGCCGTGCGCGGCGTCGAGGTCGCCGACAGGATCGCCGCCGGGCAGGACCCGGAGGCGCAGATCGCGCTGATCGCCGATCTCTGCACCACGATGAAACACGGCTCGCTGTGCGCCCTGGGCGGCTTCACGCCCTATCCGGTGATGAGCGCGCTGACGCATTTCCGGCAGGATTTCCAGCCCCGTTCCCCCCGTTCCCATGCCGAAGCCGCGGAGTGACCCCATGGAGCTTATCCGGGAAACCGACTACGGCACGCCGCCGTCCCGTTCGCAAAAGACCGTCACGCTGACCATCGACGGCTTCGAGGTGAGCGTGCCGGAAGGCACCTCGCTTATGCGCGCGGCGATGGAGATCGGCATCAAGGTGCCCAAGCTGTGCGCCACCGACATGGTCGACGCGTTCGGCTCCTGCCGACTGTGTCTGGTCGAGATCGAGGGGCGGGCCGGAACGCCGGCCTCCTGCACCACGCCGGCGGCGCAGGGCATGGTCGTGCACACCCAGACCGGGCGGCTGAAGGACCTGCGCCGGGGCGTGATGGAGCTTTACATCTCCGACCACCCGCTGGACTGTCTGACCTGCGCGGCCAACGGCGACTGCGAGCTGCAGGATATGGCCGGCGCGGTCGGCCTGCGCGAGGTGCGCTACGAGGCGGTCGACACCCACTTCCGGCCGCGCCGGACCGGCGGCGACGCTAATCCGCAATGGCTGCCCAAGGACGAGAGCAATCCCTATTTCACCTACGACCCGTCCAAGTGCATCGTCTGTTCGCGCTGCGTGCGCGCCTGCGAGGAGGTCCAGGGCACCTTCGCGCTGACCATCGAGGGGCGCGGTTTCGGCTCGCGCGTCGCGGCGGGTCTGGCGGAGCCGTTCGTCGCCTCCGAATGCGTGTCCTGCGGCGCCTGCGTGCAGGCCTGCCCGACCGCCACGCTGCAGGAAAAGTCGGTGATCGAGATCGGCTTGCCGGAGCATTCGCGGGTGACGACCTGCGCCTATTGCGGCGTCGGCTGCTCGTTCAAGGCCGAGATGCGCGGCGAGGAACTGGTGCGCATGGTGCCCTACAAGGACGGCAAGGCCAACCGGGGCCATTCCTGCGTCAAGGGCCGGTTCGCCTACGGCTATGCCAATCACCGTGACCGCATCCTCAAGCCGATGATCCGCAAGTCCATTTCCGATCCCTGGCAGGAAGTGTCCTGGGACGAGGCGCTGGCCTATGCGGCAAGCGAGTTCCGCCGCATCCAGTACCAGCATGGCCGCAGCGCGGTCGGCGGCATCACTTCGTCGCGCTGCACCAACGAGGAAACCTACCTGGTCCAGAAGCTGATCCGCTCGGTGTTCGGCAACAACAACGTCGACACCTGCGCGCGCGTGTGCCACTCGCCGACCGGCTATGGCCTGAAGACGACCTACGGCACCTCGGCCGGAACGCAGGACTTCGACAGCGTCGAGCACACCGACGTGGTGCTGCTGATCGGTGCCAATCCGACCGACGGCCACCCGGTATTCGCCTCCCGGCTGAAGAAGCGGCTGCGCGCCGGGGCGAAGCTGATCGTGGTCGATCCCAGGCGTATCGACCTGGTCCGCTCGCCGCATGTGGAGGCGGCGCATCATCTTGCCCTGCGGCCGGGGACCAACGTCGCCGTGCTCACCGCCATGGCTCATGTCATCGTCACGGAAGGCCTTGTCGACGAGGCCTTCGTGCGCGAGCGCTGCGACTGGGACGCCTTCCAGGACTGGGCGGCGTTCGTGTCCGAGCCGCGCCACAGTCCTGAATCCGTCTCGCAGGTGACCGGAGTCGCACCCGAAACCCTCCGCTCCGCCGCGCGCCTGTTCGCCACCGGCGGCAACGGCTCGATCTACTACGGCCTCGGTGTCACCGAGCACAGCCAGGGCTCGACCACCGTGATGGCGATCGCCAACCTGGCGATGGCGACCGGCAACATCGGCCGACCCGGTGTCGGGGTCAATCCGCTGCGCGGCCAGAACAACGTCCAGGGCTCCTGCGACATGGGCTCGTTCCCGCACGAACTGCCCGGCTACCGGCACGTGTCGGATGACGCGACGCGGGCGGTGTTCGAACGGCTGTGGGGCACGGCCATCGACGACGAGCCGGGCCTGCGCATCCCCAACATGCTCGACGCCGCCGTCGACGGCAGCTTCAAGGGACTCTACGTCCAGGGCGAGGACATCCTGCAGTCCGACCCGGACACGAAACATGTCGCGGCCGGCCTGGCGGCGATGGAATGCGTCGTCGTGCACGACCTGTTCCTGAACGAGACCGCCAATTACGCGCATGTGTTCCTGCCGGGCTCGACCTTCCTGGAAAAAGACGGCACCTTCACCAACGCCGAGCGGCGGATCAATCGGGTGCGCAAGGTGATGACGCCGAAGAACGGCCTCGCCGACTGGCAGGTGACGCAGGCCCTCGCCAACGCCATGGGCGCCGGCTGGAGCTATGCCGACCCGTCCGAGATCATGGACGAGATCGCCGCCACGACGCCGAGCTTCGCCGGCGTCTCCTATGCGCTGCTGGACCGGGCGGGGTCGGTGCAGTGGCCGTGCAACGAGACGGCTCCGCTCGGCACGCCGGTGATGCACATCGACGGCTTCGTGCGCGGCAAGGGCCGGTTCATCCTGACCGAATATGTCGCCACCGACGAGAAGACCGGCCCGCGCTTTCCGCTGCTGCTGACCACCGGCCGCATTCTCAGCCAATACAACGTCGGTGCCCAGACCCGGCGCACGGCCAACGTCGTCTGGCACGAGGAGGACCGGCTGGAGATCCATCCCCACGACGCCGAGCAGCGCGGCATCAAGGACGGCGCCTGGGTGCGGCTTTCCAGCCGCTCCGGCGAGACGACGCTGCGCGCGCTGATTACCGACCGCGTGGCGCCGGGCGTGGTCTACACCACCTTCCACCATCCGGCGACCCAGGCCAACGTGATCACCACCGACTATTCGGACTGGGCGACCAACTGTCCGGAGTACAAGGTGACCGCGGTCCAGGTGTCGCCCTCGAACGGACCGACCGACTGGCAGGTCGACTACGAGGAACACGCGCGGCTGTCGCGGCGGATTGCGACGCCGCTGGAGGCAGCGGAATGAGGGCGGCTGGGGGGAGCGGCGGCGGGCCGCTGCGGACCGGCGTTCAGGGGGATGGTCATGGCGCCTGACAAGCTCGTCTACATGGCCAACCAGATCGCGACCTTCTTCGCCAGCATGCCGCCCGAGGAGGCGAGTGCCGGCGTGGCGGAGCACATCAACAGCTTCTGGGAACCGCGCATGCGCGCCCAGCTGTTCGCGCTGGCCGAGGCGGGCGACGCCGGTCTGTCGCCGCTGGTGCGCGAGGCCCTGCCGAAGATCCGCCGGCCGGCCGTCGCGCAGGGCTGATGCCGGCCGCCTTGCCGCGATCGCATCGTCCCATCGTCCCGGTTCCGACCGTCGTCTCGCCACCGTCGCCCCTGCGCGTCCACGGCCCGGCCATACTCGCCGAAGGTCATCCCGGGCGAGCAGCGCGAGACCCGGGGCCTACTCGTTCGCAGAGCGGTGGTTTCGGCAGGCGGCGCGGCACCAGGCGAGCACAGCGTCGGCATCGGGCGGGAGCGTCCGGCCGATGCCGCCGTGGAAGGCTTCGAAGGCTTCGGCATAGTCGGCGCGCACGCCGATCAACACCGGTATGCCGGCACACAGCGCCCTTTCCAGGACCGTGCGCAGCCCGTGGCCTTCGGATTCGGCGCGGCCGAAGCGGTTGACGACCAGCAGGTCGGCGCCGCGCGCGCAGTCGGCCTCGAGGCGTCCGGCGACATCGGCGATGGCGCCCGGGTCGAGCCGGCAGCCGCTGGCGAAGCGACCGCGATCCTGGAGCACGGGAACCTGCCAGCGCTCGCGCAGGCCTTCGAGGCACACGCTGCGGTCCAGGCAATCGGCGTCGGTGCCGGTGGTCTGGATCACCCCGGCAAGGTCCAGCCCGTCGGACCGCAACTGCCCTGCGACTTGCCGCAGCAGGGCGTCGATTGGAAACTTGCGGTCGAAGACGATGCCGGCGAGGTGGCCGACAGCGTGCTCGGCACCGTCCTCTGCGGTTCCGTCGGAGCCCGCGGTGTTGGCTTCTGCCGTCATGTCCATGGCATCACTCGTCCGCCATCCTGCCGTTCGGGTTCGCGGGCCTGTCTGGATGGGCCGCCGTCCGTCCCATGGGTAGCACGCCCATGGACGCCAGACCACATCCAGCCCCTGTTGGCGACCCGGTGCGCCATGTCAGACCAGGATTCGCTCGGCATGGGTGTGCACGTCGAAACGGCCGTCGCGTGCGCTTGCGACCAGGGTGATGCCGGCGGCCTCGGCGGTGCGCACCGCAAGGGCGGTCGGCGCGGAGACGGCGACGAGGACAGGGGCGCCGAGGACGGCTGCCTTCTGGACCATCTCGACCGACACGCGGCTGGTCAGCAGGAGCAGGGCTCCGGCGGCGGTCCGGCCGGAGCGCAGCAGCGCGCCGGCAAGCTTGTCGAGGGCGTTGTGGCGGCCGACGTCCTCGCGCAGGGCGACGAGGCCTTCTGCGGGCGTCCACAGCGCCGCGGCGTGGACGGCGCGGGTCTGCTGATACAGCACCTGGTCGTCGATCATGCTGCGCTGCGCTGCGCCGATCGAGGTCGCGTCGAAACGGCCGCCGACGGCCACCCGGGCCGCCGTCGGCACGGCCGCCTCCAGGCTCTCGATGCCGCACAGGCCGCAGCCGGTCGGGCCGGACAGGCGGCGCCGCCGGTCGAGGAAGCGGGCGGCGGCGTCGGTCTCGAGCCAGATGCGCAGATCGATCCCCTCATCGAGGATTTCGACATCGAGCGAACGGATTTGCTCGGGACGCTCGATCTGGCCTTCTGTGAGGCTGAAGCCGTAGGCGAAATCCTCCAGATCCGACGGCGAGGCCATCATCACGGCATGGGTGGTGCCGTTGTAGGTGAGGGCGACCGGAGTCTCTTCAGGGATGAACCGCTCGGCAGTGGCGGTCGCCGCCGCGGTCCAGCACATCGGCTCGACGCGGCGCAACGGGGTGCCAGGGGCGGCGCCGTGGGCGTCGTCAGGCGCGTGCTTGGGGGCTGCAGGCGTGGGGCTGGCCTTGGTCTGTGTCATCAGGTCGCGTCAATCGTGTCGAGGCCGTTCCGATGCCGTTCTGGTGCCGTTCTGGCGGCCGATCAGCATAACACCACAGTCCGTCCCAGGGTCAAAGGCCGATCTGGCCTGCAAGACCCTCCGGTCGGCGCCGACCGGCCCTTGCGCCACCCCCTCGGCCACCCCGGCCGCAGCGTAGCGGAGAGCCGGGGCCTGCTCGCGGAGCCGCCCGCCGCGGGGGCAGAAGGGGCAAGGCGGCGCGGACTGACGTCTGCACCCACCGTTCTGGGGCCGGGTGCGTCCCGGGTTTCGCGCGCTCCCCGGGGTGACGGTAGTGGGTGTGGCGGGGCGTGGCTCAGAAACGGATCGCTCGAACTCAATTAGCCGGCTTATAAGCTCTGATTCGCGCAGCTAACCGCCATTGCCCAGCACGCCGGATGCGTAAGATTAGCCGGCTCATGTTATCCGCGAAAGCCGACCAGGCCGTCGGCGAGGCGGGCGAACAAGCGCACCCCGATCGGGATCAGGTCGTCGGAAAAGTCGTAGTCGGGGTTGTGCAGGCCGGCGACGTCGGCACCGGCGCCGAGGAAAACCATCGCCGCTTTCGCCCGCAGGCCGAAGCGGCCGAAGTCCTCCGAGCCGCGCATCGGCAAGTGGCCTTCGGACGACGGGATCGCTTCGGCTGCCAGCGCCGCCCGGATCAGGGCGACGGCGTCCGGATCGTTCTCGCAATGGTGGAAGACGTCGTCGTAGGCGATCGAAAGGCCCAGGTCGCCGGCGGCGGCCGCGTCGCGCGCCAGCGCCTCGGCGTCGGTGCACAGGGCCTCCATGCGCGTGTCGACGAGGGTGCGCAGCGTCGCCCAGATCTCGGCCTCGCCGGGCGCGATGCCGAAGGCCGGCTCGCCCATGCGGGCATGGGTGACCGTTACCAGGCGAAAGTCCGGGCCGGGCGGCTCGGTCGCGGCCGGGGCGTCGGACAGTGCGGTCAGCGCCGGCATCAGCCGGGCGACGGCGGCCATCGGCGATATGCCCCGGTCCGGCTGCGAGGCATGGGCGGTGCGCCCGGTGAGGCGGAGGCGCAAGCCGCGCGAGGCGCAGTTGACCGGCCCCGTGACGATGTCGGCATGGCCGAACGGCCGGCCGGGCAGGTTGTGGAGCGCGAAGGCGTAGTCGGGGGCGATCGCGGCGAAGCGCGGGTCGGCGATCACGGCGGCGGCGCCGGAGCCGTCCTCCTCGGCTGGCTGGAACAGCAGCACGAGGCGGCCGCGCTGCGGCCGGCGCCGGCCGACGAGGCGGGCGAGGCCGACAAGGATCGCCATGTGGCCGTCATGGCCGCACAGGTGGCCCCTGCCGGGCATCTCGGAGCGGTGGGGACGGCTCGACTGCTCCTCGATCGGCAGGCCGTCCAGCTCGCAGCGGACCAGCATCGTCGGTCCCGGCTCGGAGCCGTCGTAGACGGCGGCAACGCCGTGGCCGCCGAGGCCGGTCAGGATCCGGTCTGGCCGTGTCCCGGCCAGTTCGGCGCGGATGGCCGCCGCGGTCTCTGCCTCCGCGCGCGAGACCTCCGGCCGCCGGTGCAGGCGCCGGCGCAGGTCTGTGAGGTCGGCGACGTCGCGGTTGGTGAGGGCCGGCGGGGCGGCCGAAGGGGTCTGGTCGGTCATGGCGTCCCGGTCTTGCGATGTCTGGCGCGATGTCTGGCACGATGTCTGGCACCAGCATAGCGGCGCGCTGACCCGGCGAACAGGTCGGCATCGGGACGCGACTTTCCCGACCGCCGCCCCGGGGTGGGCCGGTGCGGCGGCCGGTGCTGTCTGGACAGACAGCGCGCCCGGCCGGGCCGGATCAGTCTTCCCTGTAGCCGAGCGGCGGGATGCCCTGTTCGGCGCCGAAATACTTGTAGGGCAGGAACTTGCCCGACATCCTGATCGCCACGCGGTCGCCCTTGGGGTCGGCCTGGCGCTCCATTTCGAAGTCGAAGTCGATCGCCGACATGATGCCGTCGCCGAATTCCTCCTCGATCAGCGCCTTCCAGGCCGGGCCGTTGATCATCACCAGTTCGTAGAAGCGGTAGATCAGCGGGTCGGTCGGCGGCATCGGCGTGCCGGTGCCGCGCATCGGCACTTCGTTGAGCATGCGTTCCTCGGCCGGGCTGAGGCCGAACAGCGCGGCCGCGGTCCTGGCCAGCGGCTTGACCAGCTTGTGCTGGCCGAGCAGCGCGCCGACGACGAGCACCGGGCTCATGCCGCCGATCGCGTCTGTGATGTGTTTCCAGGTCCAGCCCTTCTCGCGCTTGATGTCGAGGATCTTCTCGGTCAGTTGCTCACGGGTCATGGGGTCTCCTTGTCGGGATGCTTGGGGGAGGGATCAGCCGGCCCGCGCCAGGGAGGCGGGGCCGGAAGCGGGGGCGTCTGCCGCCAGCGTCCGGCGCGCCAGCATGTGGGCGCGCGGCGCGTTGACGGCGTCGACGGCGAGCAGGCGGTCGCCGGCGTAATAGGCGAGTGCGAAGCTGCCCGAGTCCGGATCGCCGTCGATCTCGGTGCGATCGTAACCGGTCGACAGGCCGGCGATCTGCAGCTTGGCATCGTACTGGTCGGACCAGAACCACGGCACCGGATCGTAGGCGACGGCGTCTCCGACCATGGCGGCAGCCGCCGCCCTGGCCTGATCGACGGCGTTCTGGACGCTTTCCAGCCGCAGCCTGCGGCCGTAGCGCGCCGAGGGGAAGGAGGCGCAGTCGCCGGCTGCGTAAATGTCGGGTGCCGCGGTCCGGCAGCAGGCGTCGACCGCGATGCCGTCGTCGACGGCAAGTCCCGCCCCGGCGGCGAGCCCGGTGACCGGCTCGGCGCCGACGGCGACCAGCACCAGCCCGGCCGGGATAATCGTGCCGTCGGCCAGTTCGACGCCGGTCGCCGCCGGGTCGCCGAGGATGCGGGCGACGCCGGTGCCGAGCGCCAGGCGCACGCCGCGGGCACGGTGCAGGGCCTCGAACCAGGCGGAGATCTGCGGCGCCACCGAGCGCTCCAGCACGCGCGGGCGCGCCTCGATGACGGTGACCCGGCGGCCGAAGTCGGCGGCCACGGCGGCGAATTCCATGCCGATGTAGCCGCCGCCGATGATCGCCACGTCTTCGACCGCATCGAGCGCGGCGCGGATCGGGGCGATGTCGGCGATGGTGCGCAGCGTCAGCACGCCGGCGCGGTCGGCGCCCGCGATCGGCAGCTGCCGTGCCCGCGTCCCGGTCGCCAGCAGCAGGCGCCGATAGGCGAGCCGGCTGCCGTCGGCCAGCTCGACCCGGTGCGCAGCCGGATCGATCCGCACGGCGCACGTGCCGGCACGCACCTCGATCGACGCGGTGTCGAAATAGGCCTGCGGGCGCAGCAGCAGCCGTTCGTCGTCCATCTCGCCCTTCAGGTAGGCCTTGGACAGCGGCGGGCGCTGGTAGGGCAGCTGCGGCTCGTCACCGATGAGCACGAGGTCGCCGTCGTAGCCGGCATGGCGCAAGGTCTCGGCGGCCTTGAGCCCGGCTTGGCCGGCACCGATGATGAGAAATGGCGCTGTCATCGTCTCGTCTTGTCGCTGGATGGGGGCCGGAGCGCGCACGCCCCGGCACGGGATCTGCGGCCGGTCAGGCCTCAGTAGGGCAGGCCGTCCTCGATCGGCAGCGAGGGATCGCGCGACCACTCGTTCCAGGAGCCGAAGTAGATCTTGACGTCCTTCACGCCGGCTTCCTTCAGCGCCAGGAAGGTGTTGGAGGCGCGCGCGCCCTTGAAGCAGTAGAGATAGACCGGCGTCTCGGGCGTGATGCCGACGGTGGCGCATTCGGCCAGGATCTCCTCCTTGCTCTTGATCATCGGGCCCTCGGCGCCCGGCTTCATCATCCGGTACCATTCGATCCACCGGGCGCCCGGGATGCGGCCCTTGCGCGGGCAGAAGTCCTTGCCGTAGGGCGAGGAACTTTCCGCGATCCACTCGTCGATGTCGCGCACGTCGAGCTTGACGATGGCATCGGACTTGACCGCCTCGAGCATGGTCGCGGCGTCGATCATCAGGTCCTTGCCGGCGTCGGAGACCGGGAAGGTCTTCGGTTCGGGCGAGACCGCGTCGGTGGAGGCCGGGAAGCCTTCCATCGTCCAGGCCTGGAAGCCGCCGTGCAGCACCTTCACCTTCGGGTAGCCGAGATACTTGAGCAGGAAGAAGCCGCGGCAGGACTGGCCGAAACCGGTGTTCATCGACTGCTCGTAGAGGACCGCGGTCTCCGCGCCCGACAGGCCGGCGGCGCCGAACTCCTCGGCGAACTTGTCGGCCAGTTCCGCAAGCCCCTCCGGCGTGGAGGTGGCGAGATAGGTGAAGATGTCGTGCAGGTTGACCGCGCCGGGGATGTGGCCGGCGGCGTAGCTGTCGGGGGCGCGCGTGTCGATTACGACGCAGGGCTCACTCGTCATGAGCGCGTCGAGGTCGGCAGGTGAAATCAGGCTCCTGTCGGTCATGCTGATGTTCCTTTCCACTGCGTGCGACCGGGGAAGGGCCGGTCCCCTCTGGTGTTGCGGAGCGGCCGGTCAGGCCGCGCCGAGATCGGCCAGCATCTTCCGCAACTGCTTGGTGGCGGGGGTGACGATGGCGACGAAATAGGCCTCGCGCAGGCGCCGCTGGGCCGCGCCGCGCTTGACGTAGCCGCGCGCGCCGCAATGCAGCATGGCGTTGTGGGCGGCTGCGACCGAGGCGTCGCCGGCGGCGAGCCGCGCCTTGACGACGCGGACGAAATAGTCCGTCGAGGTCTCGAACGGCGTCCGGCACAGCGCGTAGACCTCCGTCTCGAAGGCGTCCAGCTGCTCGCGGAAGTCGCCCGGCTGGTCGGGCAGGAAGCAGTTGACGTGGCCGAGCGAGGCGCCGGCCTGGTCCATCAGATCGATGCAGTTCCTGATCAGGCCGAAGGCCATGCCCGCCTGCAGCAGGATGAAACCGGCCCGGATGCGCGGGATGTAGTCGTCGATCGGATCGGCGAGCACGGCGCTGTCGGGAATGAAGGCGTTGCGCAGCTGCACGGCGAAGGTGCGCGTGCCGTCGAGGGCGACGAATTCGTCGTTGGCGACGATCCTGACCCCGTCGCCGGCGCAGTCGGTCACGGCCATGACCATGCGGTCTCCCTCGCCGGGCAGGGAGAAGATCATGCCGAAATGGTGGTCCTCGCCGAGGTTGGAGACCCAGGGCAGCATGCCGGTCACCGAGAATCCGCCCGCAACCCGCTCGCCCTTCAGGCGCAGCTTCTCGATGCCGAACAGCGTCTTCATCGGGTTGGACAGGCCCGTGCCGCCCAGCGCCTCGCCCGTCAGCAGCTTCGGACCGAGCGTCGCCTTGAGCGTGTCGTTGGCGCTGTTGGCGACGTACCAGGCGAGCGCGTCCTGGCACCAGACGCAGAAGGCGGTCGACAGGCACTGTTCTCCGACCGTCGACATGGCCCGGATGGCGGTCTCGAGGTCAAAGGACCCCACGCCGGTCATCGGGGCGTGATGGGCATAGGCGCCGGCCGCGCCGAGCGCACGCATCACCGATTCCGGATAGACGCCCTTGAGGTCGATGTCATGGACGAGCGGGGCGAGATCGCTGCGGGCGATGCGGGCGACCCGGTCGATCATGGCGGCGGGACCGTCGGAAGACGGCAGGCTTTCCATGAGCGCCGGAGCAGGGGTCTGGGTCTGGGCCACGGTCTGGACGTGAGGGGTCATGGTCTTTCCTTCCTTCGAGGTGAAGCGCGAGGACGGGCCCGCTCCCCGTCCTCGCAGCCGGCGATGCCGGTGAGGTCGCTGATCAGGCGCCGGTCAGGCGCCGATCAGGTGGAGGTCGCCACCATGTTCACGGGGCGCGAGAAGGTGTTGAACACCGGCGACCAGCGGGTGACGTGGGCGATCAGCTCGTCGATCGTCTCCTGCGGCGCATCGGCGTCCATGTGCACGGTAATGCGCACGTCGGTGAAGCCGACCGGCTTGTCGCTGACGTCGCCCGTGCCCCACACGGCGGTGATGTTGAGGTCGCCCTCCAGTTCCAGTTCGAGCGAGCGGATGGTGATGCCGCGGTGGATGGCGTTGGCGTGCAGGCCGACGGCGATGCACGAGCCCAGCGCGGCGAGCGAGGCCTCGGACGGGTTCGGGGCGGTGTCGTCGCCGAGCAGCCCCGGCGGCTCGTCGACGATGTAGGGGTCGAGGTCGCGGATGTAGTTGGCGTGGCGGAACCGGCCCTTGGCGACGGTCTTGCACTTCAGCGTCTTGACGGCCTTGGGGTTCTCCTTGCCCTTGGCGATCAGGTCGTTGAGCCCGTCCTTGTCGATCGGGGCGAGGCAACCGGTCAGCGCGGTCGCGGGTTGACTGGACATTTCTCTCTCCTGTGTTGGGGCCACGGCGTTCCGCGGCCGGGGGTTAGTCCTCGCGGTGCCAACTCAGCCGGGCGATGGCCTGCTGGCAGAGGAAATCGAGGCCGAAGCCGATCGCGCCGATGATGACGACGGTGGCGGCGAGGCGGTCGTATTCGAGGGTGTCGCGGGCATCGTTGATGGCGTAGCCGAGGCCCGAGGTGACGCCGAGGTATTCCGCCGGCACCAGGACGATCCAGGCGACGCCGAGGGCGAGCCGGATGCCGGTCAGGATGTCCTGCGAGATCGCCGGCAGGATGATCAAGAACAGCATGTGCCAGGGCCGGGCGCCGAGATTGCGGGCGACCTTGAACCAGGCCGGATCGACCCGCTTCAGGCCCGCGGCGGTGGCGAACAGCACCGGCCAGAGCGCGGCGATGGCGATCAGGAACACGATCGCCCCGTCCCAGGTCGGAAACGCCATCACCGCGATCGGCATCCAGGACAGCGGCGAGATCATCCGCAGGAACTGGAACGGGATGTTGGTGATCTCCCGCAGCATCGGCACCCGTCCGACGAGGATGCCGAGCGGCACGCCGATGGCGATGGCGACCGCGAGGCCGCCGAGCACCCGCTCCAGGCTCGGCACGATCATCGCCCAGGCTTCGCCGCTCGCCACCATGTCGGCGAGACGGCTCAGAGCCGGCACGGGCGCGAAACCGGCGAAGGCAACGGTGTTCGGGTTGCGTTCGACGAGAACGCCGCCGACCCACCACAGGACCATCAGCAGGACCATGCCCAACCCGGCGAAGCCGAGGCTGCGCAGCGTCTTGCCCTGGCTGGCCCGGGCGGGGCCGGCCAGGGCCGGGATGTCGCCTGCGGCGCCCTCGAGGCTCACAGCGCCAGCACCTCTTCACGGGCGAAGGGATCGCCGGGGTTGACGCTCGGGTCGTTCTTCCACTCCGGATACTTCTCCAGCGCGGCCTTGACGTAGTCGTAGTCGACCAAGTCCTTGGCGACGAAATCCGGATCGAGGCCGGAGAGGAAGGTGGTGTCGCCGGACACCACCGTCTCGTTCATCGCTTCGACAATGAGCTTGGTTGCCGACGGATAGGGCCACGGCTGGAAGTCGATGCGGCCGTTGCCCCAGTCGGCGTGCTGGATCGCCTTCGACGCACCATAGTCGGCGACGTCGTAATGGGTCATGGCCCGTTCCACGACATCCTCCGTTACCGGCAGGTAGCCCTCGCCGTCCTTGGACAGCAGCCTGGCGACCTCCTTCTTGTTCTGGGAGGCGTAGATCGCGGCGCGCACGACCGCGTTCATCACCTTCTGCGTCCATTCCTTCCTGGTTGAGGTGAGGTCTTCGTTCATGCAGACGACGCAGCAGGGGTGGTTCTTCCAGATGTCTCCGGTGAAGCGCAGCATGCGCGCGCCGGCCTTGAGTTCGCCCAGCGCATTGAACGGTTCGGCGACGATGTAGGCGTCGATCTTGGCGGCGGCGAGCGCCGGCGGCATTTCCGGCGGCCCCATGACGCGCAGGTTCACCTCGTTCGCGGCGATCGCCTCGCCTTCGCCCTTGATGACCGGGGTCAGGCCCGACCTGCGCAGGGCGTACTGCAGCAGGATGTTGTGCATCGAGTACCAGAACGGCACCGCGATCTGCTTGCCGCCAAGGCCGGAGAAGTCGGTCACGTCGGTGTGCTTGCCGACGACAAGGCCGGAGCCGTTGGTGTGCGCCCAGGCCATGATCTTGACCGGGAACCTGTTGTTGTAACGCATCCACACCGGGATCGGCTTGAGCAGGTGGACGAGGTTGAACTTGCCGGCGGCGAAGCCCTCGACCAGCGGCGACCAGCCGCGCATCAGGGTCGGGCGCTCGGCCTCGAG
Organism: Polymorphum gilvum SL003B-26A1; assembly: GCF_000192745.1. NCBI lineage: Bacteria > Pseudomonadati > Pseudomonadota > Alphaproteobacteria > Rhodobacterales > Paracoccaceae > Polymorphum > Polymorphum gilvum. Next base: position 2,265,587 of record NC_015259.1, read on the forward strand.
GCCCCTCGTCCTTGAAGAAGCCCATGCCGTGGGCGACGAGCAGGGCGGTGGCATCGGTGATCGGCAGGTAGCCGATGCGCACGACCTCATCGTCGGCGGCCAGCACTGGCGCGGGCAGGCCGCCGAACAGGCTGGACATGGCGGCGAACAGGCCGCCTGCCGCTATCCTGTCGAGGGTCTGGCGGCGGGTCAGGCCCGCGGACGCAGGCGCCTGGTCGTCGGCGGTGTCGAGGTGAAGACCGTCACAGTACTGGCACATCGGGGTTCCTTTCCGTAATCGGGGTCAGGTGGCGGAAGCCGGCTTGGCGAGCGGGGAGGAAGGCAGGGGATGGTCCTCGCCGGCCGGGTCGGCGAAGCGCGTCAGTTCGCGTCCGGCGGCCTTTTCGTAGGCGGCGGCGAGGCGGTTGCGGGCGTCCGCGTATTCGGGCGAGCGCAGGTTGTCGCGGTCGGCCAGATCGATCGGCACCATCTCGCACAACCGGCCCGGATTGGCGCTGAGCACCGCGGCGCGGTCGGCCATGACCACGGCTTCGGCGAGGTCGTGGGTGACCAGTACCAGCGTGATGCCAAGATCCTTGGCGATGCGCCGGACGTCGCGCTGCAGCGTGCCGCGGGTGAAGGCGTCGAGGGCGGAGAAGGGCTCGTCCAGCATCAGCACCTCGGGGCTCGGCGCCAGCGAGCGGGCGAGCGCGACGCGCTGCTGCTGGCCGCCGGACAGGTCCTGGACGTTGCGGTCGGCATAGTCGGACAGCTCGACCAGGCGCAGCAGCTCCGGCACGCGCGCGGCGATCTCGCGCCTTCTACCTGTGAAGCGCAGGCCGAGGGCGACGTTCTGCGCCACGCTCATCCACGGGTAGAGCGACGGCTGCTGGAACATCACCACCCATTTCGGCGACGGCGCGCCGACGCGCAGGCCGTCAACCAGAACGCCGCCCTGCGACGGAATGATCAGTCCCGCCATAATGTGCAGCAGCGTAGACTTGCCGCATCCGGAGCGTCCGACCAGGGCAAGCGCCTCGCCGGGGCGGACCTCGAAGCTGATGTCGGCGACGGCGGCCTTGCCGGTCCGGCGATAGGTGTGGGTCACCGCGTCGACCGCTATATGGGCACCCTTCACTCCGGACCTCCTCTGGAAAAAGAAACATACCGTTCTGTTTTCTCTCAAGCAGGAGTCGTGCCAACCGGAGCCGATGGCGAATTTCGCTTGTCTTTCCGAAACAGGGATGGCTGCGCCGCATCGGGCGGCATGCTGCACTGCGTAAGAATCCGTCGAATGCCTGGAATGTCCGCCCAATTCCTAGCCATGCGGACCTGAAGTGCACGGCCTCCTGCACCGCCCCGGCGGCATGGCTGACGGCATGGCTGGCGGCCGGATTGATCGGCGGGCGCGGTTGCGCTATCAGAACATGAAACAGATCGGTCCGTTTCCTCGATAGGTGCCCCGTGTCCTTTCCCCATGCCTCGTCCACCGTCCAGCCGCTCGGCGGCGAGCGCGCCGGCGCGCGCGAGCGCCTGCTGCTGGCTGCCTGTGACCTGTTCTGCCGCTACGGAATCAACGCCACCGGCGTCGACGCCGTGGTTGCCGCCGCCGGCACCGCCAAGACGACGCTGTACAAGGCCTTCGGCTCCAAGGAGGGCCTCGTCGAGGCGGTCCTGGAGCGCGAGGGCCAGACCTGGCGCGACTGGTTCATCGCCGAGGTCGACAAGATCCCGGGTGACGCTTCCAACAAGCTGGTCAACCTGTTCGACGTGCTGAAGACGTGGTTTGCCGAGGAGAGCTTCTTCGGCTGCCCGTTCATCAACGCCGTCGGCGAGCACGACAAGGGCGACGACCGGCTGCGCGCGATCGCGCTGCGCCACAAGGCGGTGGTGCTCGACAAGATCCGCGAACTCGCCCGCGACGCCCGCCCGAACGATCCCGAAGGCCTGACCCACGAACTGGGACTGCTGATCGACGGGGCGATCGTCGCCGCGCTGATTACCCGCGATCCCGGCGTCGCCGACCATGCCCGCAACGCCGCCGCGCGCGTGCTGATGAAGTGAAGGGTTATCGGAGCCTTTCCGGTCTGATGTAGCAGGAATGTCGGAGTCGGTCGCGCGGCCGAAACGGGCGTGCCCGTGGACGCGGGCGGGCGGAGCGTCTATGCAGGGAAGCGCCGCATGTCCACCGCCGCTCCGGACGAACCCATGGAAACTCCAGCCGAATCCGCGATCCGCGCCCTCGTCGACGACTTCGCCGCCCGCCGGCCGATCCGCGCCGGCGCCTTCATCGTCACCCTCTATGGCGACCTGATCGTCCCCCGCGGCGGCGCCGTCTGGATCGGCAATGTGATCGAAACCTGCGCCGAGGTCGGCATCAGCGAAACCCTGGTGCGCACCGCCGTATCGCGGCTCGTTGCGGCCGGGCGGCTGGACGGGGTACGCGACGGCCGGAGGAGCTTCTATGCGCTGACCCCGGCGGCCCGGGCGGAGTTCGCCGCAGCCTCGGATACCCTCTATCATTTTTCGAAGAAGTCGCTACAAAACACTGGATTTACAGTTGTTCTTATGACCGCTAGTGAGGCGCGTCCGACCTTTTCCGAAAGCCTCCTGCGCGCCGGATTCGCCGCGGTCGGAACGAATGCGGCGGTCCGTGCGGGCGCGCCGACCGATGCCGGACGGGCGGTCCTTGCGGGTGCCGCGGCTGCCGGCGCCCTCGTCATCAACGGCGTTTCCGAAGCATGCGGCGGCACGGACGGACTGCGCGCCTTCGCCCGCTCGACCTGGGACCTCGACACCCTGTCGGCCGACTACGAGTCGTTCCTGGCCTGGTTCGCGCCGCTGCGGGACGCCCTTGCCGGAGCGCTGGCGCCGCAAGGCGTGGCCTCCCTGGTCGGGCGGCTGCTGCTGGTGCACGAGTTCCGCGCCGTCGCCCTGCGCGATCCCGGCCTGCCCGCCGAAGCCCTGCCGCCGGACTGGGCTGGCGCCGCCGCCCGTCGCCTGTTCGCCGACCTCTATCGTGCCCTTGCAGGCGCGGCGGATGCCTATGCTTGCGGCCGGTTCGTCGGCCGCGACGGCCCGCTTGTCCTCGACCGGACGGTGATGGACGCCCGACTTTACGCGCTTTCTGCGCTCTGAACTCCCCGACCCGATCGGAGCCGGATATCGGAGCGGCCGGCATTCCCGCGCTGCAACATGTCACACAAATGCGCAAAAAATCGATTGTTCTGTGACGTCTTTCGCGATATGGTGACCGCACGGTCGGTGAATTGGAGTTGGGAGGTCACCGGCGGAAAGAGCAGGGCGGAAGCGGTCGCGATCGGGCGCGCCAAGGCGCTGGGATCCAGCTTGGTGCCATACGCTCCGCGCCGACCAAACGCGCCGGGAGGATGACATGTACGCTCAGATGGTGAAGACCGATGCGGACCGGGTGAAGAGGCCCGACGAGATGGACGCCAACGAACGGGCGTTCCAGACTCGCATCGAGGCCGACATCAAGATCGAGCCGAAGGACTGGATGCCGGAGGGCTACCGCAAGACGTTGATCCGGCAGATCTCCCAGCACGCCCATTCCGAGATCGTCGGCCAGCTGCCGGAAGCGAACTGGATCACCCGCGCGCCGACGCTGGAGCGCAAGGCGATCCTTCTCGCCAAGGTCCAGGACGAGGCCGGTCATGGGCTCTATCTCTATTGCGCCGCCGAGACGCTCGGCGTCTCGCGCGACCAGTTGCTCGCCCAGCTGCACAGCGGCAAGGCGAAATATTCTTCCATCTTCAACTACCCGACGCTCAACTGGGCGGACGTCGGCATGATCGGCTGGCTGGTCGACGGCGCCGCGATCATGAACCAGGTGCCGCTGCAGCGCTGCTCCTACGGGCCCTACAGCCGGGCGATGATCCGCATCTGCAAGGAAGAGAGCTTCCATCAGCGCCAGGGGTACGACGCGCTGGTCAAGATGTGCCTGCACGGCACACCGGAGCAGAAGGAGATGGCGCAGGATTCGATCAATCGCTGGTGGTGGCCGGCGCTGATGATGTTCGGGCCGTCCGACGCCCAGTCGGTCCATTCGGCGCAGTCCATGGCCTGGAAGATCAAGATCAACACCAACGACGAGTTGCGCCAGAAATTCGTCGACCAGACCGTGCCGCAGGCAGACTATCTGGGCCTCAAGATCCCCGATCCCGATCTGAAGTGGAACGAGGAGAAGGGAGGCTACGACTTCGGCGAGATCGACTGGGACGAGTTCTATCAGGTAATCGCCGGCAACGGCCCCTGCAACAAGCAGCGCCTGTCGGACCGCGTGAAGGCCTGGGAGGATGGGCAGTGGTATCGCGACGGGCTGATGGCCCATGCGCGCAAGAAGGCGGAACGCCGGTCGGCTGCCGCGGCCTGAGCCGCGCCGCGGCACCAGACGAATTCAGGGAGAGAACGATGAACGAGTGGCCGCTCTGGGAGGTCTTCATCCGCGGTCAGCACGGCCTGTCGCACCGCCACGTCGGCAGCCTGCATGCCCCGGACGCCGAAAAGGCGATCATGAACGCCCGCGACGTCTATACCCGCCGCAACGAGGGTGTCAGCATCTGGGTGGTCGAGGCGCGCCACATCGCCGCCAGCGCGCCGGGAGACAAGGGGCCGCTGTTCGAGCCGTCGAACAGCAAGGTCTACCGCCATCCGACCTTCTTCGACATTCCCGACGAAGCGGGAGCGATGTGATGACAGCCGACGCCCTCTGCCAGTTCGCGCTGCGGCTCGGCGACAACTGCCTGATCCTGGCGCAACGGACGTCCGAATGGATCGGCCATGCGCCGGTTCTCGAAGAAGACATCGGCCTCGCCAACGTGGCGCTGGACATGGTCGGCCAGACGCAACTGTGGCTCGGTCTCGCCGGCGAGCTGGAGGGCAGGGGCCGCAGCGCCGACGACCTGGCCTACCGGCGCGACGCCGGCGCGTTCCGCAACCTGCTGCTGGTCGAGCTGCCGAACGGCGATTTCGGCCAGACGATCATGCGCCAGTTCCTGTTCGACGCCTGGCATCACGCCCTGCTGAAGGGGCTGACGCGGTCTGCCGAGCGCCGCGTCGCCGAGATCGCCGAGAAGGCGCTGAAGGAGGTTTCCTATCATCTGGCGCGCAGCACCGATCTGGTGATCTCGCTCGGCGACGGCACGGACGAAAGCCACCGGCGCATGCAGGCCGCGCTCGACGAGCTGTGGCCCTACACGGGCGAGATGCTGACCCAGGACGAGGTCGACGACACGCTGGCCGCCGCCGGCATCGCGCCGGCGCTCGAAACGATTGCTGCCGAGTGGACCGCGCATGTCGCCGACACGCTCGACAAGGCGACGCTTCGCCGCCCGCCGCCCGGCCACATGCACCGCGGCGGCAAGCGCGGCGTGCACAGCGAACATCTCGGCTACATCCTGGCCGAGATGCAGTTTCTCCAGCGCGCCTATCCCGGCGCGACCTGGTGAGGCGGCGATGACGGCCGCGGCTCGCCTGCCGAGCGTCGAGGACATCTGGGGCTGGCTGGAGGAGGTGCCGGATCCGGAAATTCCGGTCCTGTCTCTCGTCGACCTCGGCGTCATCCGGTCCATTGGCTGGGACGGCGGCCGGCTGGTGGTCAAGGTGACGCCGACCTATTCGGGCTGCCCGGCGACCAGCGTCATCAATTTCGAGATCGAGAAGGCGCTGCGCGACCACGGTATAACGGACCTTGTGCTCGAACGGCAGCTGTCGCCGGCCTGGACAACCGACTGGATCAGCGAGAGCGGGCGCGAGAAGCTGCGCGCCTATGGCATCGCGCCGCCGGTCGCCGGGACGGCCGTCTGCGGCAGCGGCGGCCAAGCGGATCCGGTCGTCGCCTGTCCGCGCTGCGGCTCGACCGACACGGCCCAGGTCAGCCGGTTCGGCTCGACCCCCTGCAAGGCGGCCTACCGATGCAATGCCTGCCTGGAGCCGTTCGACTACTTCAAGTGCATCTGACCAGGACACACGGACGCGAGAGACCCACCATGGCGCAGTTCTATCCCCTGAGCGTTGCCGATGTCCGGCGCGAGACCCGCGACGCCGTCGTGGTGACGCTCATGCCGCGCGACGAGGACCGGCCGGTCTTCGACTTCATCCAGGGCCAATACCTGACCTTCCGGCGCCTGTTCGACGGTGAGGAACTGCGCCGGTCCTATTCGATCTGCGCGGCGCGCGGCGAACCGGCCCTGAAGGTCGGCATCAAGCGCGTCGACGGCGGTTGCTTTTCGACCTGGGCCAACGAGGACCTGAAAGTTGGCGACGTGCTGGAGGCGATGCCGCCGATGGGGTCGTTCCACAGCGCACTGGAGCCGGAGCGGGCGAAGACCTACCTCGGCTTTGCCGGCGGCAGCGGCATCACGCCGCTGCTCAGCATCATCAAGACGGTTCTCACGGCCGAACCGAAGTCCGATTTCACGCTGGTCTACGGCAACCGCTCGATCAACGCGATCATGTTCCGCGAGGAACTGGAGGACCTGAAGAACCTCTATCTCGGTCGCCTCAACGTCATTCACGTGCTGGAGAGCGAGGCGCAGGACATCGATCTGTTCGCCGGACGGGTCGACGCGGACAAATGCGCGGCGCTGTTCGGATCCTGGATCCAGGTCGAGAAGGCGGACCAGGCCTTCATCTGCGGTCCCGAACCGATGATGCTGGCGGTTTCCGCGGCGCTTAGGGCGCATGGCATGCCGGAGAACCGGGTCAAGTTCGAACTGTTCGCCAGCGGTCAGCCGGGGCGCGCGCGCCGGCGCGCCGCCGCGACCGGCGAGGCGGAAAAGGGTGACGTCTGCACCGCGACCATCACGGTCGACGGGGCCACACGGGTGGTGGAGATGCCCAAGCATGGCCAGTCGCTGCTGGAGGCCGCGCTCGGCGCCGATCTCGACGCGCCCTATGCCTGCAAGGCCGGCATCTGCTCGACCTGCCGGGCCATGGTGGTGGAGGGCGAGGTCGAGATGGAAGCGAACTATGCGCTTGAGGACTACGAGGTGCGGCGCGGCTACGTGCTGACCTGCCAGTGCTATCCGGTCACCGACAGGGTCGTGGTCGACTACGACCGGTGACGGGCCGGAACGAGACGCCGGGGAGGGGCGCAATGAGCGACGACATGACCATGGCGGACTACCTGGCGGGAGGCGGCAAGCTGACCTCGCCGGCCAACGTCCCGCCGCGCTACCGCGCCGAGCTGATGCGGCTGATGGCGAGTTTCGTGGACAGCGAGATGGCCGGATCGGCGGGCTTCGCCGACGTCATCAACTCCGGGCCCGGCATCAAGGAACGCATCGCCGCCGCGCGCATCGTGCTGGAAAAGCTGGATCATGCGGAGAAGGTGTTGACGATCATGGGTGACTTCGGCGCCGATACCGCGCGCTATGCCACCCACCATCCATGGACGTCGCGGCTGGCGCGGACGGCCGACATCGGCGCGAGCCGCGTCGCCGGCGACATGCGGCTCAGCGTGTTCCACTATCCGCTCGAGGGCTGGACGGATGCCGTCGCCATGAACGTCCTGATGGGCCGTGCGACGGTGCTCCAGCTCCAGGAGCTGTGCGGGGTGTCCTATCAGCCGCTCACCGAGGCGTTCCGCGCGATCCTGCCGGTGGAGACCCGGCACGCCGACCTCGGCGTCGAAGGACTGCGCAAGATCCTCGAGGATCCGGCGGCGGTCGCGCCAGTGCGTGCGGCGCTGGCCTACTGGCATCCGAAGGTCGCCGCGACCTTCGGCAGCGCGCAGTCGCAGCGCTTCGAGGCACTGCGTCGCCTCGGCCTGCGCAGCACGCCTAACGAAATCCTGCAGGAACGCTGGCGCGCCGACGTCGCCGGCATCCTGTCCGACCTGGGCCTGCCGGCCCTTTGACCCCATTCAGCAAGCGAGACGATCCCATGAGCCTTGGAACCGCAGACCTGCGTCCTCTTGAAAGCTATGTCCGCGGCCAGTGGGTGCGCGGCGCCGGCAGCGGCCAGGTGCTGCGCGACGCTGCGACCGGTGCGGCTGTCGCGCGCATCGATGCCTCCGGCATCGATTTCGCCGAGGTGCTCGCGCATGGCCGCACCAAGGGCGGGCCTGCGCTGCGCGCCATGACCTTCCACCAGCGCGCCGGGCTGCTGAAGGATCTCGCCAAGCTGCTGATGGACGCCAAGGAGGAGTTCTATGCGCTGTCCTCGGCAACCGGTGCGACCCGCACCGACGGCTGGATCGACATCGAAGGCGGCATCGGCACGCTGTTCGCCTATTCCTCGCTCGGCCGCCGGCAACTGCCGAACACGCATCTGCTGATCGACGGCGACCCGGAGAGCCTGGCCAAGGACGGCAGCTTCGCGGGCCAGCACATCCTGGCGCCGCTGGAAGGCGCCGCCGTCCATATCAACGCGTTCAATTTCCCGTGCTGGGGCATGCTGGAAAAGCTCGCGCCGACGCTGCTCGCCGGCATGCCGGCGCTGGTCAAGCCTGCGAGCCAGACCGCCTATCTGACCGAGCTGATGGTCCGGCATATCATCGATAGCGGCATTCTGCCGGAAGGGGCGCTGCAACTGGTGTGCGGCTCGGTCGGCGATCTGCTCGATCACGTCACCTGCCAGGACGTGGTCACCTTCACCGGCTCGGCGGCGACCGGACGGCGGTTGCGCACGCATCAGCGCATCGTCGACGCCTCGGTCCGCTTCACGATGGAGGCCGATTCCCTCAACGCCGCGATCCTCGGTCCCGACGCGGGACCGGGCAGCGAGGAGTTCGACCTGTTCGTGCGGGAGGTGGTCCGCGAGATGACCGTCAAGGCGGGGCAGAAATGCACCGCGATCCGGCGCGTGCTGGTGCCGCGTGGCGCATGCGAGGCGGTGATCTCGGCGCTCGGCGCTCGGCTCGGCAAGACCAGCCTCGGCAACCCGGCCGAGGAGGGTGTGCGCATGGGGCCGCTGGCGAGCCTGACCCAGCGCGAGGAGGTGCGCGCGCGCATCGCGCTGCTGCGCACCGAGGCCGAACTCGCCTACGGCCATCCGGACAAGGTCGCGGTCGTGTCGGGCGACCCGGACCGCGGCGCGTTCCTCAATCCGGTGCTGCTCTATTGCGATAAGCCGGCGTCGAGCACGACGGTTCACGAGGTCGAAGCCTTCGGGCCGGTCGCCACCGTCCTTCCCTACGACACGCTGGAGGAGGCGGTCGAACTGGCCCGGCGCGGCGGCGGCAGCCTCGTCGCCTCCGTGTTCACCAACGATGCGACGGTCGCTCGCGAGGCGGTCGCCGGCCTTGCGCCCTGGCACGGACGGGTGATGATCGGCAACCGGGCCAGCGCGAAGACCTCGACCGGCCATGGTTCGCCGCTGCCGGTGCTCATCCACGGCGGCCCGGGTCGGGCCGGCGGCGGCGAGGAGATGGGCGGCGTGCGCGGGGTCACCCATTTCCTGCAGCGCTGCGCGGTCCAGGGTGCACCGGACCTCGTGACGGCGGTCGCCGGACGCTGGATCCGGGGTGCCGCGACGCGCAGCGACGGCGTGCATCCGTTCCGCAAGTCGCTGGCGGAGATTGAGATCGGCGACCAGCTGATCACGGGCACGCGCACCGTGACGCTGGAGGATATCGAGCATTTCGCCGAGTTCACCGGCGACACCTTCTATGCCCATATGGACGAGGCGGCGGCGAAGGCCAATCCGTTCTTCGACGGGCGGGTGGCGCACGGCTATTTCGTCGTTTCGGTGGCGGCCGGCCTGTTCGTGCAGCCGGACCCGGGGCCGGTGCTGGCCAACTACGGCGTCGACAATCTGCGCTTCCTGACGCCGGTCTATCCGGGCGACACGCTGCAGGTCGCGCTGACCTGCAAGGAGATCAATCCGCGCGAGGGGGCCGACTACGGCGAGGTGCGCTGGGACGCCACGGTGACCAACCAGAACGGCGCGGTGGTGGCGCAATACGACGTGCTGACGTTGGTCGCCAAGACATGGCCCTGAGCGGGCCGTTTCCTCAGCGGACGGCCTTGACGCCTTCGAGGACGAGGGTTGCGGCGATGTCGGCGTAGTCCTCGCGCGAGATGGGTCCGTCGGGCCGGAACCACATGTAGACCCAGTTGAGCATGCCGAGCAGGCTCATGGTGACCGGGCGCAGCAGCGGGCGGTCGCGGTTGAGGTCGGGGTTGACGGCGAGGAGGGCGTCGGAATAGCGGCGCACGATGCGCCGCTCGATGGCCTTGATCGCCTCTGCCTTGTCGGCGGGCAGGGCGGGCACGCCGGCGAGCTGGACCTTGTGCTTGTCGTTGGCGTCGCGATAGGCCTCGAGCGTTCGGCGCACCAGGGCGCGCAGGCGCTGGTCGGGGGCGAGGTCGGGCGCGTCGGCCTCTGCGATCGCCTCGTCGAGCTCCGACAGGTGGGCGTGGATGATGTCGAAGACCAGGTCTTCCTTGCTGGCGTAATAGTGGTAGAGCAGCGCCTTGGACACGCCGCAGGCGCGCGCGACCTCCGACATGGCGGCGCGGTCGATGCCCTTTGCGGCGAACAGCGCCGCCGAGCGGTTGAGGATGGCGTTGCGTTTGTCGTCGTAGTCGGCAGCGCGGGTGCGGGCCATGGCGAGCCTTCGTCCTTGGGGCGGGTGGCGGTCCCGTCGGGGCCGGGCGGTCTCAGCCGTCGGCGGCCCGTTCCGGAGCTATGATTTGGGTCGGTGATCGACGACGCGCCGGGCCTTGCCGAGCGACCGTTCCACCTTGCCGGGGTCGTTCACCTGGATCTTGGTGCTGACGCCGATCACGCTCTTGATGTGGTGGGCGAGTTCCCTTGCGGAGGCCGCGCGCGCCTCGGCGGAGGCCTGTGCCGGCGTCGCCTCGACATTCACCGTCATCATGTCGAGCCGGCCGTCGCGCGTCAGTTCGATCTGGAAATGCGGCGCCAGGCCACGGCACTTGAGGATCAGCTCCTCGATCTGAGTCGGGAAGACGTTGACGCCGCGCAGGATGATCATGTCGTCGGAGCGGCCGGTGATTTTTTCCATGCGGCGCATCGAGCGCGCCGTGCCGGGCAGCAGGCGGGTCAGGTCGCGCGTGCGGTAGCGGATGATCGGCAGGGCCTCCTTGGTCAGCGAGGTGAACACCAGTTCGCCCTCCGAGCCGTCGGGTAGCACCTCGCCGGTAACCGGATCGATGATCTCGGGATAGAAGTGGTCTTCCCAGATGTGCAGGCCGTCCTTGGTCTCGACGCATTCGTTGGCGACGCCGGGCCCGATCACCTCCGACAGGCCGTAGATGTCGACGGCGTGCATGTCGAAGGCCTGCTCGATCTCGGTGCGCATGGCGTTGGTCCAGGGTTCGGCGCCGAAGATGCCGACGGCGAGCGAGGTTTCGCGCGGGTCGATGCCTTGCCGGCGGAACTCGTCGAGGATCGACAGCATGTAGGAGGGCGTGACCATGATGATGCGCGGCCGGAAGTCCGCGATCAGCGTGACCTGTCGCTCGGTCATGCCGCCGGAGATCGGCACCACCGTGCAGCCGAGCTTCTCGGCGCCGTAGTGGGCGCCGAGCCCGCCGGTGAACAGGCCGTAGCCGTAGGCGACGTGGACGATGTCGCCGGGCCGGCCGCCCGAGGCGCGAATCGAGCGGGCGACCACGTCGGCCCAGGTGTCGATGTCGCGCCGGGTGTAGCCGACCACCGTCGGCTTGCCGGTTGTGCCGGAGGAGGCGTGCAGGCGGACGATCTGCTCACGCGGGACGGCGAACATGCCAAAGGGGTAGGTGTCGCGCAGGTCGGTCTTCACGGTAAACGGGAATTTCGACAGGTCGGACAGGGTCCTGAGGTCGTCCGGATGGACGCCGGCGGCATCGAAGCGGGCGCGGTAGAAGGGCGAATTGGCATAGGCATGGGCAAGCGTTGCCTTGAGCCGCGCCAGCTGCAGCGCCTCGATCTCGTCGCGCGAGGCGGTCTCGATGGGGTCCAGGTCGCCGGGCCTGGGGGCAAGGTCTTCCATTGGTCTCCTCCCGAGGATGACGCTTCTTGTTCGTGCCGAAGGACGCGCGTGTCAGACGTCCGGGGCGGTTGCCTAGTCGATGGTCGGTCCCGGCAGATGGGTGCCCTTGACGGTGCGCGAATGGCCGCGAAATTCGGCCACGTGGTCGCCGTTCTGGTTGATCACCCGGACGTCGTAGAGACCGCTGCGGCCGCCGCGTGCTGTTTCGGTGGCGATTGCGGTGAGTCGGTCGCCGGCGCGCGCGGGGGCCAGGTAGGTGATCGAGCAGTGCTGGGCGACGGTACGCTGGTTGTAGCTGTTGCAGGCGAAGGCGAAGGCGGAATCGGCGAGGGCGAAGATGAAGCCGCCATGGCCGGTCTTGTGACCGTTGGTCATGGCCGGCGTCACGGTCATGGACAGCGTCGCCGTGCCGGGGCCGATCCGGTCGAGGCTGATGCCGAGTTCCTGTGTGGCGGTGTCGTCTGCCCACATGGCCCGTGCACTCGCCTCGGCGAGTTCCTGAGGGCTCATCCGGTCGACCGGCGTCACGAGCGCCTCCCGGTGAAGGCGGGCGGGCGCTTGGCCAGGAACGCGGCGACGCCCTCGGCGTAGTCCGAGGTGGCGCCGGCCTCGCGCTGCAGATCGCGTTCGAGGTCGAGCTGGGCATCGAGCGAATTGGTGGCAGCCGCCTGGATCGCCTGCTTGGTTAGGCCGAGACCGATGGTCGGGCCACCGGCAAAGCCGGCGGCGAGGCTCTCGGCTTCGCTCATCAGGGCGTCGTCGTCGACGGCTTTCCAGATCAGGCCCCAGTCGGCGGCCTGTTCGGCGCTGAGCGGCATCCCGGTCAGGGCAAGCCCCTTGGCGCGCGCCTCGCCGACGAGGCGCGCCAGCGACCAGGTGCCGCCGGAATCGGGAATGAGGCCGATCTTGCTGAAGGCCTGGATGAACCGCGCCGACCGCGCCGCCAGCACGATGTCGCAGGCAAGCGCGATGTTGGCCCCCGCGCCGGCGGCAACGCCGTTGACGGCGCACACGACCGGCTTCTCGATCGATCGGATCAGGCGCACCAGCGGGTTGTAGAACCGCTCCAGCGTGTCGCCGAGATCGGGCGTGCCGGACATCTTGGACGGGTCCCGGTCGCCGAGATCCTGGCCGGCGCAGAACGCCCGGCCGGCTCCGGTCAGCAGAATGGCGCGGACCGAACCGTCGCCGGCCGCCGCCTGCAACGCGTCGCGGAGCGCGCGGTGCTGGGCATCGTTGAAAGCATTCAGCTTATCGGGCCGATTGAGCGTCAGCCGTGCGACCCCGGCCGATACGTCGACCAGGACGGTGTCCTGCATATCCATGCGTTATCTCCTCCCCGGGCGCCTTGCGGTCGCCGACTGTGGCCAGCCTGCCCGCATCGGGTGCCCGATGGAAGAAAGATGTTGCATAAACCGACCGGACGGTCAATATAACCGTTGCGCCGCGACTGTGCCGGCAGCCTCTGAACCGCCGAGGAGGGCGGGAGGCTGTCTGGCGGCGTCGGCCGATGCGAGGGGAGTTCGGGGGAGCCGAACGCGCCGGAAGAGGACCGGCGTGATCGGGAGCGGCGCCTTGTGCGCAGGCACTCTACCTGAGGGCAGCCTTGCAAAACGCAGCGGGCCAAACGCAGTGGGAGGAACTCAATGAAACTGCTCGATTCTTTTAAGGCAACGGTCGCCGTCCTGGCCGTTGCGGCGGTGTCGGCATCCGGTGTGCCGGCTGTCGCAGACATCAAAATCGGCGCGTCCCTGTCGCAGACGGGGCCCGCGTCGTTCCTCGGCGATCCGGAAGCCAAGACGCTTCAGATGCTGGTCGACGAGATCAACGAGAAGGGCGGCATCAAGGGCGAAAAGGTCCAGCTGATCCTTTATGACGACGGCGGCGACCCGAACAACGGCCGCACCTTTGCCACCCGCCTGGTCGAGGACGACGAGGTCGTTGCCGTGATCGGCGGCACCACGACCGGCACGACCATGGCCATGATCCCGGTGTTCGAGGAAGCCGAGATCCCGTTCATTTCGCTTGCCGGCGCGGTCGTGATCGTCGAGCCGGTGAAGAAGTGGGTGTTCAAGACCCCGCACACCGACAAGATGGCCTGCGGCAAGATCTACGGAGACATGAAGGCGCGCGGGCTGACCAAGGTCGGCCTGATCTCCGGGTCGGGTGGCTTCGAGACCTCCATGCGCGAGCAGTGCCTCGCGCTTGCCGGCGAGTACGGCATCGAGATCGTCGCCGACGAGAGCTATGGTCCCAAGGATGCGGACATGACGCCGCAGCTGACCAAGATCGGCAATACCGCCGGCCTGCAGGCGGTGCTCAATCCGGGCTTCGGCCAGGGTCCGGCGATCGTCACGCGCAACTTCAAGCAGCTCAACCTCCAGGTGCCGCTTTACCAGTCGCACGGCGTCGCTTCCAAGAGCTTCATCGAGCTCGCCGGGGACGCGGCCGAAGGCGTGCGCCTGCCGGCAGCGGCGCTTCTGGTCGCCGACAAGCTCGACGGCAGCGATCCGCAGAAGGCGGTCGTCGTCGGCTATCGCGATGCCTACGAGAAGGCGACCGGCAAGCCGGTGTCGACCTTCGGCGGTCACGCTTATGACGCGTTCATGATCCTGGTCGAGGCGATCGAGCGGGCCGGTTCGGCCGACCCGGCGGCGATCCGCGACGAGATCGAGAACACCAAGGGCTTCGTCGGCACCGCCGGCGTGGTGAACATGTCGGCCGAGGACCACATGGGACTCGACCTGTCGGCATTCCGCATGCTGGAGATCCGCAACGGCGACTGGACCATCGTCGACTGACGGCGGTCTGTGTCCGGTCCGCCTCGACCGAGGCGGACCGGACGACGTCTTGTTTCCCGGCTTTCGGGACCCTACGGTCCTTTCGGCCGGTCGGCGCCGGTGCGGAACCAAACGACATGTCCGAACTGCTGCAATTCGTCTTTTCCGGGGTGACCGTCGGCGCCGTCTACGCGCTCGTCGCACTCGGCTTCACGATCATCTACAACGCCTCCGACGTGGTGAATTTCTCCCAAGGGGAGTTCGTCATGCTGGGGGGCATGACGACGGTCTTCCTGCATGCGGCCGGGCTGCCGCTCGCGGCCGCGGCGATCCTCGCCGTCGTGATCGCGGCTGCCGTCGGCATCGCGCTGAACAAGCTGGCGATCGAACCGGCGCGCAACGCTTCCGTGGTCACCCTGATCATCATCACCATCGGCGCATCGATCTTCCTGCGCGGCGTGGCGCAGATCGTGTTCGACAAGCAGCTGCACCGCTTCCCGAGCTTTTCCGGCGACGCGCCGTTCGTCGTCGCCGGCGCGACGATCCTGCCGCAGAGCCTGTGGGTGGTGTTCGGCGCCGCTGTCGTCTTCCTCGGACTCTATGGCTTTTTCACGCGCACGCTGACTGGCAAGGCCGTGCTGGCGACCGCCAATAACCGACTGGCCGCCAAGCTGGTCGGCGTGAACACCAATTTCGTCATGACGCTGAGCTTCGCCCTGTCGGCGGCGATCGGCGCGGTGGCCGGCGTTCTGGTGACACCGATCACGCTGACCAGCTACGATATCGGCATCACGCTCGCGCTCAAGGGCTTCGCGGCGGCCATGCTCGGGGGCATGGGCAATCCGTTCGGCGCGCTGGTCGGCGGGCTGGCGGTCGGCCTGATCGAGGCGATGACCGCGGGCTACATCAGTTCGAGCTACAAGGATGCAGCCGCCTTCATCGTCATCCTGGCGGTCCTGTTCGTCATGCCCAACGGCATGTTCGGCAAGACCTCGGTCAATCGGGTGTAGGCCATGCGCAGCCTCAAGCGGAAGCACATCACCCTGCTGGCGCTGGTGGTCCTGATCGCCGTCGCCCCGCTGTTCTTCCCCAGTGCGTTCTACTACCGGGTCGGCACGCTGATGTTCATCAACGGCCTCGCGGTGACCGGGCTCGTGGTGCTGATCGGCTACGCCGGCCAGATCAGTCTCGGCCATGCGGGCTTTTCGGGCATCGGCGCCTATGCCTGCGCGCTCGGCCCGCTGCATCTGGGCCTGCCGCCGGCCGCCAGTCTCGTGTTCGGCGCAGTCCTGTCGGGGGGCATCGCCTGGCTTGTCGGCCGGCCGATCCTGCGGCTGAAGGGACATTACCTGGCGGTCGCGACGCTCGGCTTCGGCATCCTCGTATCGATGGTGCTGACCAACGAGGCGCATCTGACCGGCGGACCGGACGGCATGGCGGTCGAGGATCTCGGCCTGCGCGCGGCGCTGCGGGAGATCGGGATCTCGGTCAGGGCACCGGAGCTGTGGTACTGGTTCTCGGGCCTGGTGCTGCTCGCCGGGGCGTGGCTCGTGCTCAACCTGCAGGACAGCCCGACCGGGCGCGCGCTGCGCTCGCTGCACGATTCGGAAATTGCGGCGCGCACCGTCGGCGTCGACGTCGCGCGCTACAAGCTGACGGCCTTCGTTATCTCGGCCGTCTATGCTTCCGTTGCCGGCTCGCTGCTGGCGATGATGAACCGGTTCGTGTCGCCCGACATCGCCGGGTTCCTGCATTCGATCCAGATGGTGACCATGACCGTACTCGGCGGCGCGGGCACCGTGCTCGGCGCGGTGACCGGCGCATCGATCCTGACCGCGCTGCCGCAGGTGCTGACCGTCTTCCACGATTACGAGCACATCGTGCTCGGCCTGATCATGATGCTGGTGATGATCTTCCTGCGCGAAGGGCTGGTGCCGAGCCTCGCCAAGCTGTTCGGACGGAGGGAGAGATGACGCTTCTGTCTGTCGAGGGACTCGGCATCGACTTCGGCGGCCTGAAGGCTGTCGACGACGTCGGCTTCCGGGTCGGCCCGGGCGAGATCGTGTCCGTGATCGGGCCCAACGGTGCCGGCAAGACGACGCTGTTCAACATGATTTCCGGCGTCTACATGCCGGCCCGCGGCCAGGTCGTGCTGGCCGGCGAGGACGTGACCGGGCTGGCGCCGCAGGACCTTGCCGCGCGCGGACTGTCGCGCACGTTCCAGAACCTGCAGGTGTTCCTGCAGATGAGCGTGCTGGAAAACGTCATGGCCGGCCGGCATCTCGCCGAAGGCCGCCACACGCTGGCCGATCTGTTCGCCCTGCCGGCCTCGCGCCGGCGCAACCGGGAAACCGAGGAAGCGGCCCGCGCGTTGCTGGCGCGAGTCGGGCTCGAACGCGGCGCCGAGCAGGTCGCCTCGTCGCTGTCCTACGGTGCGCTCAAGCGGCTGGAGATCGCGCGCGCGCTCGCCTGCCGGCCGCGCCTGCTGCTGCTCGACGAGCCGGCCGCCGGATGCAACGCGGTGGAGACCGAGGAGATCGACCGGCTGATCGCACAGGTCGCCGAGGAAGGCATCGCCGTGCTCCTCGTCGAGCACGATATGAAACTGGTCATGAAGATATCCAAGCACATCGTCGTGCTCGACCACGGCGAGAAGATCACCGAGGGCGCGCCGCAGGACGTCGCGCGCGATCCGCGGGTGATCGAGGCCTATCTCGGCGCGCACGGCGGCAAGGAGGCGGCCGATGCTCTCCGTTGAAGGCCTGCGCAGCAAGTACGGGCGCATCGAGGTGCTGCACGGCATCGACCTTGAAGTCCACTCGGGAGAGATCGTCACCGTGATCGGCGCCAACGGGGCCGGCAAGACGACCCTGCTGCGCTGCCTGTCGGGCGTGCAGCCGGCTTCGGCAGGCAAGGTGCTGTTTCGCGGCGACGACATCTCGCGGCTGCCGGCGCACCGGCGCGTTGGCCTGGGCCTGTCGCAGTCGCCGGAAGGCCGCCAGATCTTCACCAACCTGACGGTCGAGGAGAACTTGCGGCTGGGCGCCTATCTGTTTTCGGACGCGCGCGTCGACAAGGACATGGCGGATGCCTACGCGATGTTCCCGGTGCTGAGGGAGAAGCGCAACCTGTCGGCCGGCGGCCTGTCGGGCGGCCAGCAGCAGATGCTGGCGATCGCGCGGGCGCTGATGGGCCGGCCAAACTGCCTGCTGCTCGACGAGCCGAGCATGGGGCTGGCGCCGATCCTGGTCGACCAGATCCTCGACGTGGTCAGGACCTTGCGCGGCCTCGACGTGACGGTGCTGCTGGTCGAGCAGAACGCCTTCGCCGCGCTGTCGATCGCCGACCGTGCCTATGTCATGGAGACGGGGCGGATCACCATGGCCGGACCGGCGGGAGAGCTGATCGCGGATCCGCGCGTGCGCGAAGCCTACCTCGGCTTGTAACGGCGCCCGAGCCGTCGTCTCCTGTTTCCGGGAGAGCCTCAGCGCTCCTGGACGGTGCGCGGCGACATGCCGAAACAGCGCTTGAAGGCGGTCGAGAAGTTCGCCGGGCTGCCGTAGCCGACCAGATAGGCCGCTTCGGCGACGCTGACGGCATCGCGCTCCAGGGCCCGGCGCGCCCGCTCGAGCTTGAACTGTCGGATGTAGCGCGACACCGAGGTGCCGTAGGCGGCAGCGAACAGGCGCTGCAGCGTGGCAAGACTCATGCCGAATTCGCGGGCGAGGAGGTCGGCGGTGACCGGCTCGCCGAGATGCTGCTCGAGATAGGCGTCGATGCCCTGAAGCTTCAGGCGATCGGCGGCGCGAACCGGCCCCGGGTGCTCGACCGCCCCCTGGCCGGCGACCTGAGCGAAGGCCTCTTCCAGAATGCCCAGGACGCGGCTCTGGACATAAAGCCTCAGAAGGAACGGCGACAGCGCCGGGGATCCGATGATCTGTTCGGCCAGCGAAACGGCATGGGCGCTCGGCGTCCATGAGCGGCAGGCGAGGTGGCAGCCCGCGAAGTCCCGGATGGCCCGCAGGTCGGGGGCGTCGGGCTGTCCCATCTGCTCGAGCCAATGGGGCTCGAGGGTGATGGTGACCTTCTTGAGCCGGCGTCCCTTGTGCGCCTGGCGGACGAAGCGTTCCGTCCGCGCCTGGGCGAAGATCGTCGCGACCGGCTGCCAATGGGCTTTCTTTTCGAGATAGCGCGGCATCGGGATCGGCATGGGGCCGACGCTGGCCTCGACCGAACCCTCCAGGAAGATCGAGACGCTCAGGCGCGGCCGGGATTCGGCAACCGTCTTCAGGTCGTGCAGGTCCTCGGCATTCGAGAAATGCACGGAAATTCCGCCGCCGAGATCGAGAAATGCGATTCGGCCCCGGAGGACGCGGTCTTCCGATTCCAGGTCGGGCGTGAGCGAAAGCACCGGACGGTCGATATCGGGTCGTCTCAGGTCGGCCTTGGTCACGAAGGTGGTCGTCGGGCTCATCTGCATGTTGCTCATACCATGACACGCTGCCCGGCAGGGGGCCTGGGCCGGGCGCCCCGAAGGGCATGCCGCGAAGACATCGCGCTGGCCCAAGCGGCGTTCCGCAAACGAGATTGGCGCTCTCGCAAAGGCCATGCCGATTGCTCCGCAGCTCTACCTGCCTTTATTCAATATATGAATTTGCCGGTCAAGTTTTGGCCGGCAGAGCATCGATTGTTGGGCCAAGGCGGCGCGGTTGCGCGCGGCCGATAGGGAATGGGGAAACGGATGTCTCGTGGGTATCGCCGTCTGGTGCGGCTGTTGGGATCGGCCAGCGTCCTGACTCTTGGTGCGGGCGCGTCGATGGCGCAGACGCTTGAAACGCTCGAACCCGTCGTCGTCGTCGACGAGGCCGCCAAGACGAGCGACAGCCTGGACAAGGACGTGATCATCGACCGGGAGGACATCGCCCGCACGCAGCCGACGGACCTGAAGCAGCTGTTCAGCGCGATGCCTTCCGTCACGGTTGCCGGCGGCAGCACGGCCTCGCAGAAGTTCTACGTCCACGGCATCGACGAATCCAAGCTCAATGTCACGATCGACGGCGCGCGGCAGAAGAACAACGTCTGGCACCACAACGGCAACACCGGGATCGACCCGATCTTCCTGAAATCGATCGCCATCAACGAGGGCGTTGCCCCCGCCGACTACGGCCCCGGCGCCCTCGGCGGTGCGGTGCTGTTCGAGACCGTGAGCGCCCGCGACATGCTGGACGACGGCCAGACCTTCGGGGCCTATGTCAGCGTCGGCTACGACACGAATTCCGAAACCATCAAGCTGACCAACGCCGCCTACGGCATGGCGCACGGCTTCGAGATGCTCGCCGCGCTGACCCGTTCTGAAGGACAGGACTACTCGGACGGCGACGGGCGGCAGGAACCGGGTACCGCCGCGGATCTGTGGAACGGTCTCGGCAAGGTCGCCTATCAGAGCGGCGAGGGCCACCGGTTCGAGGTTTCGGGCGAATATTACCGGGACGACGGCTACCGGCGCCTGCGCACGAACATGGGGTTCGTCAACGCGGCGATGAACGACAACCTTTATGAACGTCTGACGGCGGTATTCACCTACACCAACGAAAACGCCGACGGCCTGTTCGATCCGAAGGTCCGGATCTACTACAACAAGAACGCGCTGGAACGGCCGAACAAGGCGGGCTACGCGCGCGCCTCCGGCGACTTCAATTCGGAGGTGCGGTCGGTCGGCGGCCTGGCCCAGAACACGTTCCATTTCGGCTTCGGCGACATCACCGCCGGCTTCGATTTCTATAAGGACGAAATCGACGTCGAGCGGTTCCACTTCGCGAACGACGTCTCCGAAAGCATCAGCAACGTCGGCGCCTATGTCCAGGCACGGCTCACGCCCTTCGAGCGGTTCGACGTCTCGACGGGTCTGCGCGCCGATTTCCAGAGCTACGACGCCGTGGACGGTCAGACCTTCGACAATTTCGGTCTGTCGCCGAACATTGACCTCGGTTACGAGGTCGTCGAGGGCCTCACGCTGAGGGGCGGCTATGCCTATGTCTTTGGTGGCATCGAACAGTCCGAGGCGGCGCTGTTCCACGCGGCGAACTATGTCTATGCCAGCAACCTGAAGCCGACCTGGGCGCATAACGCCAAGCTCGGTCTCGAATACGAGCTGGGCGGGCTGACCCTCGGCGCCAAGCTGTTTTACATCAAGATGCTGAATCCGGTCGGCTACAACTTCACCTCGACGCCGCGCCAGCGCATCAACGGCGACGACCTGGTGTCGCAGGGCTTCGACCTGTCGGCCCGCTATGATTGGACCAACGCCTACGTGTCGGCCGCCTTCACCCATGCCGACGTCAAGTATGGCAACCGCATCGCGCTGGCCGGCGACTACAACAACGGTGTTCCGGTCGGCGACATGCTGAACCTGGGTGCCGGCTATACCTTCACCGACTACAACGTGACCATCGGCGCCAATGCGGAAATCGCCTTCGAATATTCCAACGCGGACCTGGCGCGGAACGGATACGTCAATCCCATTCCGGGTTATGGAGTCGTCGACATCTTCGGCGAGTGGAAAAAGAAGGTCGACAAGACCGAATTTACGCTGCGCGCGGAAGTAAACAATCTCTTCGACGAGACCTATTACAGCCGCGGTACCTACAACCAGACCGCAACGGTGACGCCGGTCAACTCGCCGGGCCGAACCTTCTACCTGTCGGCGTCGGCAAAGTTCTGAAGCCGGATTGCCCATCGACGGTCGAGCCGGCGAAACCGGCTCGTTTCATTGTCAGAACCAGCGGATAGCCAAGGCCATGTATCTCCTCTCGACAAGCGCAGAGACAGCCTCAGCCTCGAAATACCTCCAGCAGCTGTGCAAGCATTTTGCGCACAAGGTTCCAGCAAACTGGACGCCGGAAACCGGCACGGTCGATTTCCCGTTCGGCTCTTGCCGGATGGAAGCGCGTGACGGGATGCTGACCATTCTGTGCGAGACGCCGTCGCGCGAGAACCTGCCGCGACTGAAAGGCGTCATCGACGATCACCTGGAACGCTTCGCCTGGCGCGAGCAACTCAAGCTGACCTGGCAGGAGAGCCTGCAGCCGCAGGCAAGCGCGCCGGTCCGGCAACGGATACCCAGATCATGATCAGACTGCTCGTTGTCGCCCTAGGGCTCGTCTTCGCCTCGCGTGTTGTCGCGCTGGAAGTGACCGATGTCGCCGGTCGGACCGTCACCCTTGACGGGCCGTCCGAAACCATTGTCCTCGGCGACGGCCGGGTCCTGACCGCCCTTGCGTTGCTCGACCGC
This sequence comes from Polymorphum gilvum SL003B-26A1, assembly GCF_000192745.1. Lineage (NCBI taxonomy): Bacteria > Pseudomonadati > Pseudomonadota > Alphaproteobacteria > Rhodobacterales > Paracoccaceae > Polymorphum > Polymorphum gilvum. The sequence goes on from NC_015259.1 coordinate 2,287,599, forward strand.
GACAATCCGGTGGCGCGCGTGAAATACATCCTGTCCGACCTCGGTCGCACGGATCCGGACATGCTCTCCCACCTGAAGGCCAGGTTCCCGGAGACGGCGGACATCCCGATGGTGGTCGGCACAGAGACGGGCGCTTCCGCCGAAGCCATCATCGCGCTCGGTCCGGATGTGGCGATCCTGTCGATGAGCGGGCACGGACCCAGCGTCGAGGACAAGGAGTTCGTCTCTCAGCTTGAGGCGGCCGGCATTCCCGTCGTGTTCATCGATTTCCGCATGGATCCGCTCAACAATACGACGGCGTCGATCCGCCTCATGGGCGAGGTGTTGGGACGCAGCGCGGAAGCGGACGAGTACATCCGCTTCTACGACGCGCGCAAGGCGCTTATCGAGGAGCGCGTCGCCGGCATGGACGCCAGGCGGCCGACGGTGTTCCTGCAGGCGCATGTCGGGCGCATGCCCTGCTGCGTCGGCATGGCGAGCGGCATGCTCGGACCCTTCGTCGGCGTGGCGGGCGGCGAGAACATATCCGCGCGCGTCGCGCCCGGGCCGGTTGGCCGGCATACGCTGGAGTTCCTGCTGACGGAAAATCCCGACGTCTGGATCGGCACGGCATCAGGCTCGGTCGCCGAACTGGACGGCGGGATGCCGGTCATGGTGCTGGGTCTGGGCGTCGACGAGGCGCTGGCGCGCAAGGCGGCGAGGGCGGCCGTTCCCGCCGCGGGCATCGAGTCCCTCTCGGCGGTCACGACCGGCCGTGCCCATGCGATCTGGCACGGCTTCTACAATTCCCCGTTCAACATCTATGCGCTCGAAAGCTTCGCCAAGTGGATCCATCCGGACCTGTTCGCCGATCTTGACCCCGAGGCGACGATGCAGGAGATCCACAGGCGGTTCTTTCCGCTGGAGTCGCCCGGCCTCTATGCCGTGAGTGTCGACGAATGATGGTTTCCGCGCCAGCCGACGGATTGTTTGCCGCCTATCGGAGTATCGCCCTGCGGCGGACAGCGATCCTGGTCGGACTGGGGATGCTGACGGTTGCCGCCTTTCTGGCTGACCTTTCGGCGGGTCCGGCCGATCTCGGCCTGGGCGACATCCTGCTCAGCCTGATCCGGCCCGACAGCCTCGAACCGCGCATGCAGATCGTGATCTGGCAGGTCCGCATGCCGGATGCGCTCATCGCGCTGGCCGTGGGTGCCGCTCTGGGGCTCGCCGGAGTTGAGACCCAGACGACGCTCAACAATCCCCTCGCCAGCCCCTTCACCCTCGGCATATCCTCGGCGGCGACACTCGGGGCGTCGTTCTTCATCGTGCTGCAGCCCAATCCCGGTTTCATCGGATCTGCGTTCCTGCTGCCCGGCTTCGCCTTTTTCTTCGCGCTTGCGGCGGCCCTGACGATCCTGAGCCTTGCGAGCCTGCAGGGCGGATCAACGGGAACGGTCGTTCTCTACGGCATCGCGCTGGTGTTTCTCTGCGAAGCGCTGACGGCAGGCCTTCAATATGTGGCAAGCGACGATGCCATCCAGCAGATCGTGTTCTGGAGCATCGGCAACCTAACCCGGGCGGGCTGGCTTGAGGTCGCTGTCGTCTCGGCGGTGTTTCTCCTGATCCTGCCGATCAGCCTGCGTGATGTCTGGGTGCTGACGGTCCTGCGCGGCGGCGAGGACCAGGCGCGCAGTGCCGGCTTCGCGATCCGCACCATCCGCCTTCTGGTCATGCTGCGCGTTTCCGTGCTGGCCGCGGTGGCTGTATGTTTCGTCGGCACGATCGGATTCGTGGGGCTGGTCGGTCCGCATATCGCCCGCATGCTGCTGGGCGAGGATCATCGCTTTCTGGTGCCAGGTGCGTGCCTGACTGGCGCGGCCGTGCTGTCGCTCGCCTCTTGCCTGTCGAAGTCGGTGATTCCCGGCGCGATCGTACCGGTCGGCATCATCACGGCCATCGTCGGCGTGCCGGTGTTCCTCGCGCTGATCGCCATCAGGCGCGGAGACGCGGGATGGCGGTGATTTCGCTCACGGACGTTTCGGTGCGGATCGGCAGCCGCCAGATCCTTCACGGCGTGACGGTCCCTGATCTCGTGCCTGGACAGGTCGTCGGCCTGATCGGTCCGAACGCGTCCGGCAAGTCGACCCTCTTGCGCACGATCGCCATCGGCAGCGACTTCGGCGGTACGATCACCTGCGACGGCAGGGATGTCCGGGCCATGAAGGCGAGGGACCGCAGCGGGGTGATCGCGCTGATGCCGCAGTCGCCGCCGCAGGGCTCGGCCTTGTCGCCGTTCGAACTCATGCGCAGCTATGCGAGGGCCATGGACCTGCCCCTGTCGGATGTCGAGCTCGACCGGCGCATGGCCGACCTGCTGCGCGATCTCGGGCTGCTGGCGGAGGCGCATCGCCCGCTGCAGGAACTGTCCGGCGGCAAGCGCCAGCTTGTCGGCTTGTGCCTGGCACTGATGCGCGAACCGCAGCTGCTGTTGCTGGACGAGCCGACCAGCGCACTGGACCTGCGTTGGCAGCTGGCGGCGGTACGGCTGAGCCGCTCCTATGTCGAGGCCGCGCAGGCGATCGCGATCATCGCCGTCCACGACATTAACCTGGCGCTGCGCTTCTGCGACCTTCTGATCGTGCTGCGCGACGGCCGCGTGGCGGCCTGCGGCACGCCGGCCGAGGTCGTGACACCGGATCTGATCGCATACGTGTACGGCGTGTCGGCACGCATGGAACGCTGCAGCGCCGGCTATCCGATCCTGATTTCCGACGAGCCGATCCCGGCCTGAAGGCCAACAAAGGAGCTTCCGCATGATCCGTTCGCTTCGAATCCTGGCCGTTGCGGTCCTGCTGTGCGCGCCGGCCTTCGCGACCGCGGCGGGGCAGGAGGGCGGAGGGCTGGTCCTGGAACTGAACAAGGCCGAGACCGTCGGCGGCGCGTGCCGGGTCACGCTGCTGGTGCGCAACGACATGAGCGAGCCGCTCACGGCCCTTGCCGTCGATCTCGTCGTGTTCGACAAGGACGAGGGCGTGTCCGGCTATGCCGGGGTCGACCTCGGCGCGCTGCCCGCCGGAAAGACCCGCGTCCAGCAGTACGATGTCGCGAAATCGCCGTGCGAAGAGGTATCCCGGCTTCTGGTCAACGACGTGCGCACCTGCGACGGTGTCGCCGTCGCGCCCGGCTCCTGCCTCGGCAGGCTGCGGCTAAAATCCCGACTGCCCATCGACCTGATCCTGTAGCCAATCAAGAGAGTTTTCCATGCTGTCCGATCTAGGCGCGCATGTGCCGTCCTTCGCCCGCCCCCTGGCCGATCTGGTCGAGTCCGGCGGGCCGGTGGTGCTCATCCTGCTGGTGATGTCGGTTGTGGCCGTCGGTCTCGTCATCGCGAAGCTGCTGCAGTTCTCCCTTGCTGGTGTCGGCCGGTACGCGGACGCGCGCAAGGCGCTCGGCCTGGTCCTCGACGGACGCGAGCAGGAGGCGGTCAAGTTGGTGCGGGCGGGCCGGTCGGTCCAGAACGGGATCCTGCTCAAGCTCATCCACGGCCGCGCCCAGCAGGGCACCAGGAGCGAGCTGCTGCGCGAGGACATCGAGCGCGTCTGTCTCGGCCAACTGGCGGCCCTGCGCGCCTATCTGCGGCCGCTGGACATGATTTCCCAGACCGCGCCGCTGATCGGCCTGCTCGGAACGGTGCTCGGCATGATCGAGGCGTTCAGGGCCATGCAGGGCGCCGGCGCCGCAGTGGACCCCTCGGTGCTGGCCGGCGGCATCTGGGTCGCGCTGCTGACCACCGCCGTCGGACTGTCGATCGCCATCCCGGTGTCCGCCGTGGTCGGCTGGTTCGACGGCATCATCGAACGCGAGCAGAACGAAATGGAGGCGCTAGTGACGGCGTTCTTCACCGGGGCGGCGGCCGAACGGCCGGCCGGCAAGGTCGTCGCCATGGAGCCGCAGGCCCTGGGACCCCGCCATGCGCTCTAGGCTAAGGGCGCGGCGCAAGGCCGTCGGCCTGACGTCGCTGATCGACGTGATCTTCCTGCTGCTGCTGTTCTTCATGCTGGCCTCGTCCTTCACGAAATACCAGCTGGTGCCGGTTGCCGGCGGCGCCTCGGGGGGCGGCGCCAAGATCCGCCCGGCGCTGCTGCGGATCCATGCCGCCGACAGCATGGATCTGAACGGCTTGCCGCTGGCGAAGGACGAGATGGCGGAACGCCTGCGCAGTCTCGGAGAGGACGAGGCGAGGACCGTGGCGGTCTGGTCGGGGCCCGCGGCAAGCGTGCAGGACGTCATCGACGTCATCGTCGAGGCGCGGGCCGTGGGCCTTGATACGGTCCTGCTCACCGACAGGAACTGAACGCGGACGGAAGAAGCGACATGCGACTGAAGGTTCCCAGCCGCCGGGCGGTGCCGGACAACACGATCCCGCTGATCAACATCGTGTTCCTGATGCTGATCTTCTTCCTGTTTGCCGGCTCCGTCGCGCGCGACGACGCCCGCAGGATCGAGCCACCGGCCAACATCAGCGAGGACGAGAACGTCCGCTCGACCGGCGCCCTCGTGATCGACAGCGAGGGACGCCTGTTTCTCGGCGACGCGGAGGTCACCCTTGAAGACTATCTTGCGACGCAGGCGGCTGCCGAGACCGGCGCAGGGAGCCTGCGCATCGCCGCGGACGGTGGCCTGCCGGCAGACCGGCTGGAAGAGGTGTTGGCACAGCTTGCCGGGAGCGGAGCGAAAGAGGTGGTCCTGATCACGAGAAAGGTCCAGAAGTGAACCTGTCGCGCCTCCTCGCGTTCGGTCTGGTGCTGTCGGCCGGCCTGCATGCCGCCGGGTCGGCCGTGATGAATGCGCGCGACGACGGCGCGCAGGTCGAAGCCTCGCTCGGCGGCGCGGTCTCCGTCGTCGGCTCGCTGCACGATCTGGTCGTCGGCACGGATGCCGAGGCCGTCGAACCCGACGCCGAACCGCTCCAGCCGGTGAACGAGGCGGTCGTCGCACCGCTGCGGCCGGTGGAAACGGTCAGGCCGATGCAAGGGGCGGCGGCCGTCACACCGGTTCAGGTGACGCCAGTGCAGGCGGGGGTGACGGATACGGTCACGGTGGAGACGGCGGTCGAGCCGACGCAGGCGACGCCCCTCGAGGCGTCTCTGGAGCCGCCCGCAACCGCGACGGTGGTGGACCAGGTCCCCATGCAGGCCATGGAACCGGTCCGGCCACCGGAAGCGCAGGCGGTGCCGCCGGCTCCAACGCAGAAGCCCGTCGTCGCGAAGACGCCGCCGGCGCGGGAAAAGCCCAGGACGGCGCCGAAACCGCGCGGCGCGGAAACGGCCGCGCGCCGGGGTGGCGAACGCGTGACCTCGGCGGACGGGGGCTCGAACGCGATCGGGCGTGCGGACGCCTCGGTCGGCGATCAGGGACTGGCGGCGACGTCGAACTACAAGGGCAAGGTCCTGTCCAGGCTGCGACGGGCAAAGCAGTATCCGCGCGAAGCCAGCCGCGCCGGCATCTCCGGCGTCGTTGTCCTGCGCTTCACCGTGGCGCGGGACGGCAGCGTCAGCGGCGTCGCGATCGCGAAGTCCTCTGGCCATCCGGTTTTCGACCAGGCGACGCTCGAGCTCATGCGCCGGGCGTCCCCCATGCCGGCGTTTCCGCCGGAGATCCGTTCCGCGACGCTCAGCTTCAGCGTGCCGGTGCAATATTCCAGCCGCTGAGGCCGGAAGGGTCGGCCACGGGTCGTCCGCGAGACGGCATGCGGCGACCGAATCGACTAGGCTGTGGCGGCACCCCTTCGGAGCGGCGGGAGCCCTCCCGCCTGCACGCTTGCGGTCCGGTTCCCGGGAGCGGGACTGAGCGGCGCGGAAACGGTTCAGGACATGACCCTCAAGCTCGACAAGGCGACCGGCATCTTCATGGCTCTCGCGGCAGGGTCGGGTCTTGCCTGCTACGCTCTGGAGGGTGGCGACGCCGCCTGGCAGGCGACGATCGAAGCCGCGAGCCTGCTGGTCATGGTCCTGCCGCAGATCGCTGCCGGCCTGCTGATCGGCGGGTTTGCACAGGCCTTGATCAGCAAGGATACGGCCGCGGAGTATCTGGGAGCGGAGTCGGGCCTGCGCGGTCTCCTCGTCGCCACCGTCGCCGGCATCGTCACGCCCGGGGGACCGTTCACCTCGTTTCCGCTCGTCTATGCGCTGTGGACCTCCGGCGCCGACGTCGGCGCGCTGGTCGCCTATCTGGTGTCCTGGGCCCTGATCGGCCTGCACCGCATCGTCGTCTGGGAACTGCCGTTCATGGGGCCAGAATTCGCACTGTTGCGGTTCGTGGTCTGCCTGCCGCTGCCGCTTCTGGCCGGCATTTTCGCCCGTCTTATCGTCGAGCATACGAGTCTGAAACTCAAGGGCGGGAGCTCCGAATGACCGTCGCCATCGTCGCCCTGCTGTGGGGCATCGTCGTCGTCCTGGGCGGCGCCGCCGTACGCAAAGGCGGTGTGCCGGCCCTGCGAGGGGCAGGCGACTTCGCCCTCAAGACCGGCCTGTCGATCGTGCCGCGGCTGGTCTTCGCGCTGCTGGCGGCGTCGTTCCTATCGAAGCTCATCCCGGCCGAGTGGATCGTCTCGGCGATTGGTCGCGACAGCGGCACGACCGGCATCCTGATTGCCTCGGTTGCCGGCGGCCTGTTGCCCGGCGGGCCGATGTCGTCCTTCCCGATCGCCGTGTTCCTGTGGCAGTTCGGCGCCGGCGTGCCGCAGATGGTCGCGCTCCTGGTCGGCTGGTCGGTGTTCGCCTTCCATCGCGTGATCGCCTACGAACTGCCGCTGCTCGGCTGGCGTTTCGCGGCGATCCGCCTGCTGTCGACGTTCATGATGCCGCCGCTGGCCGGACTGATCGCCGCCGGCCTGCTCGCCTGGCTCGGAGAGGGTGCCGCGCCGCTTCCCCCGGCGCAGTGAATGCGGATCAGGCCGCTTCCGTCCGTACGAAATGGCCCGGGACGATTTCTTGGAGCGGCAGTTCGGGAACCGTTTCGCCGCGAGGGCGGACGATCACCGGCGCGGACAGGGCGACAGGCGAGCGGTCCTGCCGCCTGCGTTCGGGATCGGGCGTCGGAACGGCGGCCAGAAGCCGCTTGGTGTAGCTGTGGCGCGGATTGGCGAGGATTTCGGCGCTCGGTCCCATTTCCACGATCCGGCCGCCGTACATCACTGCGATCCTGTGGCTGAGGCGCTCGACCACAGCCATGTCATGTGAAATGAAAAGAAAGGCCAGTCCTTCCTGCTCCTGCAGGTCGAGCATCAGGTCGGTGACCTGCCGGGCGATCGAGACGTCGAGAGCCGAGACCGCCTCGTCCGCGACGATGAGTTTCGGCTTCACCGAGAGTGCGCGGGCTATGCACAGGCGCTGACGCTGGCCGCCGGAGAACTGGTGCGGATAGCGGTGGATGGCATCCGCCTCAAGGCCAACCTTTTCGATCAGCGAGACCGCGAGGTCGCGTTGATCGCGGGCCGTCACCAGGCCATGGATGCGCGCCGGTTCGGTAACCAGCTCGTGGACCGGCAGGCGCGGGTTGAGGCTGGCGAAGGGATCCTGGAAGATCATCTGGGCATGGCGGCGGGCAGGGCGCAGCCGGTCCGCGGACAGGCCGGTCAGCGTCTGTCCGGCGAGTCGCACCGTGCCTGCGGCCGGTTCGATCAGGCGCAGGACGGAGCGGGCGAGGGTCGACTTGCCGCAGCCGGATTCTCCGACCAGGCCGAGGGTTTCGCCCTCGGCAAGCGAAAAGGAGACGTTGCTGACCGCGTGGATCTCCGCCTGCACTCTCTTCAGCAGTCCGGAGCGGAGCGGGAACCGCGTCGACAGGTCCTTCACCTCGAGCACGCATCCGGATCCGGCCGGCTTGGCGCAGGTTCCCGAGCCGAGCTTCGGCGTCGCCGCCATCAGCTGCCTTGAATATGCGGCCTTCGGGGCGGCGAAGAGGGCGTGCACGGGCGCTTCCTCGACCTTGACGCCGTTGCGCAGCACAGCCACGCGATCGGCGATTTCGGCGACGACGCCCATATCATGTGTAATGAAAAGGATAGCCATGCCGATCTCCTCCTGCAGGCTGCGGATGAGATCGAGGATTTCGGCCTGCGTCGTGACGTCGAGCGCGGTCGACGGCTCGTCCGCGATCAGGAGACGCGGACGGCAGGCTAGCGCCATCGCGATCATGACGCGCTGGCGCAGTCCGCCCGACAACTCGTGCGGATACTGGGCGAGCCGGCGCGCAGGCTCCGGGATGCGGACCTGGTCGAGGGCGTCGCGGGCGGCGGCGAGCGCCTGACGCGCGCCCATGCCCCGATGGCGGATGAACACCTCGCCGACCTGGTCGCCGATGGTCAGCACCGGATTGAGCGATGTCATGGGTTCCTGGAACACCATGGAGATGTGGTTGCCGCGCACCGTGGTCAGATCCGCGTCAGACAGGGCGGTCAGGTCGATCTCGGCGTCGCCGTCGCGCAGCAGGATGCGGCCGGACGCGATCCGGCCGCCTTCGCGTTCGATCAGGCGCAGGATCGACAGTGCGGTGGCGGATTTGCCCGACCCCGACTCGCCGACCAGCGCCAGGGTCTCGCGCGGCGCGATGGCGAAGGACAGGCCCTTCACCGCGTCATGGCTGCCGAAGCGGACACACAGGTCCTCGACGCTGATCACCGGATGCGTCATTTGAGCAATCCCTTGCGGCGCGCGGAGAATTCGGGATGGGCGGCGAAATCGGGCAGGGGCGGGGTCCAGCGCTCCGCGGTGGGCCTGAAGCTGAAGCGGAACGGATCGCGCCCGTGCACCTGCCAGTGGATGGTGTCGTCGAGTTCCAGCATGCCGAAGGCGCCGGCCGGTTCGCCGCGGGTCGTGAAGCTTTCCGTCAGGGACTGCTGGGTCAGGTGCGTGATGCCGTCGACCGTCGTCACCGTGTTCCAGTGGACGTGCCCGGCGATGCAGGCGACTGGCACCCTGGCCTGGGCCAGCGCGGCGCGGGCGCGCTCGGCCATCGGATAGGTCGAGGCGGAGGGGTTCCTTTCGAAATAGTAGTTGCCGGTCTGAGCGTGTCCGGACACCGGCACGTGGCTGACGACCAGCAGCGGCCGGTTCGCCGTCTGGGCGAGGCGCGACAGCCAGAGCAGGTCGGCCTCTCGCAGCACGAAGCCCGAATGGTCGGCCGTGCGCAGGATTTTCGCATCGGCGCGCCACAGCGCGATGCGCCAGTCGCCGGCATCGATCACGGTATTGCCCATCGGCTGGCCGAGGATCTCCTCGTTGTCCTCGACCTCGAGATAATCCCGGTCGTGGTTGCCATTGAGATGATGGATCGGGGCGTCGACCGCCTTGAAGGCTTCGGCGACCTCGCGTTGAAGCGCGAGGTCCGCGTCGCGGTCGACGTCGGAAATCCGGTCACCGAGATCAAGGACGAAGTCGGGGCGGGCGTCGTTGGCGAAGCGGGCGAATTCCCCCATCAGGTCGAGGGCGGTGTCGCCGCGCTTGGTGGCGGACGGCGCGCCGTGATGGATGTCGGTGACGATGCAGATGCGGACGGACACGGGCAGATCTTCCTTGGCAGAATGGGGAGGAGAGGACGCCGCCGACCGGCGGCGTCCTCGTTTCATGTCAGTTGAAAGAGATCGAGCCGGCGCGGAAATCGAGCACGTAGGGGATGTGGCCCGGCTTGGGCGCCCAGTCGATGCCCGCCTTCATCGCCCAGGACTCATAGGGGCGGTAAAGCGGCAGGACCGGGGGATCGTTCTTGATCTTCTCCATCAGTTCGGCGTAGGCGGCGCGGCGCAGTTCGACGTCGCCTGAGAAGCGGAAGCGGTCCCAGATCTCGGCATAGTCGGCGTCGGTGTTGAACCGGCCTTCGGATTGCGACGGACCGCCGGGCGCCCACATGACGCCGAAGCTGCCGAACGGATCGGCAAAATACATCGGGTTGGACCAGTTGCGGACCATCAGGTCCGGCGAGTTTCCGGTCCACTTGTCGCCGACGTTGACCTTGCCCTTGACGCCGACCTCGGCCCACATCTCCATGATCGCCTGGGCGGCGAGCAGGCCGTTGGTGTAGTAGCCGGCGGCAGTGTCGAAGGTAATCTCGAAGCCGTCGTAGCCGGCCTCCTTGAGCAGTGCCTTCGCCTGTTCGGGATCGTATTCGAAGGTGGTCAGCTCGGGCATGTAGAGCTGGCCGAATTCCTCCATCGTGTGGGTGGAGGGCACCACCGCCTTGCCGAGCCAGAGCGCCTCGTTGAGGGTGTCGCGGTCGATCGCCAGCGACAGCGCCCGGCGGATGCGCGCATCCTTCAGCTTGGGATGGTTCTGGTTCATGATCATGACGTGGAACAGCGCGGTCGGAGCGCCGGCGGCCTTGATCGCCGGATCGCTGTCGATCAGGGCGAGCTGGTCGGGCGCGATGTTGGTGACGATGTCGGCCTCGCCGGTCTTCAGCGCGGTGATGCGCGAGGCGGTTTCCGGCATGTGCTTGACCGTCACCCGGTCGAGCGGCGCCTTCTCGCCCCAGAAGCCGTCGAAGCGCTCCCAGACGATGCGTTCACCCGGAACGAACTCGGCGACGCGATAGGGGCCAGTGCCGACCGGCTTGAGCGAGAAGGCCTCGTAGTCGTCGTTCTCGATCGCGTTCGGATCGCCGGCGAGCGACTTGGTGTAGTCCTCGGGAACGATCATGACCTGCTGCAGATTCAGCAGCGTCTCCCACAGCGGCTCGGCGCGCTTGGCGTGGACGCGCACGGTGTAGTCGTCGACCTTCTCGGCCCGGTCGAAATTGTTCAGCCGGTCGCGCGAGCGCACCTGGTAGGGCGGAAACTCGGCCTGGAACATGCGGTTGAGCGAGAACACCACGTCGTCGGCGGTCATGGCCTCGCCGTTGTGGAACGTCACGCCTTCGCGCAGCTTGAGTTCCATGACGGTCGGTTCGATCAGCGTCCAGGACGTCGCCAGCGCCGGAACCCATTCGGTTTCGGTGGTGTCGTGGTTGCGGCCGATGAGCGTGTCGAAGACGTTGTAGTAGAACTGCGAGCCGACGTTGGAATGGTCGCGGCCCGGATCCAGGTAGCTGGAGACGTTGGCGGCGCCGACGGTCAGTTCGGCGGAGAAGGCGCCGGTGGCGAGCACCGAGGCGAGGGCAGTGGTTGCCAGAAGTTTCTTCATCGTAAGCCTCCAAGGCTTGTTGAGAGGGAATCTGCGGCCTTTGCGGCTTCTGTTCTTGGATTTCAGCGAGCGCGAAGGCGCACGTCGGCGCGGTCGCGCAGCCAGTCGCCGAGGATCTGCACGGCGAAGGTGAGGAACAGGATCATCACGGCCGGGGCGACGACGATCCACGGTGCCGTCGGCAGGTAGTCGCGGCCGATGCCGACCATGGAGCCGAGCGTCGCGGTCGGCGGCTGGACGCCGAGGCCGAGGAAGGACAGCGTCGATTCCAACAGCACGATATTGGAAAAGCTGAGGGTGAACTGCACCACCAGCGGCGAGGCGATGTTGGGCAGGATGTGGCGGAAGGCGATCCGGTGCGGCGCGGCGCCGGCGGCGCGGGCGGCCTCGATGAAGGGCATCTGCACCAGCTTGCGCACCTCTGCGCGGACGATGCGGGCGTATTGCTCCCAGCCGTAGAGACCGAGCACGAGGATCATGATCTCCAGACTGCTGCCGAAGAGGGCCAGGATGAGCAGGGCGACGAGGGTGAAGGGAATGGCGATCTGGGCGTCGACCAGCCCCATCACGAAATCCTCGAACAGGCCGCCGACGAGACCGGCCAGAAGTCCCAGAAATCCGCCGATCGCGAGGCCCAGCATCGCTCCCATCAGGGCCAGGGCGAAGGTCAGGCGCAGGCCGTAGAGGCAGCGGGAGAAGATGTCGCGGCCGAGTTCGTCGGTGCCGAGCAGGAAGCCGGCCTTGTAGCGCTCGAAGCCGAGGGGCGGGCGCAGGCGCGAGATCAGGCTCTGGGCGTTGGGGTCGAAGGGGGCGACGAGGGGGGCGGCGAGGGCGACGACAACCAGCAGAAGGGCGGTCAGCAGGGCCGCGCGCTGGATCCAGTTGGCCTGGGTCCACAGGGACGCCAGCGGCTCTATCCACGCCGGCAGGCGCCGGACTCGAACCGCGGGCGAGAGCGAGGAAGCGAGGTCCGTCATGGGTTTATCCTTTGGCCAAGCGGATGCGCGGGTCGGCGTAGGCATAGGCGATATCCACCAGCGCGTTGATGACGACGACGGCGACGGCGACCGTCAGCACGCCGAACTGCAGGACCGGGTAGTCGCGCAGCAGGGCCGAGCGCACGAGCAGGTGGCCGATGCCCGGCCAGGCGAAGATCGCTTCGATGACGACGCTGCCGGCAGCGGCGAGGCCGGCGACCTGGAGGCCGATCACGGAGAGGATCGTGATGGCCGCGTTGCGGAGCCCGTGCTTCAGGATAACCGTCTGTTCGGAAAGGCCTTTTGCCCGCGCGGTGCGCATGTAGTCCTGGCTCAGGACGTCGAGCATGGCGTTGCGGGTGAAGCGGGTGAGGGCGGCGACGAGGACGCCGGAGAGCGCCAGCGTGGGCATCAGGAAGTGCCACGGCGTGCCGTTGCCGACGACCGGCAGCCAGTTGAGGGTGTAGGAAAACACCAGCACCAGCAGGGTCGCGATGACGAAGTTGGGCACCGCATAGCCGAGGAAGGCGACCACCATGACGGCGCTGCCGAGCCAGGACTTGCGGTATAGCGCGGCCAGCACGCCAAGCGGCAGGGAGACCAGCAGGGTGAACCCGACGGCGCTGACAAGCAATTGAAACGAAGGCCAGATCCGCTCCGCGACGATCTCCGCGACGGGCCTGCGCTCAAGGAAGGAAAGGCCGAACCGGCCATCGGCGATGGCGGCCAGGTAGCGCCAGTACTGGGTCCAGACCGAGCCGTCGAGGCCGTAGTAGGCGATCAGCAGGGCGCGGTCTTCCTGTGTGATACCTTCACCGATGACGAAATCAATGGGGTTGCCGGACAGGCGCGTGGCGAAGAACACCAGCGTCACGATGACGAACAGGGTAACGGCCATCTTGACCAGGGTGCGGAGCGCGAAGGCCAGCATCACAAGGCTCCTACATGTGTCCGGAAAGGCACCGGATCGCCGCCGGACTCCGGCCGACCCGCTGCCGGGGAGGTGCTGCGGCCAGCGGCGGTGCCGGGTGCGAGCGTGGGAGCGGCGACGTGGAGGAAGTCGATCCCCGCGGCGGCGGCGGCCGCGCCGTCGGTCTCGGCGTTGTCGCCGACGAAGACCGAGCGGTCGGCCGGTACGCCGGCGCGGGCGAGGGCGAGGTCGACCAGGGCGCGCTCGGGCTTGCCGAAGGCGCGGTAGCGGACCTCCGGCCAGCAGGCCCGGACCGCCGCCAGAAGGGCGCCGGTCTCGGGCACAGGCTCGCCGTCGGCTCCGGGGTGGGTGCGGTCCAGGTTGGTGACCCAGAGGTCGGCGCCGGCGCGGACCGCCCGAAGCAGCGATGTCAGGCCGGCGATGGCGAAGCGGCTGTCGCGGGCGAGCAGCACGACGTCGGGCCGGTCGGGTGAGAGGTCGAGGCCGAGGCCGTCGGCCAGGAGGCGGATCGGTTCCTCGGCATGCAGCGACAGGCGGGCGCCGGGACGCTCGGCGGCGAGCACGCGCACGGCCTGTTCGCCGGCGAGCAGGATCCGCCCGGGTGCGATCACAAGCCCCATGCCGGCGAGGCGCGCGGACAGGCTGTCGGCGGTGTCGGAAGAATTGTTGGAGACGAGCCACAGACGGTCGGCGGCGGCGGCGGCGAAACCGGCGGCGCCGTCGAGGAGGCGACCGTCGGAGACGAGGCAGCCGTCGAGGTCGCACAGCACCGCATCATACCCGGCGACCAGGGCCGGATCGAGGGCCGGGACATGTCTTGTCGTTCTTGCCAGCATTGCGTCTTTCCCGCGGGCACAGGCAAGGGCCCGCGCCGGCGTTCGATGGCCATCGGGTGGCCGGGGTCTCGGATGTCCGCTCGGCCGGGCGTCGGGAGGGAGGGCCGGGCGCTGCGAACGAGAGCAAACTGTCGTGCGACTGTGACGTGGCCGTAACAGACCAACCCTAAAGTACGAGCCGGCCAAACCTTTGCTTTGGCTGGCGCGAAAAAGGGGTCCGTCGGACGATGTCGGTGACGCTTTCCAGGATCAGGGCGGTCAATGCGGTCGCTGCCAGCGGCTCTTTCGCGGCGGCGGCGCGCGCCTTGCGCATTTCCCAGCCGGCGGTGTCACGCCAGGTGCGAGAGCTGGAAACGGAATACGGGGTGCGGTTGTTCGACCGCAAGAACGGCGTCCTGCTGCCGACGCCGGTGTGCAGCGAGTTGTGCGACGTGGCCGAGCGGATGGCCGAGGCGGAGCGCGTGGCAACCCGGATCCTGACCCGGCACAACACGCTGCTGAACGGCCGGCTGACGGTCGGGCTCGGCAACTCGATGCCCGGCATGGCGCTGATCGCAGCCTTCCACAAGCGCCACCCGAGCATCGAGATCGCGGTCGAGACCGGATCGCACGAGGACGTCACGCGGGCGGTGCTGACGCGCGAGGTCGACATCGGCGTGCTGCCGGACGTGCCCCGCGACGGACGGTTCCGGCGCGAGCTGCTGATGCGCCAGAACGTGGTCGCCATCGTCCATCCCGACACTCCGCTTGCCGCCGCGCGGGAGGTCAGCTGCGCCCGGCTGGTGCGCGAGCCGCTGATCTTCCGCACGCGTGGCTCGTCGACCCAGCGCGTGGTCGACCGGGCGTTCCGGGCAGCCGGCTTCGATCCGGTGCCGCTGCTGACGCTGGACACGCGCGACGCGGTCTACGAGGCGGTGGTCAACGGTCTCGGCGTCGGCTTCATGTGGCGCCACGGGACGGCGCGCACCGACGTGGTGCGCCGTCTGACGGTGCCCGAGATGGTCAAGGAATACGAGGAGTCCGCCTTCGCGCTCGCTGACGAGAAAAGCCTGCTGCACGACGCCTTCTTCGCGACGGTGCGCGCGTTCCGGGCCGAGCAGGAAGGCCCGGACGGCCGGGAGGCGCCGTGCTGAGGCCGCCTCAGAGGCGCAGGATCGGCACCGGGGTGCCGGCGTGGAGGGGCGGGGCGAAGGGGGCGCGGACGATGAGGGCGCCGGACTTCGCCAGCAGCGCCAGCATGGAGCTGTCCTGCCGGTCAAAGGGATGGACGACGAGGGTGCCGTCGTCGTGGCGCGACAGCGTCGCGCGCAGATAGTCCTGGCGGCGGTCGTTCTCGGCCACCGGACCGCCGAGCACAGCGGTTTCCTCGAACAGGTCGGGGCTGCGGCCGAGCATCGCAGCAATCAGCGGCCGCAGGAACAGCAGCGCGCAGACCAGGCTGGAGACCGGATTGCCGGGCAGGCCGAGCACCTTCATGGACCCGAGCCGGCCGGCCATCAGCGGCTTGCCCGGGCGCATGGCGATCTTCCAGAAGGCGAGGTCCATGCCCTCGCCGCCGAGCACTTCCTGGACGAGGTCGTGGTCGCCGACCGAGGCGCCGCCGAGCGTGACGAGAATGTCGGCGCCGGCCTGCAACGCCTCGCGGACCTTGGCGGCGATGGCGGTCTGGTCGTCGGGGGCGATGCCGAGGTCGAGCGGCGTGCCGCCGCAGTCCTCCACCAGCGCGGCGACGCCGGCGTGGTTGGAGGCGATGATCTGGTCCGGGCCGGGTTCGGCGCCGGGGGGCACCAGTTCGTCGCCGGTGGCGACGATGGCGACGAGCGGACGCCGGCGGACCGGCAGCCTCGCGTGGTTCATGGCGGCGGCGAGAGCAAGCGTGCGGTAGTCGAGCCGGGCGCCGGCATGGATCAGGGCCTCGTCCTTGCGGAAGTCGAGGCCGGCGGGGCGGATGAACTGGCCGGGCGCGGGCCGTTCCAGCGCGGTGACGGTGTCGCCGTCGCGGCGGGCGTCCTCCTGGATCAGGATCGCGTCAGCGCCCTCGGGAACGGGCGCGCCGGTGAAGATGCGCACCGCCTGGCCCGGGGCGAGCGCGCCGGCAAAGCCGTGGCCGGCCGGCGCCTCGCCGACGACCTCAAGCGTCGCGGGCAGGGTTTCGAGATCGGAGAGGCGGACCGCATAGCCGTCCATGGCGGAGGCCGGGAACGGCGGCTGGGTCCGGGTCGCGGCGAGATCTTCGGCGAGCACGCGGCCGTTCGCCTGGGCCAGCGGCACCTGTTCCGTCCCGAGTGGCGCCACGCCGTCGAGCAGGCGGGCGCGCGCTTCGGCAACCGGCATCAGGCTCATGTCAGTCGGCTCCCTCGGTACGCCAGTGGCCAGAGCGGCCGCCGGACTTTTCCTCCAGGCGAATGTCGCCGATGACCATGCCGCGGTCGACGGCCTTGGCCATGTCGTAGATGGTCAGGCAGGCGACGGAACAGGCCGTCATCGCCTCCATCTCGACGCCGGTCTGGCCGGTCACCTTGGCCATGGCGCGCACCCTGAGGCCGGGCAGGGCCGGATCGGGCTCGATGTCGACGGTGACCTTGGACAGGGCGAGCGGATGGCACAGCGGAATGAGCTCATGCGTGCGCTTGGCCGCCATGATGCCGGCGATGCGCGCGGTGCCGAGGACGTCGCCCTTCTTCGCGTTGCCCGCGACGATGAGATCAAGCGTCTCGGGCGCCATGGTGACCGTGCCGGTGACGACGGCGATCCGGCTGGTGACCGCCTTGTCGGAGACGTCGACCATATGCGCCGCGCCCCGGGCGTCCAGATGGGTCAGGTGGGACTGGTCGCCGCGCGCGCTCATGCCGTCATCCCGCCGTCATCGCCGCGGCGCCGGTCGCGGACTGAGGACGCGCCAGCAGCGCGCGGGTGGCAGCCTCGACGTCGTCCTGGCGCATCAGGCTTTCGCCGATCAGGAAGGTGGAGATGCCGACGGCGTTCATGCGGGCAAGGTCGGCGGGCGTGAACAGGCCCGATTCGCCGACGACGATGCGGTCGGCCGGCACCATCGGGGCGAGCCGTTCGCTCGTTTCCAGCCGGGTCTCGAAGGTCTTCAGGTTGCGGTTGTTGATGCCGACGAGGCGCGACGACAGGCGCAGCGCGCGCTCCAGCTCGGCCTCGTCGTGGACCTCGAGCAGCACGTCCATGCCGAGTTCGAAGGCGGTGTCCTCGAGCGCCTTCGCCGTGGCGTCGTCGACGCCGGCGAGGATGATCAGGATGCAGTCGGCGCCCCAGGCGCGCGCCTCGTGGACCTGGTAGGTGTCGTAGAGAAAGTCCTTGCGCAGGGCCGGCAGGGAGACGGCGGCGCGCGCGGCGCCGAGGTATTCCGGCCGGCCCTGGAACGACGGCGTGTCGGTCAGCACCGACAGGCAGGCGGCGCCGCCGGCCTGGTAGGCGCGGGCGAGGGCCGGCGGGTCGAAGTCGGCGCGAATCAGGCCGCGGGACGGGCTCGCCTTCTTGATCTCGGCGATGAGGGCATAGGCGCCGGCGGCGAGTTTCGCCTCGATGGCGCGCAGGAAACCGCGCGGCGGCCCGGCGTCGGCGATGCGGGCGGCAAGCTCGGCCAGCGGCACGGCGGCCTTGGCCGCGGCGATCTCCGCGCGCTTGTAGGCCTCGATCTTCTGCAGGATGTCGGCCATGGCGCTATCCGTCCGAAATCGCGACCAGCCGCTCGAGCCGGTCGAGGGCGTCGCCGTTGTCGATCGAGGCGGCTGCCATCGCGACACCGTCCTTCAGCGTTGCGACCCGGCCGGCGACGATCAGCGAGGCGGCGGCGTTGAACAGCACCACGTCGCGGTAGGCATTCTTCGTGCCGGCGAGCACGGAGCGCAGGGCGGCCGCGTTCTCCTCCGGCGTGCCGCCCCTGAGCTGCTCGAAATCGGTGCGCGGCAGGCCGGCGTCCTCCGGGGTGACCTCGAAACAGCGGACACTGCCGTCCTTGAGCTCGGCGACCCGGGTCGGGCCGGTGGTGGTGATTTCGTCCATGCCGTCGGAGCCGTGCACGACCCAGACGTGCTCGGAGCCGAGGTTCCTCAGCACATGGGCGAGCGGCTCGACCCATTCGGGCGCGAAGACGCCGGTCATCTGGCGGCGGACGCCGGCCGGATTGGACAGCGGACCGAGCAGGTTGAAGATCGTGCGGGTGCCGAGTTCGATGCGGGTCGGGCCGACGTGCTTCATCGCCGCGTGGTGGAGGGGGGCGAACATGAAGCCGATGCCGGCGCGGTCGATGCAGTCGGCGATGCGCTCGGGGTCGATGTCGATATTGACGCCGAGCTGGGCGAGCGCCTCGGCGGCGCCGGACTTCGACGACAGCGAGCGGTTGCCGTGCTTGGCGACCGGCACGCCGCAGCCGGCGACGACCAGCGCCGCGCAGGTCGAGATGTTGTAGCTGCCGGTGGCGTCGCCGCCGGTGCCGACGATGTCGACGGCATCGTCCGGCGCCTTGACGGTCAGCATGCGCGCGCGCATGGAGGCGACCGCGCCGGTGACCTCTTCGACGGTCTCGCCGCGCATGCGCAGGGCCATCAGGAAGCCGCCGAGCTGGGACGGCGTCGCCTCGCCGGACAGGATGATGTCGAAGGCCTCTCGTGCCTCCGACAGGCTCAGCGTGCCGCCGCCGGCGATTCTGGCGATGAAGCCCTTGAACGTGCTCATGGTCGTTCGTTTCCTCCGCGCCGCGTCCGGGCTCCGGCCGCTAGCTGCCGCCGCCGAGGCCGAGGACCTGGGCGATCGCGGCCTGGTTCACCTCGACGCCGCGGGTGCGTTCGATTTCCGAAACATACTGGTTGAGCAGGGAATCCTGCAGCTGGCGCGCAACCTGCTCGTCGATCGCCTTGACCTCGTCGGCTTCCATGAAGAAGGCCGGGCTGGAGATGGCGTCGACCATCATGACGATCCGGTTGCCGTCCTTGCCGGCGGCCTCGGCGACGGTGCCGGCCGGGCCGGAGAAGGCGCTGCCGGCGGCCGCGGCCGTGAAGTCGCCCGAGTCGGTGGCGCGCTTGAGCGGCGCGGAGGTCTTCACCTCCAGGCCAAGGTCGGCGGCAACGACGTCCAGGCTCTCGCCGGCCTTCAGCCGGTCGGCGGTGCCGGCAGAAAGATCGGCCAGGCGCTTGATGCGTTCGGCAGCGCCCCAGGCGATGACCACGGACGGGCGCACCTCGTCGAGTGGGCGGTCGCGGGCGGGAATCACCTCGGCGACCTCGTACCAGACGAAGCCGCGCTCGCCGAGCGGCAGCGGGTCGTTCTCGATGCCAACGTCGCTGTCGAAGGCCTCGCGCAGCAGGCCGTCGCCGTCCGGCAAGGAAACCGTCGCGCCGGTCTCGGCCTTGCCCGTGGCGTCGAGCGCCGGCGGCGTGGCGAGGGCGAGCTTGAAGCGCTCGGCAATCTCGGCGAGCGCGGCGCCGCCGGCGCGGGCGTCCTCGATCTCGTCGTGGATGTCGAGCACCTCGCGTTCGGCACGCTCGCGGGCGATCTCCTGCTTGAGCTCGTCGCGGACCTCCTCGAACGGGCGGGTCGCTGCGGGGCGGATCTCGGCGGCCTCGAGGATGACGGTGGCGAAGCGGCCCTCGACGGCGCCGCTGACGGCGCCCTCGTCAAGCGCGAAGGCGGCCTCGGCGATGGCCGGATCGAGGAAGTCGGACTTGCGCATCAGGCCGAGGTCGACGTCGGCCTCGGCGAGATTGCGCTCGGCCATCAGCTCGGCGAAGCTCGCGCCGGAGGCAAGGCGTTCGGCGGCCGCACGGGCGGCGTCCGCGTCGGGGAACGGCATCTGGCGGACGCGGCGGCGCTCGTCCTCGGAGAAGCGGCTGCCGGCGCGCTCATAGGCGGAGCGGGCGTCGGCGTCGGTGACCTCGTCCGGCCGGGCGACGGCGTCGGGGGTCAGCTCGAGGAGGGCGAGGCGGCGGTATTCGGGCGCGCGGAAGGCGGCCCTGTTGTCGTCGAAATAGGCCTCCAGCGCGGCGTCGTCCGGCTCGGCGATGGAACCGACGGCGGCCGGGGTCAGCAGCAGGTAGCGGACCGTGCGGGTCTCGTTCTGGTAGGCGTTGAAGGCCTCGAGCAGGACCTGCGGCGAGATCAGGCTGCCGCTCAGCGCCTCGGCGATCTGCTGGCGCTCGGCCAGACGGCGGCGCTCGACGACATAGTCGTCCTCGGAGATGCCGTTGGCGCGCAGCAACTGGGCGAGGCGGGCGCGGTCGAAGCCGCCGCCGGGACGCTGGAACACCGGGTCGGCCTGGATCACCCGGATCAGCTCGGCGTCGGAGATGCCGAGGGTCATGGCGCGCGCGTCGTCGTCGAGGGCGGCTTCGGCGACCAGGCGGCCGAGCACCTGCTGGGGCAGGCCGATCTGAGCACCCTCGGTGGTCGACAGCGGCCGGCCGATCTGGCGCGACAGGGCGGACAGCTCGCGCCGGTAGGCCTGGTCGAAGCTCTGCAGGGAGATCTCGGTGTCGCCGACCCTGGCGGCGACGTTGCGGCCGAAGCCCTGGAAGATGTCGGCGATCCCCCAGACCGCGAAGCTCAGGATGAGCAGGGCGATGAAGATCTTGGCAACGAAGGTGCCGGCGCCCTTGCGCAGCGCGTCGAGCATGATGTCTCCCGTCCGTCCTTATAGGTCTGCGCGGGCGTGCGCCCGGCTTGCATGGCCTCGTCGAGGCGGGCGGATAATAGAGAGCGGGCGGCGGGGGAGCAAGGCGCGTCGCGGGGCGAAAATGGCGCCGGCGCGGCAAAGCCTGCAGCGGCTGCGGCACAGGGCGGTCTTGCGCTTTGCGCCGCATCTGCTAGCCAAGGCGGCAAAGCAACCTTCGAACCGCGTGGGGGCGTAGCGAACCATGACTGCGACGATCAGGCCGCTGGTGGCCGGCAACTGGAAGATGAACGGCCTCGGCGCCAGCGTGGCGGAGTTCGCCGCGATCGCGGGCGGCATCGACGCCGCCCTGGCGACCCGGGTCGACACCATGATCTGCCCGCCGGCGACGCTGGTGGCGCGGCTGGCCGAGGCGGCCGCCGGCACGGCGGTCGCGGTCGGCGGCCAGGACTGCCACGCGGCGGCCTCGGGCGCCCATACGGGCGACGTCTCTGCCGAGATGCTGGCCGATGCCGGTGCCAGCGCGGTGATCGTCGGTCATTCGGAGCGGCGCACCGACCATAACGAGAGCGACGCCCTGGTGCGGGCGAAGGCGCAGGCGGCCTGGCGCGCCGGGCTGACGGCGATCGTCTGTGTCGGCGAGACGGAGGCGCAGCGGCGCGCCGGCGAAACGCTGGCGGTGGTCGGCGCGCAGGTCGCCGGCTCGGTGCCGGACGGCGCGCGCGCGGCGACCTGCGTCGTCGCCTACGAGCCGGTGTGGGCGATCGGCACCGGGCTGACGCCGACGGCGGCCGACGTCGCCGAGGTGCACGGCGCGATCCGCGCCGCGCTGACGGCGCGCTTCGGCGCCGAGGGCGCGGCGATGCGGCTGCTCTACGGCGGCTCGGTGAAGCCCGCCAACGCCGCCGAACTGATGGCGGTGGCCGATGTCAACGGCGCGCTGGTCGGCGGCGCGAGCCTGAAGGCGGCGGACTTCCTCGGCATCCTGGCCGCCTACCGCTGACGGCGCGCCGGGCGGCTTCTAGGGTGGAAAGCGGGCGGAGACTGGTGTAGAAGGCCGGCAAAGCTCAACAACACATCGGCCCACCATGGAAACGGTAGTTATCGTAATTCACCTGATGGTCGTGCTGGCCCTCGTGCTGGTCGTCCTCCTTCAGCGCTCCGAAGGCGGTGCGCTCGGCATGGGCGGCGGCAGCGGCGGCGGCTTCATGTCCAGCCGCGGCACGGCCAACGTGCTGACCCGGGCGACGGCGGTGCTGGCCGTGGTGTTTTTCGCAACCTCGATCGCGCTCAGCCTGATCGCCAAGACCGGCGACCGGCCGTCGTCGATCCTCGACGCGGTGCCGACGGCGGGCGAGAGCGCGCCGGCTGTGCCGGCGGCCCCGGGCGGCGAGGCGCCGGCTGGCGGCGGCATCCTCGACGCGCTGCGCCAGCAGAGCCAGCCGACCGGCCCGCAGGTTCCGGCGGCGCAGTAAGCGGCCACGCCGGAGCCTTTCCGGCGCTGGCCGGCCCCTGGCAAAAATGCCCTGCGCTGGCGGCGGCAGGGCATTTTTATTGTGTCTAACCACAACGACCGAGTGGCCGAATCGGCCCCGGCAACGATATGGTATTGCTCCATGGCGCGATACGTTTTCATCACTGGCGGCGTGGTCTCCTCGCTTGGCAAAGGTCTGGCCTCGGCGGCTCTGGGAGCGCTGCTCCAGGCACGCGGCTACAAGGTGCGGCTGCGCAAGCTCGACCCCTATCTCAACGTCGATCCGGGGACCATGAGCCCCTACCAGCACGGCGAGGTATTCGTCACTGACGACGGCGCCGAGACCGACCTCGACCTCGGTCACTACGAGCGCTTCACCGGCCGGCCGGCGAGCAAGAAAGACAACATCACGACGGGGCGCATCTACCAGGAGATCATCGCCAAGGAGCGCCGCGGCGACTATCTCGGCGGCACGGTGCAGGTGATCCCGCACGTCACCGACGCGATCAAGGCCTTCGTGCTGGACGGCAACGACGACGTCGACTTCGTGCTGGTCGAAATCGGCGGCACGGTCGGCGACATCGAGGGCCTGCCGTTCTTCGAGGCGATCCGCCAGCTCGGCAACGACCTGCCGCGCGGCGATGCGGTCTACATCCACTTGACGCTGATGCCCTATCTGCCGAGCGCGGGCGAGATGAAGACCAAGCCGACCCAGCACTCGGTGAAGGAACTGCGCTCCATCGGCATCCAGCCGGACATCCTGATGGTGCGCTGCGACCGGCCGATCCCGGACAACGAGCGGCGCAAGCTGTCGTTGTTCTGCAACGTGCGCGAAAGCGCGGTCATTCCGGCCTATGACGTCAAGTCGATCTACGACGTGCCGATCGCCTATCACCGCGAGGGCCTCGACGAGGAGGTGCTGCGCGCCTTCGGCATCACCGGCGCGCCGGCGCCGGTGCTGGAGCGCTGGGAGGAGATCTCGCGCCGGGTCGACAATCCGGAAGGCGAGGTGACCATCGCCATCGTCGGCAAGTACACCGTGCTGAAGGACGCCTACAAGTCGCTGATCGAGGCGCTGGTGCACGGCGGCATCGCCAACAATGTCAAGGTCAACCTGGACTGGATCGAATCGGAGACCTTCGAGAAGGAGGACCCGAGCCCCTATCTTGAGGGCGTCGCCGGCATCCTGGTGCCAGGCGGCTTCGGCGAGCGCGGCGCGGAAGGCAAGATCGCCGCCGCCCATTTCGCCCGCACGCGCAACGTGCCCTATTTCGGCATCTGCTTCGGCATGCAGATGGCGGTGCTGGAGGCGGCGCGCAACCTCGCCGGCATCGGCAAGGCGAGTTCCACCGAATTCGGCCCGGCCGAGGAGCCGGTGGTCGGCCTGATGACGGAATGGACGCGCGGCAACGAGAAGGAAGTGCGCGTCGCCGGCGACGACCTCGGCGGCACCATGCGCCTTGGCGCCTATCCGGCACGGCTGAAGGCCGGCTCGAAGATCGCCGAGATCTACGGCACGACGACGATCTCGGAACGCCACCGCCACCGCTACGAGGTCAACATCGGCTATCGCGATCAGCTGGAGGCCTGCGGCCTGAACTTCGCCGGCACGTCGCCCGACGGTGTGCTGCCGGAAACCGTGGAGATCGACGACCACCCGTGGTTCATCGGCGTGCAGTACCATCCCGAGCTGAAGTCACGGCCGTTCGAACCGCATCCGCTGTTCGCCTCGTTCATCGCGGCAGCGGTCAAGCGCAGCCGCCTGGTCTGATTCGGCCTGATCTGATCTGAAATGACCGGTGCGGCCCGGCGCGGACGCGGCGAACCATCTGCGGGGCACAAGCCCGGGCGACAAGTCGGACACAAGCCCGGGCGACAAGTCGGACACAGGCCCGGACACAGGCCGGGACAGGGGGAGGACGCGGGATGTCGCGGGGTCTCGATCATGTCGTCGTCGCCGTGCGCGACCTGGAGGCGGCGGCCGCCGTCTGGCAGGCGCTCGGCTTCACGCTGACGCCGAAGGCGCGCCATCCGTTCGGCACGGCCAACCGGCTGATCCAGCTCGACGGCGCCTTCATCGAACTGCTGGCGGTCGAGGATGCAGCGTCGATCGCCGACCCCGCGCCGGGCGCCTTCTCCTTCGCGGCCTTCAACCGGGATTTCCTCGCCGCACGGGTGGGTGCCTCGATGCTGGTGGTGGACAGCACCGACCCGGCGGCCGACCGGGCCGCCTTCGCGGCCGCCGGCCTGCCGGTGTTCGAGCCCTTCGCCTTCGAGCGGACGGCGGCGGCGCCGGACGGCGGCAGCGCCCGGGTCGGCTTCGACCTGACCTTCACCGCCGACCCGCAGGCCCCAGGCATCGGCTTCTTCACCTGCCGCAACCGCTATCCGGAGAATTTCTGGAAGGCCGACTACCAGCGCCACGCCAACGGCGCGCGCCGGCTCGCCGACGTCGTCCTGGTCGCCGAGGATCCGGCCGACCACCACATCTTCCTAGAGGCCTTCGCCGGCCGGCGCGAGCTGCGTGCGACCAGCCTCGGCATCGAGGTCGAGACTGCGCGCGGCTGGATCTCGATCTTCACGCCGGTCGGCTTCCGGCTGATGTTCGGCGACGCCGCCGCCGACGCGCTGCCCGCACGCCTGCCGGCGATCAGCGCCATCGCCGTGGAGGGCGACGAGGGCACCGAGCGCCAGGTGGTGCCGGGATCGGAGCTGTTCGGCGTGACCCTGGTGCTCGACGGCACCGGCCGGGTCCGGGCGGGGCGGTGAGGGGGCCGTGACGATACGCGGGGGTGAGAGATGCAAGACAGTGATGAATTTGCGCGCGTAATCGGCCATTGCTCCCTCGCCTGGACGGCCTGTCATTCTAATGTTTTCTTGATATTCAAGCTTACCTCGGGTTTTACAGACGAGGCAGCAAGGCGAATATTTTTTAAGATACGGCAAGATTATTTGCAGAGAGAGTTAGCAATCTCTTCATTAGAATCTTGTGATTGGATTGATGGCGAAAGAAAGCAAGAAATAATAGAAGTCGTCGAAAAGCTCGGTTACGTCTCTAATCGAAGAAACGTTGCGGTTCATCAGATGTGGAGCAGGGATGAGAACGACAATATAATTCCCCATCCTGATGCGGAAAATTTTTTAAAAGATAAATATTCACAAAATAATAGCCTTCGTGATCTTTTTGGGAAATTACACGAAGAGCTTCATAATATTTACCACCAACTCATGGATCATTGTGAATATATAGAAAATTTATAAATCAAATATTATTGATCATTAATTATTTATAGTTAATAGTATTGGTAATTTCTTATTTAAATTTAGTTGTAGAGTTACAGCTAATTCTGCTTATTGTTTTAAGGTGATAGCGAACACTTCTTCGTGACTACTTCTTGCTATAGGGGCGAACCTGTGTGGGGCGAGCCCTGCAGCCAGCGCTCTGGCAGCGAGTAGGTCCCGGGTCTCGCTGCGCTCGCCCGGTGTGACCTGCGAGGGTGTGGCGAGGCGGTCAGGCGAGGGCGCGGGCGAGGGCGGGGAGGCTGCGGTCGAGGCGGTAGTCGAGCGAGGAATGGCTGTCGTCGAATTCCTCGTAGACGTGGCGGACGCCCCTGCCGTCGAGCAGCCGGTGCAGGCGGCGGGCGCCGTAGAGCAGGTTGTATTGGTCGGCGCGACCGCATTCGAGCCACAGCAGCTTCAGCCCGGAAAGCGCGCCAAGGCGCGACGGGGCGAGCGTGAGCGGATCCCAGGCGAGCCAGGCCTCCCAGCGCTCGGGCAGGAGCTCGCAGGTTTCGGGATCGACCGGCAGGCGGATGCCGCAGAAGGCGGACGGGTCGGGATCGTAGGTGGCGGCCATGGCGAGCGTCATCAGCGCGTGCATGTCGCCGCCGGGGTATTTCGGGCCGGCCTCGAAGTCGGTGACGAAGCGCTCGATCGAGCCGTCCTTGCGGGTGAGGGCGCGCAGGGCGCCGGGCATGTCGGGCAGGTAGCACAGGTCGAAGGCCATGTCGCCGGACAGGCAGGCGGCGGCGGCCCAGACCTCGGGGCGCAGCATCGCGTTGACCAGCGCGCCGTAGCCGCCCGACGACTTGCCGAACAGGCCGCGCCGGCCGCTGCCGCCGCAGCCGAAGCGCGCCTCGATCGCCGGCACCAGCTCGTCGGCCAGATAGCGCGTCCACGGGCCCATGGCGGCGGAATCGACATACTGGTTGCCGCCCAGGCGCGTGAAGCAGTCGGGCATGGCGACGACCGCCGGCGGCATCGCGCCCTCGCCGATCAGCCGGTCGAGCCGCTCGGGCAGGTTCTCGCCGAAATTCTGCCAGGCGGCATGCTTGAGACCGGAACCGGTGAAGCCGGCGAGGTCGACCAGCAGCGGCAGGCCGGCGCCGTCGTGGCCGGCGGGGACGTAGACCAGCGTCTCGCGCCGGGTCGGGTCGCCGAGCAGGTTGTCGCCGAGCAGGGCGCTGTCGAGAACGAGGCCGTGCAGGCTGCCGGCGGGCAGGTCGGGGCGCTTGCGCATGGCGGACTCCGGGTTGGGTCGGACGTCCTTTATGGGTCAGGCCGGCGCGACGCGCAAACCCGCCGTTGGCAGGAGGCACGGGAAAGCGGGACCGATGGCGTGCGCACGCTTGACCGGTCAGGCGCCATGACCTAAGGGCGTTCCATGACCAAGGCGTTCATCAGCGGCTGCGCGGGAGCGCTCCTCAGCGACGAGGAGGCGGCGTTCTTCGCCGCCGAAAAGCCCTGGGGCCTGATCCTGTTCCGCCGCAACTGCGTCGATCCCGACCAGGTGCGCGCGCTGGTGCGCGCCTTCCGAGGAGCCGTCGGGCGCGGCAACGCGCCGGTGCTGATCGACCAGGAGGGCGGGCGCGTGCAGCGGCTCAAGCCGCCGCACTGGCCGGACTACCCGCCGCCTGGCCGCTTCGGCACGCTGCACGCGCGCGACCCGCGGGCGGGCCTGCGCGCCGCCTTCCTGGGCGCGCGACTGATCGCCGACGACCTCCATGACCTGGGCATCACGGTCGACTGCCTGCCGCTGCTCGACGTCGGCCGGCCGGAGACGGTCGATGCCATCGGCGACCGGGCCTATTCGCCCGATCCGGCTGCAGTGGCCGCACTCGGGCGGGCGACCTGCGACGGGCTGATGGCGGGCGGGGTGCTGCCGGTGATGAAGCACATTCCCGGCCATGGCCGCGCCCGCGTCGACAGCCATCTCGTCCTGCCGCGCGTGGACGCTGCGCGCGCCGAGATCGAGGCGGTCGACCTCGCGCCGTTCCGCGCGCTCGCCGACCTGCCGCTGGCGATGACCGCGCATCTGCTCTACGAGGCAATCGACCCGGACCACCCGGCGACCCAGTCGAAGGCGGTGATCGGCGGGCTGATCCGCGGCGCGGCCGGGTTTTCCGGCTGCCTGATGAGCGACGACATTTCCATGCAGGCGCTCGGCGGTAGCATCGCCGAGCGGGCCGCGCTGGCGTTTTCCGCCGGCTGCGACCTGGTGCTGCACTGCAACGGCGACCTCGCCGAGATGGCGGCGGTGGCGGAGGCGGCGCCGGTGCTCACAGGCGCGGCGCGCGCGCGCTGCGAGGCGGCACTGGCGCGGCGCAGCGACCCGGTCGCCGGCTTCGATCGGGCGGCGGCGCGCGCCGAACTCGACGCGCTGCTGTCGGCTCCCGGGGGGGAGGCGTGAGCATGGCCGAGCAGGCGGACTTCCTCGACAGTGGCGGGCGCGAGGACCGTGCCAGCACCGATCCGCTGCTGGTCGTCGACGTCGACGGCTTCGAGGGGCCGCTCGACCTGCTTTTGACGCTGGCGCGTGGGCAGAAGGTCGACCTGACGCGGATCTCGATCCTGGCGCTGGTCGAGCAGTATCTCGCCTTCGTCGCCGAGGCGCGCCGGCTCAGGCTGGAACTGGCCGCCGACTACCTGGTCATGGCGGCCTGGCTCGCCTACCTGAAGTCGCGCCTGCTGATCCCCGAGCAGAAGGACGAGGACGAGCCGACCGGCGAGGAACTGGCCGCGGCACTCGCCTTCCGCCTGCAGCGGCTGGAGGCGATGCGCACCGCCGCGGCGCGGCTGATGGACCGCAGCCGGCTGGGGCGCGACATCTTCGCGCGCGGCGCGCCGGAGACCACCTCGGTGACGCGCACCAGCGTCTGGGAGGCGACCATCTACGACCTGCTGACCGCCTATGCGGCGCAGCGCCAGCGCCAGTCGGTGACCTCGGTGCGGGTGCGCCGGCGCACGGTGTGGTCGCTGCAGGAGGCGCGCGAACTGCTGACGCGGCTGGTCGGCAGCATCGCGGAATGGACGCCGATCACCGGTTTCCTTAAAGACTATCTGGCCGACGAGGCGGACCGGGCGACGGTGATCGCCAGCACCTTCTCGGCCAGTCTGGAGATGGTCCGCGAGGGACAGATCGAAGTGCGTCAGTCCGAACCCTTCTCGCCCGTCTATGTGCGGCGCCGGCCGAGCGGAGACAGCGATGGACGCTGACATCGACCTTGCCGGCCTGCGCATGGTCGAGGCGCTGCTGTTCGCCTCGGCCGAGCCGCTGAGCACCGAGGAGCTGGGGGCGCGCCTGCCGGAGGGCACGGACGTGCCGGCGCTGATCGAGGCGCTGCAGCGGCTCTACGCGCCACGCGGCGTCAACCTGGTGCGGGTCGCCGGCAAATGGGCCTTCCGCACGGCCGAGGACCTGGCCTACCTGATGCGGCGCGAGACGGTCGAGCAGCGCAAGCTGTCGCGCGCGGCGCTGGAAACGCTCGCCATCATCGCCTATCACCAGCCGGTGACGCGCGCCGAGGTCGAGGAGATCCGCGGCGTGTCGACCTCCAAGGGCACGCTCGACGTGCTGCTGGAGACCGGCTGGGTGCGCATGCGCGGGCGGCGCCGGTCGCCGGGACGCCCGGTCACCTACGGCACCACCGACGGCTTCCTGGAGCATTTCGCCCTGGAGGCGATCACGGACCTGCCGGGGCTGGAGGAACTGAAGGGCGCCGGGCTGCTCGACAGCGCGGTACCGGCGTCGTTCAGCGTGCCGGCGCCGAACGACAGCGCGGTCCTGCGCGATGACGAGGATCCGCTCGACGAGGACGAACTGTTCGACGCGGCGGAAGCCGGCCGGGAGGATGGTCGGGACGACGGCCGGGACGACGGCCGGGACGACGGAATGGCGGAAGAGGACGCATGAGCGCAGCCAAGACCTCCGTTTCAGCGCAGGGCGCCGACGCTCGGCGCTGGGGCACGCGCGGCACCGCCGGCGCCACCATTGCCGCCGGGCTGGCGTTCGAGCATGTCTCCCACGCCTATGGCGACCTGCCGACGGTGCACGACCTGTCGCTGAGGATCGAGCCGGGCGAGATCCTGTGCCTGCTCGGCCACTCGGGCTGCGGCAAGACGACCCTGATGCGCATCGCTGCCGGCGTCGAGGTGCAGTCCGCGGGCCGCGTGCTGATCAACGACGAGGAGGTCGCCGGACCGTCGTGCTTCGTCGCGCCGGAGCGACGCGGCGTCGGGCTGATGTTCCAGGACTACGCCCTGTTCCCGCACCTGACCAACCGCGAGAACGTCATGTTCGGGCTGACCAGGCTGGCGCGCTCCCAGGCGCTGACGGTCGCAGACCAGATGCTCGCCCGCGTCGGGCTGGCGGCCTATGCCGACGACTATCCGCATTCGCTGTCGGGCGGCGAGCAGCAGCGCGTGGCGCTGGCGCGCGCGATCGCGCCGCGGCCCGGCGTGCTGCTGATGGACGAACCGTTTTCCGGCCTTGACCGGCGCCTGCGCGACGACGTGCGCGAGGAAACGTTGGCGATCCTGCGCGAGACCCGGGCGACCTGCATCATCGTCACCCACGATCCGGAAGAGGCGATGCGCATGGGTGACAAGATCGCCCTGATGCGCGCCGGCCGACTGGTCCAGCACGGCACCGCCGAGGATCTCTACCGTAGGCCGGCGGACGTCTTCGCGGCGCGGTTCTTTTCCGAGATCAACCAGATCGACGGCGTCGGCACCGGCGCGGCGGTCGACTGCGCGCTCGGCCGGCTCGACGACCGCCGCTTTTCAGCGGGCCAGCGCGTCGACGTCTGCGTGCGCCCGCAGGGCGTCGTGCTCGACCCCGGCGGCTGCGGCCGGGCCGGACGCATCCTCTCCCGCCGCTTCATCGGCGTCGTCGACCTGCTGACGGTGGCGGTGGACGGGCTGGAGCGACCGCTGCAGGTGCGGGTGCGCGACGGCGAGCGATTCGCTGTCGGCATGGACGTCGGCGTCGGCCTCGATCCGCGCGACGTACTAATCTTTGCCAAATCGCCGACGGCGGACTAGAAGGGGACGCGAGGCATCCCCAGATGCAAGTGGGTTCGGTTGCGGCCCTCTGGGGTTTTTGCGATAGTGGCGCGCCGGCGGGACAGGCCGGACGAGTGGGAGTTTGGCGTAATGGGCATTAGTTTCTGGCAGATCCTGATCATCGCCGTGATCGTCATTCTGCTGTTTGGGCGCGGCAAGATCTCCGATCTGATGGGTGACGTCGCCAAGGGCATCAAGAGCTTCAAGAAGGGCATGGCCGAGGACGACACGGCCGACGCGTCCCAGTCCCAGTCTCCGAAGACGATCGATCACAAGCCGGCGGACACCGTTTCGGCCCAGAAGACCGAAGACCAGTCCAAGGCGAGCTGAAACCCGCCCCGCGTTCTCGCTAGACATGGCGGATTTCCATGTTCGATATCGGATGGACTGAGTTGCTCGTGGTCGCCTGCGTGGCGATCATCGTGGTCGGTCCGAAAGACCTGCCGCGCATGCTGCGGACGTTCGGCCAGACCATGGGCAAGGTGCGGCGCATGGCGCGCGAGTTCCAGTCGACGTTCAACGACGCCATCCGCGAGGCGGAGCGCGAGGTCGATCTCGCCGACATGCGCAAGAAGGTCGAGGCGGCTGCCAATTTCGATCCGCTCGGCGACCTGAAGAAATCGATCGCCGCGGATCCGGCCAAGCCGGCGCCGCCGCCACCGGCGGAGGCGGGCGAGACCAAGGCGGCGCAGAGCGATCCGGCGGACACGACAGCGGCGCCGGCCACTTTTCCGGCGGCCCCGGCAGCGGCCCCGGCAGCGGCCCCATCCGGCGCCCCGTCTTCCGCTGAAGAGACCAAGGCATGAGCCAGGAAGACATTGACGCCTCGAAGGCGCCGCTGATCGAGCACCTGATCGAACTGCGCCAGCGGCTGCTGAAGTCGGTGATCGCGGTCGCGATCATGTTCGTGGTCTGCTTCTACTTCGCCTCCGACATCTACAACATCCTGACCCTGCCGTACCTGCGCGCCGCCGGCGACACCCGGACGGTGGAGATGATCTTCACCGCGCCGCAGGAATGGTTCTTCACCCAGCTGAAGCTGGCGCTGTTCGGGGCCCTGTTCCTGGCCTTCCCGATCATTGCCTCGCAGGTCTACATGTTCGTCGCGCCGGGGCTCTACAAGAACGAGCGCGGCGCCTTCCTGCCGTTCCTGGTCGCGACCCCGATCCTGTTCCTGATCGGCGCCTGCCTGGTCTATTTCCTGGTCATGCCGATGGCGATGGCCTTCTTCCTGTCGATGGAGCAGGCCGGCGGCGAGGGCAAGGTGGCGATCCACCACCTGGCCAAGGTGAGCGAGTACCTCGGTCTGATCATGATCCTGATCTTCGCCTTCGGCCTCGTCTTCCAGCTGCCCGTGGTGCTGACCCTGCTCGGCCGCGCGGGACTGGTGTCGTCCCAGACGCTGAAGGAGAAGCGCAAGTACGCGATCGTCGTCGCTTTCGTCGCCGCCGCCGTCCTGACGCCGCCCGATCCGATCAGCCAGATCGGTCTTGCGCTGCCGACCCTGCTTCTCTACGAAGTCTCCATCGTTTCGGTAAGACTGATCGAGCGCAAGCGCGCCGAGCGGGAGCGGGAAGCGGAGGCCGAAGCGGAGGCCTGAGCGAGCCGGTTTCCGCGCGTGCGTCCCGGCTGGCCGCCGGCGGTCGATGCCGTGCCTCCACCACCGCCTTCCGGGAAACCAGATGTTCGATATCAAGTGGATCAGGGACAACGCCGATGCCTTCGACCGGGCGCTCGCCCGCCGCGGACACGAGTCGGCCGCCGAGCGGCTGCTTTCGCTCGACGACGCGCGCCGCGCCCACATTGCCCGCCTGCAGGAGGCGCAGGAGCGCCGCAACGCCGCCTCCAAGGAGGTCGGCAAGGCCAAGGCTTCCGGAGACGAAGCGGCCGCGCAGGCGCTGATCGACGAGGTCGCCAAGATCAAGTCGTTCATCCAGCAGGGCGAGGAGGAGGAACGCCGGCTGGTTGCCGCGGTCGACGCCGCGCTCGCGGTGATTCCCAACCTGCCGCTCGACGAGGTGCCGGACGGGGCCGACGAGACCGGCAACGTGGTGCATCACGTCTGGGGCGAGAAGCTGGCGTTCGACTTCGATCATGCCCCGAAGGAGCATTTCGAGCTGGCCGCCGCCGAGGCGGACATGGACTTCGCCACCGCGGCCAAGCTGTCGGGCTCGCGCTTCGTGCTGCTGAAGGGCCAGCTCGCCCGGCTCGAACGGGCGCTCGGCCAGTTCATGCTCGACCTGCACACCGGCGAACACGGCTACACGGAGGTGGCGCCGCCGCTGCTGGTGCGCGCGGACGCGCTCTACGGCACCTCGCAGCTGCCGAAGTTCGAGGAGGACCTGTTCAAGACCTCCTCCGACCATTACCTGGTGCCGACCGCCGAGGTGCCGCTGACCAACATGGTCGCCGGCGAGATCCTGGGCGAGGGCGACCTGCCGCTGCGCGTCTCCGCGCTGACCCACTGCTTCCGCTCCGAGGCCGGCTCGGCCGGGCGCGACGTGCGCGGCATGCTGCGCCAGCACCAGTTCGTCAAGTGCGAGCTGGTGTCGGTGACCAGGCCCGAGGACTCGCTGTCCGAACTGGAGCGCATGCTCGGCTGCGCCGAAACGGTGCTGCAGAAGCTCGGCCTGCATTACCGCGTGGTGACGCTGTGCACCGGCGACATGGGCTTCGCCTCGCAGAAGACCTACGACATCGAGGTCTGGCTGCCGGGCCAGAACGCCTATCGCGAGATCTCGTCCTGCTCGGTGTGCGGCGACTTCCAGGCACGGCGGATGAACGCCCGCTACCGGCTGACCGACGGCAAGGCGCTGCGCCATGTCCACACGCTGAACGGCTCGGGCGTCGCCGTCGGCCGCGCCATGATCGCGGTCATGGAGAACTACCAGAACGCCGACGGGTCGGTGACCGTGCCGGAGGCATTGCGTCCCTACATGAACGGCATCGAGCGGATCGGCTGACCCATGCGCATCCTGATCACCAACGACGACGGCATCCATTCGCCGGGCCTGCACGCGCTGGAGCGCATCGCCAGAACCCTGTCCGACGACGTGTGGGTCGTTGCCCCGGAAACCGACCAGAGCGGCGTCGCCCATTCGCTGACGCTGAGCGACCCGTTGCGTCTGCGGCGGGTGTCGGAGCGCCATTTCGCCCTGCGCGGCACGCCGACCGACTGCGTCATCATGGGCGTGCGCAAGGTCCTGCCCGAGCCGCCGGACCTGATCCTGTCGGGCATCAACAAGGGCCAGAACATGGCCGACGACGTGACCTATTCGGGCACCGTCGCCGGCGCGATGGAAGGCGCCATTCTCGGCATCCCGTCGTTCGCCATCTCGCAGGCCTACAGCTTCGCCCGCGACACGGAGCCGGACTACGGTCCGGCAGAAACCCATGGCCCGGCGCTGTTCCGCCGGCTGATGGAGTTCGACCTGCCGCGCTACACGCTGCTCAACATCAACTTCCCGGCCTGCCGGGCCGAGGAGGTCGCCGGCGTGAAGGTGACGGTGCAGGGCCATCACCAGCAGGCAGGACTGATCATCGACGAACGGCGCGACGGGCGCGGCTATCCATATTTCTGGCTGGCCTTCCAGGCGCGCTCGCACGATCCTGTCGGCAACAGCGACCTCAATGCGGTCGAAGCCGGACACATCTCGGTGACGCCGCTGCGCCTCGACCTGACGGCACACGACCTGGTCGGCCTGCTGCAGGAAAAGCTGGACTGAGCCCGGGATCGCAAGATCCCTGAACGGCGGGAGGCGGGCGATGGCGGACGGGGACAGCGACACGATCCCGACCGTGTCGCGCGACGAGATCGAGGCGCGCGCGGCGCTGGTGCTCGGCCTGCGCCGGCGCGGCATCAGCGACCGGCGCGTGCTGTCGGCGATCGAGCGCGTGCCGCGTCGCCTGTTCCTCGCCGCCGCCCACCACAAGCTCGCCTACGAGGATTCGCTGCTGCCGATCGAATGCGGCCAGGTCGTCTCGGCGCCGTCGCTGGTGGCGGCGATGGTCGAGGCGCTCGACGTGCAGCCGGACAGCACGGTGCTAGAGGTCGGCACCGGGTCGGGCTACCAGACTGCCGTGCTCACGCATCTCGCCCGTCAGGTCTACAGCGTCGACCGCTATGCGAGCCTGGTGACGCTGGCGCGCCAGCGCCTGGCGGCGCTGCGAATCGGCAATGCCGAGATCCAGCACGCCGACGGCCTGCTCGGCCTGAAGGAGCGAGCACCGTTCGACCGCATTATCGTCACCGGCGCGGTCGCGGAGGTTCCCGAGGCCCTGCGCGCGCAGCTTGCCCCCGGCGGCCGCATCGTGCTGCCGCTCGGTCCGGCGGGGGCGCCGCAAGCTCTTGTCCGCCTGCTGCGCGACGAGACGGGCGAGCGCCGCGAGACGCTGTGCGAGGTGCGCCTCGTATCCCTGCGCAGCGGCATCGCGCTGCATTTGTGACCGTTGCTTCCGCTGGGGCAATTCCCTGCGCCGTTTAGGCTTTGTCAACGTTACTGAGTTCTACTCTTAACCATGACAGCCTTTGTGAACGGTTCGAGTAGGGCGACGATCATGCGCAAGCGCAGTTTCCGCAAGACCTTGCTTTCCCAGGTTGCGGCCATCGCGGCGGCGGCCGGGGTTGCTGCCGGGTGCAGCGCGGATCTCGAGCGGTTTGCCGACGGTCCGGTCTATACCGGCGGGACCAGCAACCAGCGCACCATCCTCGGTCAGGGTCGGACCGGCCAGCCGACCTACGACGACATCCTCAGAGGTCCCGGCGGCACGGTTGCGGCCCTGCCGCCGGCCGGCAGCCAGCCGCGCACGACCGGGTCGGTGACCGCTCCGTCGCGCCGCGACGTCAGCGCGACGGCGCTGCCGCCGGTGCAGGCGGCCAGCGCCCCGGCTCCGGTCCCGGCAACCGTGACGGCAGCAGGCGGCGAGAATTCCTGGCGCGGCTGGAGCGCAGCCGGCGGCACGCGCGTGCAGGCCCGCGACGGCGACACGGTCAAGACCATGGCGCATCGCTATGGCGTGCCCGAGCAGGCGGTGCTTGCCGCCAACGGCTTCGATGGCGCCACGGT
Source organism: Polymorphum gilvum SL003B-26A1 (assembly GCF_000192745.1). Classification (NCBI taxonomy): domain Bacteria; kingdom Pseudomonadati; phylum Pseudomonadota; class Alphaproteobacteria; order Rhodobacterales; family Paracoccaceae; genus Polymorphum; species Polymorphum gilvum. The sequence goes on from NC_015259.1 coordinate 2,323,016, forward strand.
GCTGCGGCCCGGCCAGTCGGTCGTGATTCCCACCTATGTCGCGGCATCCGACTCGAGCCAGCCCGTGCGCCTGCCGCCGGCAGGCGGGGCTCCGGTGGCGACCGGTTCGATCGCGCCGCAGCAGGCGCCGGCCGGCCTCAGGACCGCCGCCGTGCCGGCCCGCAAGCCGACCAGCGCGACCCGCGTGGCCGCCGTGCAGTCGCCTGCCACGCGCAGCGACGCGGTCCGTGCCGCTCCTGCGCCGGTGGCAGACCTCTCGCCCCAGCGGGCGGCCGGCAACGGCGCGACACGCACCGTGCCGGGCGTGCCGGCGGCGACCGCATCGGTCGAGCCGGCAGCAGCCAGTGGGCCCGTGCAGGTCGCGGCGGTCGAGCCGGCCGACGCGGCGGGCGGACCGATGTTCCGCTGGCCGGTGCGCGGGCGAATCATTTCCGATTTCGGCACCAAGCCGGGCGGCACGCGCAACGACGGCATCAACCTCGCCGTGCCCGAGGGCACGCCGGTCAAGGCGGCGGGCGACGGGTCTGTCATCTATGCCGGCAACGAGCTCAAGGGCTACGGCAACCTGGTGCTGATCCGCCACTCGGACGGTTGGGTGTCGGCCTATGCCCACAACAGCGAGCTCAGCGTCAAGCGCGGCGACACGGTGCAGCGCGGCCAGGTCGTGGCCAAGGCGGGCGCCACCGGCTCGGTCAGCCAGCCGCAGGTGCATTTCGAACTGCGTCAGGGCAACAAGCCGGTCGATCCGTTGAAGTACCTGCCTAAGGACTGAGCGCTCAGTCGAGGCGGCGACCGAGCCGCCCGGCGAGGTCCTGGAGAAACTGGAAGGCGACGCGCCCCGAACGGCTGCCGCGCGTCGTCGCCCATTCCAGCGCCTCGGCGCGCAGCACCCCCGGATCGATCTCCAGTCCGTAGTGGCGGACATAGCCGTCGACCATCTCCAGATAGTCGTCCTGGCTGCACTTGTGGAAGCCGAGCCACAGGCCGAATCGGTCCGACAGAGACACCTTTTCCTCGACCGCCTCGGCCGGGTTGATAGCGGTCGAGCGTTCGTTCTCGATCATGTCGCGCGGCAGCAGGTGGCGGCGGTTCGACGTGGCGTAGAACAGAACGTTGGCAGGCCGCCCCTCGATGCCGCCCTCCAGCACCGCCTTGAGCGACTTGTAGGAGGTGTCGTCGTGGTCGAAGGACAGGTCGTCGCAGAACACCAGGAAGCGGTGCGGCGCGCCCTTCACCAGGCTCATCAGCGCCGGCAGGCTCTCGATGTCCTCGCGGTGGATCTCGACCAGCTTGAGCGCCGGGGCCGCCGGCTCCGCATTGACGGCGGCATGCACGGCCTTGACCAGAGACGACTTGCCCATGCCGCGCGCGCCCCACAGCAGCGCGTTGTTGGCCGGCAGGCCGGCGGCGAAGCGGCGGGTGTTGTCCAGGAGCAGGTCGCGCACGCGCGCGACGGCGCACAGCAGCGACAGGTCGACCCGGTTGACCTGCGCCACCGGCTGCAGGTCGCCGGGCTGGGGCACCCAGACGAAGGCGTCTGCGGCCTCGAAGCGCGGCGGCACGGGCAGGGGCGGCACGGCGCGGGCGACAAGAGCGATCAGCGTGTCGAGCTTTTCGGCGAGGATATGGAGGTCTCGAGGGTCGGTCATGGTCCAGGTTGCAACGGGCGGGGCGGCGACCCCATATCGCCGGGAGGCGTCCGGGCGGAAGGCTTAGCACGTCGCCGGGACCACGCAAACGCCGCTTCGGACCGGATCGGTACGCCTGCGGGCGATCGGCCGACTTGAAATGCGGCGCGCCGCCGTTATAGTCCGCGCAACCTGAAAGAGGCGCGCACAGCCCTCATGGCCGCAGCCCGCGGCCCGGGCCCTGTGTCCAACGCCCATCTCCGAGGAGAGATCGATGTTCATCACCCCCGCATACGCCCAGGCCGGCGGCGTCGCCGGTCCGGATTTCCTGATGTCGCTGCTGCCGTTCGTGCTGATCTTCGCGATCATGTACTTCCTGATCATCCGTCCCCAGCGCCAGCGCATGAAGCAGCACCAGGAAATGGTCACCAACCTGCGTCGCGGCGACACGGTGGTGACCACGGGCGGCCTGATCGTCAAGGTGACCAAGGTCGTCGACGACAGCGAGGTCCAGGTCGAACTGGCCGAGGGCGTCAAGGCGCGGATGGTGCGCGGCATGATCCAGGAAGTGCGGTCCAAGGGTGAACCGGTGAAGGAAGGCGCCTGAGGCGCCTGACCGTCCGACCATTCCAGCCCGACGCACCGGCCCCGGCCGACCGGGCACGCTCAAGACAGGCTCCGCCTCATGCTGTATTTCGCCCGTTGGAAGATCGCGCTGATCGTTCTGGTGATCCTCTCCGGCATCGCCTCGACACTGCCGAACTTCTTCTCCGCGGAGACGCTCCGGTCCTGGCCCGACTGGCTGCCCAAGCGCCAGATGGTGCTCGGCCTCGACCTGCAGGGCGGCGCCTATCTGCTCTATGAAGTCGACAAGCAGGACTACATCCAGAAGAGCCTGACGACGCTGGTCGGCGAGATCCGACGCAAGCTGCGCGAGGATCCGCGCATCGGCTACACCGGCCTCGGCGTGCAGGGCGAGACGGCGCAGGTGCGCATCCGCGACCTGGAGCGCCTGTCGGATGCCGAAAGGCGCCTGCGCGAACTGGAGAACCCGCTGGTGTCGTCCCTGTTCGGCGGCCAGCCGGTGAACGAATTCGCGATGACCGTGTCGGCGGACGGGTTGATCCGATTCGCCTTCACCGAAGACGGCCTCGACCAGCGCATGACCTCCATCGTCCAGCAGGCGATCGAGGTGATCCGCCGGCGCGTCGACGAACTGGGCACCACCGAACCGAGCATCCAGCGTCAGGGCAGCGACCGCATCCTGGTCGAGGCTCCCGGCGAACAGGATCCGGAGCGCCTGAAGGGCCTGATCGGTCAGACCGCGCAGCTGACCTTCCACATGGTCGACATGTCGATGTCGGGGGAGGAGGCGCTGCAGGGCCGGCCGCCGGCCGGCACCATGGTGCTCTACTCGGTTGACGACCCGCCGATCCCCTACCTGCTCGAGGAATCGCCGCTGCTCGGCGGCGAGGACCTGGTCGACGCGCAGGTCAGCTTCGACCAGCGCACCAACGAACCGGTGGTCAACTTCCGCTTCAACACCTCGGGCGCGCGCAAGTTCTCCGTGATCACCCAGCAGAACGTCGGCCGGCCGTTCGCCATCGTGCTCGATGACGAGGTCATCTCGGCGCCGGTCATCCGCGAACCGATTACCGGCGGCTCCGGGCAGATCTCCGGCAGCTTCACCGTCGAGGGCGCCAACGACCTCGCCGTGCTGCTGCGCGCCGGCGCGCTGCCGGCCAAGCTGACGGTGCTGGAAGAACGCGCCATCGGTCCGGGCCTGGGCGCCGATTCGGTCGAGGCCGGAAAGATCGCGTCGCTGATCGGCACGGCCGCGGTGATCGTGTTCATGGTGCTCGCCTACGGCCGCTTCGGCCTGATCGCCGACATCGCGCTGTTGAGCAACATCATGCTGATCTTCGGCGCGCTGACCTTCCTGCAGGCGACGCTGACGCTGCCGGGCATCGCCGGCATCGTGCTGACCATCGGCATGGCGGTCGACGCCAACGTGCTGATCTTCGAGCGTATCCGAGAGGAGGTGCGCGCCGGGCGCTCCGCCATCAGCGCCATCGACGCCGGCTTCAGCCGGGCGATCAGCACGATCCTCGACGCCAACATCACCACGCTGATCGCGGCGCTGATCCTGTTCCAGCTCGGGTCCGGCCCGGTGCGCGGCTTTGCCGTCACGCTGGCGATCGGCATCTTCACGACGGTGTTCACGGCGTTCACCTTCACCCGGCTGATGGTCGCCCTGTGGGTGCGCTACCGCCGGCCGACGCGCCTGCCGATCTGATCCGGGAGAGTTCACGACATGGCCTTGCTCCGACTGATTCCGGACAACACGAAACTCCGCTTCATGTGGCTGCGGAAGTACAGTTTCCCGTTCTCGGCGCTGGTCGCCGTCGCGTCGCTGGCGCTGTTCTTCACGGTCGGGCTGAACTACGGCATCGACTTCAAGGGCGGCACGCTGATCGAGATGAAGACCGACGGCCCGGCGGACATCGGGGCGGTCCGCTCGCGGCTCGGCGCGCTGAACCTCGGCGAGGTGCAGGTGCAGGAGTTCGGCGCGCCGGACGAGGTGCTGATCCGCGTCGAACAGCAGGAGGGCGGCGAACTCGCCCAGCAGGCGGTGATCGCCACCATCCGCACCGCATTCGAGGGCGAGGTCGAATTCCGCCGAGTCGAGATCGTCGGGCCACGCGTATCGGGAGAGTTGGCGCGTGCCGGCTCGATCGGTGTCGCGGCGGCCCTGGTTGCGATCCTGTTCTACATCTGGTTCCGCTTCGAATGGCAGTTCGCCATCGGCGCGATCCTGACCACCTTCAACGACGTGCTGGTCACTGTCGGCCTCTTCGTGCTGCTGCAGCTCGATTTCAGCCTGTCTAGCATCGCTGCGGTGCTGACCATCATCGGCTATTCGCTGAACGACACGGTGGTGGTCTACGACCGCATCCGCGAGAATCTGCGCCGCTACAAGAAACTGTCGCTGCCGGACCTGCTCGACCGCTCGATCAACGAGACGCTGGCGCGCACGACGATGACCTCGGTGACCACGCTGCTGGCGCTGTTCGCGCTCTACATCTTCGGCGGCGAGGTGATCCGGTCGTTCACCCTGGCGATGATCTTCGGCATCGTGATCGGCACCTATTCGTCGATCTTCCTGGCGGCGCCGTTCCTGATCCTGTTCAATCTGCGCTCCGGCGGCTCGGCACCGGGCGATGCCGAGACTGGCGCAAAGGATGCCGGACCCGAGCCGGGAACGGCCTAGGCACGGAGGCCGGCCCATGGAGGTCCGCAAGGCGCATTTTCCGGGCCGGGCGCCGGTAGACGCCTATGGCGACGGCGGTTTCCGCTTCGCCGGCATGTCGCACCGCGGATCCATCCTGTGCCTGCCGAGCGGCATCCACGGCTGGGAGGCGGTCGACTACGATTCGCTCGACCTCGAAGCCTTCGCGAGGGTTCTGGCAGAAGCCGGCGAGATCGAAGTGCTGCTGGTGGGAACGGGTCGGGACCTGCGTCCGCTGCGGGCCGACTGGAAAGCGGCGTTCCGCGACGCCGGCATGCTGGCCGAGCCAATGTCCACGGGGGCTGCCGTGCGTACCTTCAATGTCCTGCTGTCTGAGGACCGGGCCGTGGCTGCGGCGCTGATTGCCGTGGACTGAACGCGAAAAAGGCCTATCTGCGCTCCCATGTCTTCCGATTTCGACTACGCGCAGGATCTCGTCTACCGCCACGACCGGGACCGCTACCTGTGCGCACTGTTCGCGCCCGCCGAGCACCGCCCGGGCCTGATGGCGCTCTATGCCTTCAACCTGGAGATCGCGCGCGTGCGCGAACTGGTCAGCGATCCGCTGCCGGGAGAGGTGCGCCTGCAGTGGTGGCGCGACTTCCTCGCCGGAACCGCCCACGGCGACGGGTCGGCGAATCCGGTGGCCGCCGCACTGGCGCGCACGATCGAACGCTACCGGCTGCCGGTCGAGGCGCTGATCGGCCTGATCGACGCGCGCGTATTCGACCTCTACGACGACCCGATGCCGACGCTCAACGACCTGGAGGGCTATGCGGGCGAGACCGCCTCGGCGCTGATCCAGCTGGCGGCGATCGTGTTGGCCGACGGGGAGGAACCGGGGACCTGCGACGTGGCCGGCCACGCCGGCGTCGCCTATGCCCTGACGGGCCTGATGCGGGCGCTGCCCTGGCATGCCGCGCGCCGGCAGCTCTACCTGCCCGCCGATCTGCTGGATCGGCATGGGGTCGACCGTGAAAGCTTGTTTCGCGGCGTCACGACACCGGAGCTCAAGGCCGCCCTGGCCGAGTTGCACGGCCATGTCCGCCATCATCTCGGCCGTGTGCGGGGACTGGTCGGCCGGGTCTCGCCGACGGTGGCGCCGGCCTTCCTGCCGGTCTGCCTGGTCGAGCCGTTCCTGAAGCAGATGGAGCGGCCAGGCTTCGATCCGCTGCATTCCCCGCGCGACCTGTCGCAGCTGCGCCGGCAGTGGATCATCTGGCGCGCCGCGCGGCGGGCCGGCTGCGCCCTGGCGGGCTAACCGGCGTCGGCGTCAGGCGGAGGCGGGCTCGAGGGCGAGCGCGGTCATCCAGGCATCGAAATCGGCGCGTGCGCGGGCGGTAAGCGCCAGCTTGCGCGCCCGCGCCTTGTCGGCGCCGCGCAACCGCTTGCCGTCAGTGCTGCGCTCCGGCGCCTCGACCGGCGGGAACAGGCCGAAATTGACGTTCATCGGCTGGAACGAGCGCGGGCCGCCGCCGTCGTGGTCTCGGGCGATGTGGCCGCCGGTGATGTGGGCGAGCAGGGCGCCCATCGCCGTGGTCGCCGGCGGCGGGGTCAACGGTCGGCCGAGACGCTCCTGCACCGCGAACAGTCCGGCCAGGCAGCCGATGGCGGCCGATTCGACGTAGCCCTCGCAGCCGGTGATCTGGCCGGCGAAGCGCAGCCGCGACTCCGCCTTGAGTCGCAGCGTGGCGTCGAGCAGCTTCGGCGAATTGAGGAAGGTGTTGCGGTGCAGGCCGCCGAGGCGAGCGAACTCGGCGTGTTCCAGCCCCGGGATCATGCGGAAGATCTCCGCCTGGGCGCCGTATCTCAGCTTGGTCTGGAAACCGACGATGTTGTAAAGCGTGCCGAGCGCGTTGTCCTGGCGCAGCTGGACCACCGCGTAAGGTTTCACAGACGGACTGTGCGCATTGGTCAGGCCCATGGGCTTCATCGGGCCATGGCGCAGGGTCTCGCGTCCGCGCTCGGCCATCACCTCGATCGGCAGGCAGCCGTCGAAGTAGGGCGTGTTCGCCTCCCAGTCCCGGAACTCGGTCTTGTCGCCGGCCAGCAGGGCGTCGATGAAGGCCTCGTACTGCGCCTTGTCGAGCGGGCAGTTGATGTAGTCCTTGCCGGTGCCGCCCGGCCCGACCTTGTCGTAGCGCGACTGGAACCAGGCGACATCCATGTCGATCGAGTCGAAATGGACGATCGGGGCGATGGCGTCGAAAAAGGCGAGCGAATCCTCGCCCGTGCGTGCCAGGATCGCCTGCGACAGCGCCGGTGAGGTCAGCGGGCCGGTGGCGACGACGACGCTGTCCCAGTCTGCGGGCGGCAGGCCGGCGATCTCCTCGCGCCGGATCTCGATCAGCGGATGGCCTTCGAGCGCGCGGGTGACGGCAGCCGAGAAGCCGTCGCGGTCGACGGCGAGCGCGCTGCCGGCCGGCACCTGGTTGGCGTCGCCGCTGGCCATGATCAGCGAGCCCGCCCGGCGCAGTTCCGCATGCAGCAGGCCGACCGCGTTGTGGTCCGCGTCGTCGGAGCGGAACGAGTTGGAGCACACCAATTCGGCAAGGCCATCGGTTCTGTGGGCATCCGTCGCGCGGACGGGGCGCATCTCGTGCAACACCACAGGGATGCCGCGGCGGGCGATCTGCCAGGCTGCCTCGGATCCGGCCAGGCCGCCGCCGATCACGTGTATGGGGGTCATCGCTCTTCCTGGGTTTCTGCGTCCGGTCCTGCCGCCCGGTCCACGCGCCAAGCGTGGAAAGCTGGCGCCTGATTATCGTTTCGGTGGGCAGGATGCAACGGCGGGCATAGCATGACGCAGCGTTTCCGAGTGATTCGGCGCGGAAGGAGGCTCGATGAAGGCACTCTCGACAGCTCTGACCCTCGCCATGCTGGCCGGTCTCGCCGGCTGCGTCGGCCAGAGCGGCTCGGCGGCGAGCGCCTGGTACGACGGGCGCGACGCGATTCCGCCGCGCGGCGACCGGATCTACATCTGCCATGCCTTCGGTTGTGCCCTCAAGACGCCGGTCGATTTCGCGGGCCGCGACATCGCCGCGTTGCGACGCATCCTAGCCGAAGGACGAGGCTCGCCGGCGGCCGAACGCAGGGCGATCGCCAAGGCGGTGCAATGGCAGGAGCGCAGGGTCGGCAAGATCGTCGGCTCGGACAAGGACGTCGGCGGGCTGGACATGCAGAATGCCGGGGTGCCCGGCCAGATGGACTGCATCGACGAGGCCAGCAACACGACCAGCCTGCTGCTGGTCGCCGAAGCCCGCGGCCTGCTCAGGCATCACCGGGTCGAATCGCCGGTGGCGCGCGGCTTCTTCCTCGACGGGCGCTATCCGCACGCGACGGCGGTGGTGCGCGAGACGGCAAGCGGTACCGCCTTTGCGGTCGACAGCTGGCCGGAAGCGAACGGCGTCGAGCCGCATATCAAGCCGCTGGCGGCCTGGTTCAACGACTATCCGTCCTGACGGGGACACCGCGCGCCGGTACGGCACACATGCGGCCTGCGGGGAAAAGGGCGTGGGGAAAAGAAAAAGCGCTCGCCGATGGGAGGAGGATTCGGCGAGCGCTTCTTACAGAAGACCGGTCCGGGAGGAGGAGGACCGGTCGGATCCGAGGTGCAGAGTGGGAGGAGGAACCTGCACCTCAGGAAAGCTGAACCGACAAAGCGCCGGTTCGTGTTGATCAATAGATACGGTGCCCGGGGTCGCAGCACCATGCACAATTGTGCATGGCAGGTGTGAATTTGCTGCAGAGCACAATGACCCTCGCGTGTCAGCGCATGGCGTCACGCGCGATCGTGCCGATGTCGGCGCGGGAAATGCCGAGGTCGTTCAGCTCGCGCGTGGACAGGCGCGACAGTTCGTCATAGGTGGCGCGGTACTTCTTCCAGGCGCGATACTTGGTCACGAGTTCGTTCAACATCGGTTTCATCCTTTGGCGTTCTGATCTGTCCAGCCGGACCCGGCCGCAGGAGGCGATCCGCACTGTTTGTGCAGTGGAAATAGGCAACTGCCCAAAGAACCGCCAGAGCCGTTCCGGCATGTCTGGTCTGCGTCTTCCGCAATGCAGCGTGGCTGGCAGGGCCGCGATCGGGAAGGGGCGGGAGCGATGGCGGGAGCGCCGGAGGCGGTCCGCAGCGCGGCGACGGGCGCCCGCGGGGGAGGCTGCAGACACACGAACGCCCGCCAGTGGGAGGAGGTACTGGCGGGCGTCGTTGGAGCTGGCGGGATTGGGAGGAGGAGGTCCCGCCGGCGTTGCACGCTCACGAGGCTTGGGAGGAGGAGAGCCCCGTGGAACGCGATTCCTTAAATCAGCGGCTGGCGCGGCGCGCGATGAAGGGGATATCGCTGCGGCCGATGCCGAGATCGTTCAGTTCACGGGTGGACAGGCGGGACAACTCGTCGACGGTGCGACGGTAATTGACCCAGGCATTGTACTTGCGAACCACAGTGTCGAACATCGTTCTTATCCTTGAATCTAGCGGACGGTGTCGCCTCAGCCGCTTTTGTGCGGTGCAGCGACGCTGTCATGACGCCTAGATAGTCGTCCCCGACCCATGCGAGAAGATCCGAGGTTGCATGTCAGTCATGCGAATTTCGCAACGCAACATGACTGACCGACTCCGCTTTCGGCGGCTCCGGGCGCAATCCGGATCTGCGAGCGGACTTAAGGGCTTGTGCGGGACGGCGTCATTCCGCCGCGGCGGACGGCCGCTGCGGCCGGCGGGCGAGCAGTTCGCGCAGGAAGCGGCCGGTGTAGCTCGCCTCGACGGCGGCGACGTCCTCCGGCCGGCCCTCGGCGACCACGGTACCGCCGCCGTCGCCGCCCTCGGGGCCGAGGTCGATGACCCAGTCGGCGGTCTTGATGACCTCGAGGTTGTGCTCGATGACGAGCACGGTGTTGCCCTGGTCGACCAGTTCGTGCAGCACCTCCAGCAGCTTGGCGACGTCGTGGAAGTGCAGGCCGGTGGTCGGTTCGTCGAGGATGTAGAGCGTGCGCCCGGTCGAGCGGCGCGACAGCTCCTTGGCGAGCTTGACGCGCTGTGCCTCGCCGCCCGACAGGGTGGTCGCCTGCTGGCCGACCTTGATGTAACCGAGACCGACGCGGGCCAAGGTCTGCATCTTGTCGCGCACCGCGGGCACCGCGGCAAAGAACTCGGCCGCTTCCTCGACGGTCATGTCGAGCACGTCGGCGATCGACTTGCCCTTGAACTGCACCTCCAGCGTCTCGCGGTTGTAGCGGTGGCCCTTGCAGACGTCGCAGGTGACATAGATGTCGGGGAGGAAGTGCATCTCGATCTTGATGACGCCGTCGCCCTGGCAGGCCTCGCAGCGCCCGCCCTTGACGTTGAACGAGAAGCGGCCGGGCGCGTAGCCGCGCGCCTTGGCCTCGGGCATGCCGGAGAACCACTCGCGGATCGGGGTGAAGGCGCCGGTGTAGGTGGCCGGGTTGGAGCGCGGCGTGCGCCCGATCGGCGACTGGTCGATGTCGATGACCTTGTCGAGGTGTTCCAGTCCCTCGATGCGGTCGTGCGGCGCCGGGTTCTCGCGCGCGCCGTTGAGCCGGCGGGCGGCCGCCTTGAACAGGGTGTCGATTAGGAAGGTCGACTTGCCACCGCCGGAGACGCCGCTGATGCAGGTGAAGGTCCCGAGCGGGATGGCGGCGCTTACGTCCTTGAGGTTGTTGCCGCGCGCGCCGACGACCCTGATCTGGCGCCGCTTGTTGATCTTGCGCCGCTCGGCCGGCAGCGGGATCATGCGCGCGCCCGACAGGTACTGGCCGGTGAGGGACTCCGGGTTGGCCATGATCTCGGCCGGCGTGCCGGTGGCGATGATCTGTCCGCCATGGACGCCGGCGCCGGGGCCGACGTCGACGACATGGTCGGCGGCCAGCACCGCGTCCTCGTCATGCTCGACGACGATCACGGTGTTGCCGAGGTCGCGCAGGTGCTTGAGCGTGTCGATCAGACGGGCGTTGTCGCGCTGGTGCAGGCCGATCGACGGCTCGTCGAGCACGTAGAGCACGCCAGTGAGACCGGAGCCGATCTGCGAGGCGAGCCGGATGCGCTGGCTCTCGCCGCCCGACAGGGTGCCGGAATTGCGCGACAGCGTCAGGTAGTCGAGGCCGACGTCGTTGAGGAACTTCAGCCGTTCGCGGATCTCCTTGAGGATTCGTCCGGCGATCTCGGCCTGCTTGGCGCTGAGCTTCTCCGGCAGGGCGTCGAACCAGGCGCCGGCAGTGCGAATCGACATCTCCGAGACCTGGCCGATGTGCCTGTCCGCGATCCTGACCGCCAGCGCCTCCGGCTTGAGGCGGAAGCCCTGGCAGGCGGGGCAGGGATGGTCGGACTGGAAGCGGGACAGTTCCTCGCGCACCCAGGCGGACTCGGTCTCGCGCCAGCGCCGCTCGATATTGCCGATGACGCCCTCGAACGGCTTCGACGCCTTGTAGCTGCGCACGCCGTCGTCATAGACGAACTCGATCGGAGTCTTGCCGGAGCCGTTGAGGATGACGTCCTGGACCTCGGTCGGCAGGTCCTTCCAGGGCGTCGCCATCGACACCTTGTACTGGCGGCAGATCGCCTCCAGCGTCTGGGTGTAGTAGGGCGACGTTGCGCCGGTCTTGGCCCAGGGCAGCACCGCGCCGCCGCGCAGCGACAGGCCGGTGTCGGGCACGACCAGTTCCGCCTCGAAGGCGAGGGTGGTGCCGAGGCCGTCGCAGGCCGGGCAGGCGCCGAAGGGATTGTTGAAGGAGAAGAGACGCGGTTCGATCTCGGGAATGGTGAAGCCGGACACCGGGCAGGCGAACTTCTCCGAGAAGACGATGCGCTCGTGGGTCTCGTTGAGGTTCTGCAGCACCGCGTCGGCACCGGCGGCGGGCAGTGGCCGGTCGGCGAATTCGGCAACGGCGATGCCGTCGGCGAGCCTGAGCGCGGTCTCCAAGGAATCGGCGAGGCGGCCGGCGATGTCGTCGCGCACCACGATGCGGTCGACGACCACGTCGATGTCGTGCTTGAACTTCTTGTCGAGCGCCGGCGCCTCGGCGATTTCGTGGAAGGCACCGTCAATCTTGACGCGCTGGAAGCCCTTCTTCATCAGATCGGCGAGTTCCTTGCGATACTCGCCCTTGCGCCCGCGCACGATCGGCGCGAGGAGGTAGAGGCGCGTGCCCTCCTCGAGCTCCAGGAGGCGGTCGACCATCTGGCTGACGGTCTGGCTCTCGATCGGCAGGCCTGTCGCCGGCGAATAGGGTACGCCGACGCGCGCGAACAGCAGGCGCATGTAGTCGTAGATCTCGGTGACGGTGCCCACCGTCGAGCGCGGGTTTCTGGAGGTCGTCTTCTGCTCGATGGAGATGGCCGGCGACAGACCGTCGATCTGATCGACGTCCGGCTTCTGCATCATCTCCAGGAACTGGCGGGCATAGGCCGACAGGCTCTCCACGTAGCGGCGCTGGCCTTCGGCATAGATGGTATCGAAGGCGAGTGAGGACTTGCCGGACCCCGACAGGCCCGTCATCACGATCAGTCTGTCGCGCGGCAGGTCGAGATCGACGTTCTTCAGGTTGTGCTCGCGCGCGCCGCGGATGGAGAGCATCTTTCCCGGATCGCCGGCAGCGGTCCTGGCCCTGTCTTTCTCGGCCATGTGTCGTGTCCCTGATACTGCCGCGCGGAAGGCGGTCGAGAGTGCGCTGTTATACCCGTCGGGGCGCTCGGCTCAACCGGGAAGCGGTCGACCAGCGAAATGTAGGACGCCGCGGCCGGATGGCCAGCGCGGCACAAGAAAAATCCGGCCCGATGTCCCAAAGTGGCGACTCGCCCCCGCGACGGGCGGCCCGACAGGAACATAAGAGGAACAGGCGGCGGCAATCAAGGGTGTTCCTGCTGCTCGGGCCGAATTGCCTACACGCCGACGATGCTGCTATAAAGGGAACGGAAAGGGAACATATTGTCGGATGGCGCCGCCGGTGCGCCCCGTCGCGTCCGATCGCTTTGTGGAAAAGCGCGGTGGGCGGGGAAAACACCCGGCACGGGCGGGTCATTGACGATAGGGTCGGCGAAACAACCGTCGGACGGGCCGCCTGGGCGTGTCCGGATCGAAGCAATGGACAAGGAGTGCGTGCGATGGCGGGAAGCGTCAACAAGGTCATTTTGGTCGGCAACCTCGGGGCCGACCCGGAAATCCGGCGCACCCAGGACGGTAAGCCGATCGCTAACCTGCGCATCGCGACCTCCGAATCCTGGCGCGACCGCAACACCGGCGAGCGGCGCGAGCGGACCGAATGGCACCGAGTGGTGATCTTCAACGAGGGCCTGTGCAAGATCGCCGAGCAGTATCTGCGCAAGGGCGCCAAGGTCTATATCGAAGGCCAGTTGCAGACCCGCAAGTGGCAGGACCAGAGCGGCCAGGACCGCTATTCGACCGAAGTCGTGCTGCAGGGCTTCAATTCGGCGCTGACCATGCTCGATGGCCGCGGCGAGGGCGGCGGCCAGGGCGCGATATCGGATTACGGCTCGTCCGGCAATGATGGCTACGGCGGCGGCTCGGGCGGATCGGGTGGCGGCTACGGCGGCGGATCGGGCGGCGGCTACGGCGGTGGGTCCGGCGGCGGCTATGGCGGCGGTGGACCGATGGACGACGAGATCCCGTTCTGAGGACGGGCGACGGCCAGACTCCGCTTCGCGCAGGAAAGCGATGGTGCGGAACGATGACAGCAACGTGAAGGCTGGTTCCTGCAATCGGAGCGTTGTTAACCGACGCCGGTTTCTTGATGTATTATCCTGTCCGTTCGGGCATTGGCGGGGGCGCGGACCGGGTTCCGGGTCCAGACAGGCAGGAACTCGCCACCGAGCGGCCCCGTCCGGGCCCTGTCCGGGTTAGCGGGCCGGTCGCAGGATTGCCCGCAGGACACGCCCGGCGCGGGCCGGGGACGGAACGACAGGCCAACGACAGGGCCAACGACAGGGCCAACGACAGGCCGGTGTGGCGCGGGCCGCCGCCGAGCGGAAGCAGTGAGGCAATCGAGGCAATGCGCAGCAACGGCATCTTTTCCAGACGATCCGAGATCCTGCCGGGCACAGCCGGTGCGCCTGTCAGGTGCGGCAAGACGCTTGCCCTGCTGCTCGCCGGCGCCGCGATGGTCAGCCTGACCGGGCCGGCCCAGGCCCAGTCGCTGCTCGACCGCCTGTTCAATCCGAAATACCAGCGCATGCAGGAACTGGAGCCGCAGGCCCGGCTCGACAAGCAGGCGGTTGCCGCCTTGCGCGTGTCGGCGCCGAAGTACTTCACCTATCAGCCAGATGCGCTGAAGACGGTATCATTGGCGGCGCTCGCGGAGGTCAAGACCGCCGCGGCGCCGGCCGGGGCGGGCGAGGTGCCGGCAACGCCGCTGTCGCCGTTCGACGTCGCGCGGCCGGCGCTGAAGGAGATCCGCCTGACGGTGCTGCCCGAGGTCGCCGAGGCCCTTGAGGCGCATTATCGCGAGAGCCCCGCGTTCTTGTGGGTGTCGGAGGACGCGCCGAACGCGCGGGCCGCTGCGGCGCGCCAGACACTGGCCGGTGCCGCCGCCTTCGGCCTCGATCCGTCCGACTATGCGGTCGGCCTGCCGGCGACCATCGGACTTGAGACCGATGCGCGGGCCAAGGCGCTGATGGACTTCGAGATGCGGCTGTCGGCGGCCGTGCTGACCTACATGCTGGACGCCGGGCGCGGCCGGGTCGATCCCAACCGCATCTCCGGCTACCACGACCTGCCGCGCCGGAAGATCGATCTCGTTGCCCAGATACATGGCTTGCAGGCTGCCGGGAACGTCGAGGCGTTCCTCGAAAGCCGGCAGCCGCAGGGCGAGCATTTCAAGGCCCTGGTCGCCGAACTCGCCGCGCTGCGTGGCGCCCAGGAGGGCGAGCGGATCCAGATCTCGCTGGCGACGCTGCTCAAGCCCGGCACCGACAGCGCGGAACTGGCGAACATCGTCGCCGCGATCCGCAAGAACGGCTCCGAGGCGCTTAAGGCCGATCACGCCGCGATCCTTTCCGCCTATGACGGCGGCACGCTCTACGGGCCGGAACTCGTCGATCTGGTCAAGGCGTTCCAGAAGGAAAACAGGCTGACCCCGGACGGGATCGTCGGCAAGGCGACCATCCGGGCGCTCGTCGGCGACAGCAACGCCGACAAGATCGCCAAGCTGGAACTGGCACTGGAGCGCAGCCGCTGGCTGCCCGAGGACCTCGGCTCCCGTCGCGTGTTCATCAACCAGCCCGCTTTCACCGCGACCTATGTCGAGTCCGGCAAGGCGCCGCTGGCGATGCGCGTCGTGGTCGGCACGAAGGCCAACCAGACCAGCTTCTTCTACGACCAGATCGAGACCGTGGAGTACAATCCCTACTGGGGCGTGCCCTATTCGATCATCGTCAACGAGAAGCTGCCCAAGCTCGCTGCCGATCCGGGCTATCTCGACAAGATCGGCTACGAGGTGACCACCGCGTCCGGCAAGCCGATCCCCTCGGCGTCGGTCGATTGGCACGCGGTCGCGACCAAGAAGCTGTCGGTCAACGTGCGCCAGCGCCCCGGTTCCGACAACGCGCTCGGCGAACTGAAGATCCTGTTTCCAAACAAGCACGCCATCTACATGCACGACACGCCGTCGAAGTCGCTGTTCAACAAGGACGTGCGGGCTTTCAGCCACGGCTGCGTGCGCCTGTCGGATCCGCGTGCCATGGCGGCCGCCGTGCTCGGCAAGTCGAAGGACTATGTCGCCTCGCGCATCGCCGGCGGCAAGAACGAGTCCGAAGACGTGACCGGTGTTATCCCGGTCTATGTCGCCTATTTCACGGCCTGGCCGGAAACCGACGGCACGATCGGCTACTATGGCGACGTCTACGACCGCGACATGTACCTGACCCGCGCCCTCGAGGCGACGCGCAAGACCCGCCTGCAGGCGCGCGGCTGACGGCGGCGGCCCCCCGGAGGGAGCCAGCTCAAGCTGCGGCCGTGCCGGACAGGATGCGGCACGCAGCTTGAGCCGGACAGGGATAGGCACTCGCATCCGTACCGCCCGCCCGGCCTGCGCCAGATCAAAAACTTCGGGGTGGAGCCGTGTACCATCAAGCGTCTGGAAAGTCGGACGCGTTGCGTCTATTTATATGTTCGAAAAATTGAAAATAAGGATTATCCGGATGGCTTCCGACGCAGCAGCGAGACTTGCAACAGTGCTGGCGGCGCTTGCATGGGCCGGCATCGGCCCGACGCTCGCCGAGACCTATGCAGTCGACGCGCGCAAGGTAACGGACACCAAGGCGGTGTATGCCACCGTCCAGGCAGCGGTCGAGGTGCCGGCGCGGGCACGCATCGGCGGCACCCTGGAGACCTTGTCCGTCGACGACGGCAGTGCCGTGACGCGCGGCGAGGTGGTCGCTCGCATCGTCGACGAGAAGCTGGCGCTGCAGCGACGCGCGCTCGATGCGCAGATTGCCGCCGCCAACTCGGAGGTCGCCAACGTCCAGCTCGAATACGACCGGGCGCGCCAGCTGTTCGAACGCGGCACGGTCGCGAGGTCGCGACTCGATCAGCTCGAGACGCAGCTGACGGTCGCCCGCAACACGCTCAAGGCCGCCGAGGCGCAGCGCGCGGTGCTGGAGCAGCAGGTCAGCGAAGGCGACGTGCTGGCGCCGGCCGGCGGGCGCGTGCTCAGCGTGCCGGTGACGGCCGGGTCCGTGGTCATGGCCGGCGAGGTGATCGCCACGGTCGCCATCGACGGCTATTTGCTGCGCATCGAGGTGCCCGAACGCCATGCGCGCTTCATGAAGACCGGCGATTCGGTCACGCTGGGGGCACGCGGGGGCGAGACGTCGACGGGCGAGATCGTCAAGATCTACCCGCAGATCCGGCAAGGCAGGGTGGTCGCCGACGCCAGGGTCGAGGGTCTCGGCGACTTCTTCGTCGGCGAACGGGTTCCCGTGTCGATCTCTGTCGGCGAGCGGCAGGCGCTGGTCATTCCGAGGAATTATGTCGACACCCGCTTCGGTCTCGATTTCGTCAGGGTCGAGCGCGACGGCGACGCGCCGCTCGAGGTGGTCGTCGAACTCGGCGCGCCGCATCCGCTCGACGGCGGCGACGGCAGCGACGGCGTCGAGGTGTTGAGCGGCCTGCATGCCGGCGACCGGCTGGTGCGGCCATGAGTCTCGGACTGTCCGGCCATCTGACGCGGGCGTTCATCGCCTCGCCGCTGACGCCGCTGCTGCTGTTCGCCGCGCTCGTGCTCGGCACGATCTCGCTCTTGACCCTGCCGCGCGAGGAGGAGCCGCAGATCTCCGTGCCCATGGTCGACATCCTGGTCAGGGCCGACGGACTGAAGGCGCCCGACGCGGTCAAGCTGGTGACCGAACCGCTGGAGACCATCGTCAAGGCGATCAACGGCGTCGAGCACGTCTACAGCCAGACCGTCGACGACCAGGTCATGGTCACCGCGCGCTTCTTCACCGGCACGAGTTCGGACGACGCGATCCTGCGCGTGCACGAGAAGATCCGCGCCAACATGGACCGCATCCCGTCCGGCATCGGCGAGCCGCTGGTCATCGGCCGCGGTATCGACGACGTCGCCATCGTCGTCGCGACGCTGACGCCGAAGCCGGAGGCGGCCGAGCGCTGGAGCGACAAGCAGCTTTATGCGCTGGCCGACGAACTGCGCACCGAACTGGCCCGCCTCGACGACGTCGGCCTGACCTATCTGGTCGGCGGCCGGCCGGAACAGATCCGCGTCGAACCGGATCCGGAGAAGCTGGCGCTGCACGGCGTCACCCTCGACCAACTGGTCGGGAAGCTGCAGGCGGCCAACCGCTCCTTCGTTGCCGGCGCAGTGCGGGACGGCGGACAGAACGTCGCCGTCGTCGCCGGCCAGACGCTGACCGGCATTCCGGACATCGGCCTGCTGCTGGTGACCACCCGCGACGGCAATCCGGTCTACGTCAAGGACGTGGCGGAGGTCGCCGTCGACGGCCGGCCGGTCGAGGCCCGCGTCTGGCACCTGCAGCGCCGGGACGGCGACACGGTGAGCCGGCTCCCGGCGGTTTCGGTCGCGCTCGCCAAGCGTGCCGGCGCCAACGCCGTGGTCATCGGCGAGGAGATCATGCACCACCTCGACGACCTGAAGGGACGGCTGATCCCCGACGGCATCGAGGTCCACATCACCCGAGACTACGGCGAGACGGCCAACGAGAAGGCCAACGAGCTGCTGTTCCACCTGGCTCTGGCGACCGTGTCGATCGTCCTGCTGGTCGGCGTCGCGATCGGCTGGCGCGACGGCGTGGTGGTGCTGATCGTCATCCCGACGACGATCCTGCTGACGCTGTTCGCCGCCCAGATGATGGGCTACACGATCAATCGGGTCAGCCTGTTCGCGCTGATCTTTGCCATCGGCATCCTGGTCGACGACGCCATTGTCGTCATCGAGAACATCTCGCGCCACTGGGCGATGAAGGACGGCCGCAGCCGGGTCCAGGCGGCGATCGAGGCGGTCGCCGAGGTCGGCAACCCGACCATCGTGGCGACGTTGACGGTGGTCGCGGCCTTGCTGCCGATGATGTTCGTGTCCGGCATGATGGGCCCCTACATGAGCCCGATCCCGGCGGTCGCCTCGGCGGCGATGCTGTTCTCATTCTTCGTCGCCGTGGTGCTGACGCCCTGGCTGATGCTGAAGACCGCCGGCAAGGCGCCTGTCCACGGCGGTCACGGCGAAGGCCATGGCGGCGACGCGGGCGGCCTGTTGGGGCGCCTCTATCGCGGTGCGGCGCGGCCGGTGCTGCGCTCGAAGGCGCGCAGCTGGGTGTTCCTGCTGCTGGTCGGGGTGGCAACGCTCGGCTCGATGGCGCTGATCTACACCAAGGACGTGACGGTCAAGCTGCTGCCCTTCGACAACAAGTCGGAGATCCAGGTGGTGTTCGACCTGCCCGAGGGCACGGTGCTGGAGGAGACCGACCGGATCCTCGACGAGGCCGGGCGCCGGCTGTTCGCCGTGCCCGAGATCGTCTCGATCCAGAGTCATGCGGGCACCTCTGCACCGTTCAATTTCAACGGCTTGGTGCGGCACTATTTCCTGCGCTCGGCGCAGGAGCAGGGCGACCTGGCGGTCAATCTGGCCGCTAAGGGCGAACGGGATCGGACCAGCCACGCGATCGCGCTCGAGTTGCGCACGCTGCTGGCCGACCTCGTCGTGCCCGAGGGCACGTCGATCAAGGTGGTCGAGGTGCCGCCCGGCCCGCCGGTGCTGTCGACGCTGCTCGCCGAGGTCTACGGACCGGATCCGGAAACCCGCCGAAAAGTCGCCGGAAAACTGCTGGAGATCTTCCAGGAAGTGCCGTTCATCGTCGACGCCGACGTCAGCCACGGCCAGCCGACCCGGCGCCTGCGTTTCGCCATCGATCAGGACAACCTCGAGTACCACGGCGTGTCGGAGGCGGACGTCTACAATACGATCCAGTCGCTGCTCGGCTCGACCACGGTCGGCTATTCCCATCGCGGCGAGGGCCGGCGGCCGGTCGAGATCGCCGTCGCGCTGCCCAAGGGCGAGCGGGTGGTCGGCGAACGGCTGCTGGCGACGCCGGTGCCGGCCAATGCGCTGCCGGGCAACCGGTCGGTGGTCGAACTCGGCGACGTGGTGCGCATCGAGGAGGAACAGGCGTCCTACCTGATCTTCCGCCACAACGCCCGGCCGGTGGAGATGGTGCTGGCGGATCTCGCTGGCGCATTCGAGGCGCCGGTCTACGGCATGCTGGCGGTGCAGGAGCGGATCGACGCCGCCGACTGGGGCGACCTCGACAAGCCGCAGGTGCTGCTGCACGGTCAGCCGGTCAGCGATGCGGCGACGGCGATCCTGTGGGACGGCGAATGGGAGGTGACCTGGGTGACCTTCCGCGACATGGGCGCCGCCTTCATGGTCGCCCTGCTCGGGATCTACTTCCTGGTCGTCGCCCAGTTCCGATCCTTCGCCCTGCCGCTGGTGATCCTGACGCCGGTGCCGCTGACGCTGATCGGCATCATGATCGGCCACTGGCTGTTCAAGGCGCCGTTCTCGGCGACCTCGATGATCGGCTTCATCGCGCTCGCTGGCATCATCGTGCGCAACTCGATCCTGCTGGTCGACTTCATTCGTCATGCCCGCACCGCCGAACGGTCGCTCAAGGACGTGCTGCTGGAGGCCGGCTCGATCCGCTTCAAGCCGATCCTGCTGACGGCGCTGGCGGCCATGATCGGCGCGGCGGTGATCCTGGCCGATCCGATCTTCCAGGGGCTCGCGATCTCGCTGCTGTTCGGCCTGGCGTCGTCGACGCTGCTCACCGTGCTGGTGATCCCGGCGATCTACGTCGTTCTGCGCGACGACGGCCGGCCGATGGCGTGAGGCGGAGTTGCACGGTCAGGAGGCGCGCAGGAAGGCCAGCACGCCATCGGCGATGAACTGTACCGACAAGGCGGCCAGAAGCACGCCGAGCAGGCGCGTGACGACGAGCTGGACCGTGTCGCCGAGCATGCGCTCGATCCTGTCGGCGAGCAGGAAGGCGAGCAGGCAACTGGCCAGGATGGTCAGGATAACGCCGGCAAGGCCGGCGTAGGCGACGTTGCCGGGCGCCTGGCCGGCAAGCAGGATGACGGCGCTGATCGCCGCCGGGCCGGCGATCAGCGGGATGGCCAGCGGGAAGATGGCGAGGTCGTGCAGGTCGGCGGGATGGTGATGCTCGACCGCCTGCTCGGCGGCCGCCTCCTTGCGCTTGCGGCGCTTGTCGAACACCATCTCGACGGCGATCAGGAACAGCAAGATGCCGCCGGCGACGCGGAACGCCGGCACCGAGATGCCCAGCACCGTCAGGACCGACTGGCCGGCGACCAGGAAGACGAACAGGATGGCGCCGGCGATCAGCGTCGCGCGGATCGCGATGCGCTTGCGATCGGCGGCGGAAACGCCCGCGGTCAGTGCGAGAAACATCGGCGCGAGGCCGACCGGATCGATGGTGACGAACAGCATGGCGAAGGCGTTGATGATGTAGTCGGCCATGCGGTGCGCCCCCTTTTTCAGTGCCTTGAGCCGCAGATATAGCAGACCGGCCGTCCGCCCTGCCGCCTTTTGGCCCGAATCTTTTCATAGGCCTGTGAACAATCGATGTAAGCCTTTGAAATAAAATAGGAAAAATACCCAGCCCGGGACGCGCGCGATTTGGCCCCCACCGTGGAATCGGCTATAAGCGGGGCAGCGAAAACGAAGCATAAGAGACCCATCCTTGGCCGACCAGGATTCCAGCGTATCGGGCGGCGGACTGCCCTCCGACATCCGCCCCGTTTCGATCACCGACGAGATGAAGCGCAGCTATCTCGATTACGCCATGAGCGTGATCGTGAGCCGTGCGCTGCCCGATGTGCGGGACGGGCTGAAGCCGGTGCATCGGCGCATCCTCTACTCGATGCACGAAAACGGCTACGAGTGGAACAAGCCCTATCGCAAGTCCGCCCGCGTGGTCGGCGACGTCATGGGTAAGTATCACCCGCACGGCGACAGCGCGATCTACGACGCCCTCGTGCGCATGGCGCAGAACTTCTCGCTGCGCCTGCCGCTGATCGACGGCCAGGGCAACTTCGGCTCGGTCGACGGCGACCCGGCGGCGGCCATGCGCTACACCGAGTGCCGCCTGCAGAAGGTGGCGCACAAGCTGCTCGACGACATCGACAAGGACACGGTCGATTTCCAGGACAACTACGACAACTCCGAAAGCGAGCCCGTCGTCCTGCCGGCCAAGTTCCCGAACCTGCTGGTCAACGGCGCCGGCGGCATTGCCGTCGGCATGGCGACCAACATCCCGCCGCACAATCTCGGTGAGGTGATCGACGCGGCCATCGCCATGATGGAAAACCCGGCGATGACCCTCAACGAGCTGTTGGAGATCATCCCGGGTCCGGATTTCCCGACCGGCGGCATCATCCTCGGCCGTTCCGGCATCCGCTCGGCCTACGAGACCGGCCGCGGCTCCGTCGTCATGCGCGGCAAGGTCGAGGTCGAGGAGATCCGCGCCGGCCGGGAGGCGCTGATCGTCAGCGAGATCCCCTATCAGGTCAACAAGGCGACGATGATCGAGAAGATCGCCGAACTGGTGCGCGAGAAACGCATCGAGGGCATCTCCGACATCCGCGACGAGAGCGACCGGCTCGGCATGCGCGTCGTCATCGAGCTGAAGAAGGACGCCGTCGCCGACGTCATCCTGAACCAGCTGTACCGGTTCTCGGCCCTGCAGACGAGCTTCGGCTGCAACATGGTGGCGCTGAACGGCGGCCGACCGGAACAGATGCTGCTGTCGGACATGCTGAAGGCCTTCATCGCTTTCCGCGAGGAGGTGATCGGCCGGCGCACGCGCTTCCTGCTCGCCAAGGCGCGCGACCGCGCCCATGTCCTGGTCGGCCTCGCCATCGCGGTCGCCAACATCGACGAGGTCATCCACCTGATCCGCACCGCGCCGGATCCGGCCACCGCGCGTGCCCAGCTGATGCAGCGCAACTGGCCGGCGATGGACGTCGCGCCGCTGATCCTCCTGATCGACGATCCGCGCCACACGGTCAACGAGGACGGCACCTACCGGCTGTCCGAGGAACAGGCGCGCGCCATTCTCGACCTGCGCCTGCAGCGGCTGACCGCGCTCGGCCGCGACGAGATCGGCGACGAACTGAACAAGCTCGGCGAGGAGATCGCCGACTACCTGGAAATCCTGCGCTCGCGCCCCCGCATCCAGCAGATCATCCGCGAGGAACTGCTGGAGATCCGCAACGAATTCGCCACCCCGCGCAAGACCGAGATCGTCGAGGGCGGAGCGGACCTGGAGGACGAGGACCTCATCCAGCGCGAGGACATGGTGGTGACGGTCAGCCACACCGGCTACATCAAGCGGGTGCCGCTGGCGACCTACCGGGCGCAGCGGCGCGGCGGCAAGGGCCGCTCCGGCATGGCGACCAAGGACGAGGATTTCGTCACCCGCCTGTTCGTCGCCAATACCCATACGCCGGTGCTGTTCTTCTCCTCGCGCGGCATCGTCTACAAGATGAAGGTGTGGCGCCTGCCGCTCGGCGGCCCGACCTCGCGCGGCAAGGCGCTGGTCAACCTGCTGCCGCTGGAAGCGGGCGAGCAGATCTCCTCGATCATGCCGCTGCCGGAGAACGAGGACAGCTGGGCCGACCTCGATGTCATGTTCGCCACTACCCGCGGCACGGTCCGGCGCAACAAGCTGTCCGACTTCACCCAGGTCAACCGCAACGGCAAGATCGCCATGAAGCTCGACGAGGGCGATGGCATCATCGGCGTCTACACCTGCACGGAAAACGACGACGTGCTGCTGACTACGGCCGCCGGCCAGTGCATCCGCTTCCCGGTCACGGACGTTCGCGTCTTCGCCGGACGCAATTCGGTCGGCGTGCGCGGCATCAATCTGGCCGAGGACGATCATCTCATCTCCATGTCGATCCTGCGTCACTTCGAGGCGGATGCCGAGGAGCGGGTGACCTACCTGAAGCGCCGCCGCCTGATGCGGGGCGAGACCGAAGACGCCGGCGTGGAGGACGAGGCGGAAGAGGCGGGTGCAGAAGGCCATCTGAGCCTGGAGCGCTACGCCGAAATGAGCGCGGCGGAGCAGATCATCCTGACCGTGTCGGAAAACGGCTACGGCAAGCGCACCTCGTCCTTCGAGTACCGGGTCACCGGTCGCGGCGGCAAGGGCATCACCGCCATGGCCGTGACCAGGCGCAACGGCCCGCTGGTCGCCGCGTTCCCGGTCGAGGACAGCGACCAGATCATGCTGGTCACCGACGGCGGCCAGCTGATTCGCTGTCCGGTCGACGGAATCCGCGTCGCCGGACGCGCGACCCAGGGCGTCATCGTGTTCAACACGGCCGAGGACGAGAAGGTCGTGGCCGTGGAGCGCGTCAGCGAGGACGAGGACGGCGACACGGGAGCCGAAAGCGAAAACGGCGGCGAAGCCTGAGGGCTTCGGACCGCCGTTGTCGGTCAGCCGGCGCGATCCGCGCCGGAAAAGGGGCCTGAAACAGGTGGTTGAACCAGAGGCCTAGCCGTTCGCCGGAAGGCGCATCAGGACCGAAACGTTCTCGCCGGCCGGGCGCTGCTCGACCGTCACGGTTCCGACAGGCCGCAACGAGGTGTTGCCGGTCAGGGCGGCGAGGCAGTCGGGCGACCACGCGCCCCAAGCCTGTCCGGAGCAGCTTGCCGGAAGAGCGCCGTCGAGGCGGTTGGCCTTGGCCGCCGCGTCGCCGGCCGAGGCCGAGGGCGGGAAGGCCAGAGCCGCGGAGGCGATGACAGCGAGGATGGCGGCGGCGAAGGCGGCCGAGATCCAGACCAGACGGTTGAACTCGGAGCGGCTCTGCCCGTCGGTCCGTGCGGCGCCAAGGCCGATGGTCTCGAAAGTGGTCATTGTCGTGTCTCCCTGCCTGGGTTGTCAGGCTTGCCCCTGCAGAAGGCCATGAACAGCGTCCGGACGCCGTGATGCTCGTCACAATAACGCGGGATCGGGACGCAGGTTCCGCGCCGGATTCACTTCCGGCGCGACCTGGCGCTTATTCGCTTGGTCGAAGACGAAGCTTGCGCAGATCTTGCGTAAATCTCGGCGGGGCGAGGGAGGTGGTCAGATCGAGGGCGAAGTCGCGTCGTCAGCCGGGGACGATGGATGCAATCCGGTTTCGACAGGCGCGGATACGCCTGCCGCGGACGGCGCGAAGCGGCAAGCCTCGTCCTCGTCTCGGAACACGAGGTCGCCGCAGCCGTCCGGGTCGGGCGCGGCCGCATGCGCGCTGGCGGGCACCGGGAGGGCGGGATGGAGGGCCTCGAGATGGACCGTGGCGAGCCCGGTCAGCAGAGCAAAGGCTGCGCATCCGCCGAGCCAGGCGCCGACCGGCAACAGGTCGGAGAGGGATCCGGGTCGTTTCATCATGGGCGGGACATGGCGTCTGGGGTGCCCCTTGTCCATGGCCTGGCGGTAAACGATGCGTCAGGCGCCGGTGAACGGGCGTCGGATGGACGCCGAAGGTGGCGGCGGTTCCGCAGGGGCGGGCGGGGCATCCGCGCTTGTGGGCAGCAACGTTGCGGGGTATGGAGAAATTCATGATCCGAACCGCGCTCTATCCGGGGTCCTTCGACCCCGTCACAAACGGTCATCTCGACATCCTGCACCAGTCCCTGGCCCTGGCGGACCGGGTCGTGGTGGCGATCGGCATCCATCCGGGAAAGTCGCCGATGTTCGGCTTCGAGGAAAGGGTCGAGATGATCCACGCCTCGGCACGCGATGCCTTCGGCGAGGCCGATTCGGAGCGCATTTCCGTGATCTCGTTCGACAACCTGGTCGTCGAGACGGCGCGGCGGCTCGGCGCGCGTTATCTGGTGCGCGGCCTGCGCGACGGCACTGATCTCGACTACGAGATGCAGATGGCGGGCATGAACGCGACGCTTGCCCCCGACATCCGCACCGTGTTCATGCCGGCCTCGCCGGAGGTCCGCCACATCACCGCCACGCTCGTGCGCCAGATCGCCAAGATGGGCGGCGACATCACCGCCTTCGTGCCCGGCCCGGTCGCCGGGCGCCTGAAAGCCAGGGCGCAGGGTCTGGAGTGAGCGCCCAGGCGCGTGCGACCAGCCCGACCGCCCGTTACAAGGAGACGATCGTGTCCCGACTACTTGCAGTGCTTGCGTTGATTGTGCCGGTCTTGCTGCTGCCGGCCGCCGGCCAGGCGCAGACCCTCGACCCGGAAAACACCCTCTACATGGATCTCAAGGACGGTCGCGTCACCATCCGCCTGCGCCCGGATCTCGCTCCGGCCCACGTCGAGCGGATCAAGATGCTGACCCGCAAGGGGTTCTACGACGGGCTGACCTTCCACCGCGTCATCGACGGCTTCATGGCCCAGACCGGCGATCCGACAGGCACCGGCATGGGCGGCTCGGAGGAACCGGACCTGAAGGCGGAATTCTCGCCGCGGCCGTTCGAGCGCGGCGTGCTCGGCATGGCGCGGGCGCAGAGCCCGGACAGCGCCAACTCGCAGTTCTTCATCATGTTCGCCGCCGCGCCCTGGCTGACCCGGAACTACACGGTGTGGGGCGAAGTGGTCGACGGCATGGAGTTCATCGACATGATCGCCAAGGGCGAGCCGCCGGCGAACCCGGACAGGATCCTCAAGATGCAGGTCGCCGCCGACGCCGGCTGACGGCCCTTTCGCAAGGACGGGCTCAGGCCCGCAGGCAAGACAGAAGTGGAGAGACAAGTGGCTGACGACAACAACGGCGAAAACACGCTGCTGATGGAAACGACGCAGGGTCCGGTGGTGATCGAGATGCGTCCCGACCTGGCCCCCAACCATGTCGCACGGATCAAGGAACTGGTGCGCGACGGCTTCTACGACGGCATTGTCTTCCACCGCGTGATCGACGGCTTCATGGCCCAGACCGGCTGCCCGCACGGTACGGGCACCGGCGGCTCGGGCAAGAAGCTGCGCGCCGAGTTCACCCAGGAGAAGCACAAGCGCGGCACCTGCTCGATGGCGCGCGCCATGGACCCGAACTCGGGCGACAGCCAGTTCTTTATCTGCTTCGCCGACGCGCCCTGGCTCGACGGCCAGTACACGGTCTGGGGTGAGGTGATCGAGGGCATGGACAACGTCGACAAGATCAAGCGCGGCGAGCCGGTGCGCGATCCGGACAAGATCTTGTCGGTGAAGGTCGCGGCAGACGCCTGACATGACCGGTGCACCGGCAATCCGGCATCCGGTGCTGAGAGTTGCGAGGGCAGCAAGGAACCTTGCTGCCCTCGAACATTTCTACTGCGAGGCTGCGGGGCTTTCCGTTCTGTCCCGGTTTGCCGGGAATGCGGGGTACAGCGGTCTGATTGCAGGCGCCAGCCATGCCCCCTGGCACCTTGCCTTGTTCGTGCGTGACGGACTGACGGTGCCGCGCTGCACGGACCGTGAAAGCCTGCTCGTGCTGTATCTTCCTGAACGGGCCGTTTGGCGCGCCAGCGTTGACCGGATGCGGGCAAGCGGCTATCAGCCAGTGCCGTCGGAAAATCCCTACTGGGCCGAAGCGGGCATGACATTCGAGGACCCCGACGGGCACCGGCTGGTGTTCCAGAACCGCAGCTGGAACCTCTGACCGTCACGCCGCATCCCCTGGACAGGCATTCGTATCCCAGGATCCCGCACCCATGCGCGTTGACGTTTTCGACTTCGATCTGCCGCCCGAGCGGATCGCGCTGCGCCCGGCGCGGCCGCGCGATGCCGCGCGTCTGCTGGTCGTGCGACCCGGCCAGAGCCCTGAACTCGCCGACTGCGGCGTGCGCGACCTAGCCCGCGAACTGGAGCCCGGTGACGCGCTGGTGTTCAACGACACGCGCGTGATCCCGGCCCAGTTGGAGGGCACGCGCACGCGCGGCGAGGCGGTCGCCGGGATCGGCGCGACGCTGCATCTGCGCGCCGGCGCCGACCGCTGGTGGGCCTTCGTGCGGCCGGCCAAGAAGCTTGCCGTCGGCGACCGGGTACGCTTCGGCGGCGAGGGCAGGGCGTGCCTGCTCGGCACGCTCGACGCCACCGTCGCCGACAAGCGCGACAGCGGCGAGGTGCTCCTGGCCTTCGACCTCGCCGGCCCCGACCTCGACCAGGCGATCGCCGCCGTGGGCCACATTCCGCTGCCGCCCTATATCGCGGCTCGGCGCGGCGAGGACGAGCAGGATCGCTCCGACTACCAGACTATGTTCGCCGACAAGGACGGCGCCGTCGCCGCACCGACTGCCGGCCTGCATTTCACGCCCGCGCTGATCGAGGCGCTGGACGCGCGCGGCATCGAGCGCCACACCGTGACGCTGCATGTCGGCGCCGGCACCTTCCTGCCGGTCAAGGCTGAGGACACCGCCGACCACCGAATGCATGCGGAATGGGGCAAGGTGAGTGCCGCGACGGCGGCTGCGCTCAAGGCGGTGCGCGCGCGCGGCAACCGGGTCGTGGCCGTCGGCACCACGTCGCTGCGCATCCTGGAAAGCGCGGCGCAGGGCGCAGACGGGCTGACGGCCTTTTCCGGCGAGACCTCGATCTTCATCACGCCCGGCTACCGGTTTCGCGCCGTGGATGTCCTGATGACCAATTTTCACCTGCCGCGCTCGACCCTGTTCATGCTCGTTTCCGCCTTTTCCGGCTTGCAGACGATGCGCCGCGCCTATGCCCACGCGATCGCGAGCGGCTACCGGTTCTACAGCTACGGCGACGCCTGCCTGCTGTTTCCCGCGCCGCAGCCCGACCCGGATGCCTGACATGACCGCCAAGCCGTTCTCCTTCCGCCTGATCGCAACCGACGGCGCCGCCCGGCGCGGCGAGATCGAGACGCCGCACGGGCTGGTGCGCACACCGGCCTTCATGCCGGTCGGCACCCAGGCGACGGTCAAGGCGATGTATCCGGACCAGGTTCGCGCGCTCGGCTCCGACGTGGTGCTCGGCAACACCTATCACCTGATGCTGCGCCCGACCGCCGAGCGGGTGGCGCGGCTCGGCGGGTTGCACAGATTCATGAACTGGCCGCACACGATCCTGACCGATTCGGGCGGCTTCCAGGTCATGTCGCTGGCCCAGCTCAGGAAGCTGGACGAGACCGGCGTCCGCTTCCAGAGCCACATCGACGGCCAGAAATACCACCTGACGCCGGAACGCTCGATCGAGATCCAGGGCCTGCTCGGCTCCGACATCCAGATGCAGCTCGATGAGTGCATCGGCCTGCCGGCCCCGCGCGAGGAGGCGCAGCGGGCGATGGAGCTGTCGCTTCGCTGGGCCGAGCGCTCGCGGGCGCAGTTTGAGGCCATGGGCGGGCCGGCCAAGGGGCAGGGGCTCTACGGCATCGTCCAGGGCGGCGACGTGGCGGAGCTGCGCATCGCGTCGGCGCGCGCTCTGGCCGACATGCCCTTCGAGGGCTATTCGGTCGGCGGCCTGGCGGTCGGCGAGCCGCAGGACGTGATGCTGAAGATGCTTGAGATCACCACGCCGGCGATGCCGGTGGACAAGCCGCGCTACCTGATGGGCGTGGGCACGCCGGAGGACATCCTGGAGAGCGTTACACGCGGCATCGACCAGTTCGACTGCGTGATGCCGACCCGCGCCGGGCGCCACGGCCTCGCCTATACCCGCTACGGCAAGGTCAACCTGAAGAACGCCCGCCACGCCGACGATCCGCGACCGCTCGACGAGACCTCCGACTGCCCGGCGGCGCGCGACTACAGCCGCGCCTACCTGCATCACCTGGTCAAGGCCGGCGAGGGCCTGGCGGCCATGCTGCTGACCTGGAACAACCTCGCCTACTACCAGCATCTCATGCAGGGCATGCGCGACGCCATCGAGGCCGGGACGTTCCAGGACTTCCGCGCCGCCGTGAAGGCCGACTGGGTGCGCGGCGACATCGCCCCGCTCGGCTGATCGACGGGCCCGCTTCAGGCTGGATCAGCTTGCATCGGGCCGCATTCAGGTCTGGAACCCCTTGTCCTTGCGCAGGATGCAGCCGGAGATGCGCCAGACGCCGTCGTCCTGGCGGGCGAAGGAGTAGAGCGCGAGCCAGGCCTCGCCGTCGGGTCCGACCACAAACACCTCCTGCACCGGCCCGTGCGGCGTCATGCGCGCGCGGCCGAAGCTGACGCTTTTCGGCCGGTAGACCGGCATGTAGCCCTGCCTGACCATGGCCATGAAGATCTCGGGCGTGTGGAACTCCCGCTGCAGGCCCGGGGTGGCCAAGGCATAGGCTCCGGCCGCGTCGTTGCGGCGGAAGGCGGCCATCTGGTCCTGGACGATGCGGCGGAACGCGGCGCCGTCGATCGTCTCGCTCTCGGCGGCGACGGCCGCCGGCATCGTCAGGGCGCCAAGCGCGCCGAACGCCACCCACACGAACACAAAGGCCGCAAACCGCATGGTCCGTCTCCTTCATTGCTGCACAGAGCAGTATACGCGCGATTCGACGGTCGGAATCGGCCGTCGACGATCACTTCTTGCCGATCAAAGACGCCAGAGGGTTACGCCATCAGGCTTAAGCGATCTGTCAAGAATAGCGGGCAGGTCGGCGACGAGACCGGCACCGTCTGCGAGCAGGCGGCGGACCAGAGGCCAGGCATCGCCGCCGGCCAGGAAGGCGTCGTGCGGCACGGCCAGCACGACCGCGTCGGCGCCGGCAAGGTCGTTCTCGCCCGACAGGTCGAGGCCGTATTCCGCCCGGGTCTCGCGGGCGTCGGCGAGCGGATCGAAGACCTTCACCTCGGCGCCGAACTCGGCCAGTTCGCGGACGAGGTCGACGACCTTGGAATTGCGGATGTCCGGCACGTTCGCCTTGTAGGTGACGCCGAGCACGGCGATCTTCGGCGGCATCCGGCGCCCGAGGCGCACGCAGGCCTGGATAACCTTGCCGGCGACGAAGGCGGGCATCGCCTCGTTGGTACCGCGTCCGGCCAGGATCACCTGCGGTGTCAGCCCGATCTCGTGGGCCTTGTGGGTCAGGTAGTAGGGATCGACGCCGATGCAGTGGCCGCCGACGAGACCAGGCTGGAACGGCAGGAAGTTCCATTTCGTGGCGGCGCCGGCGAGGACGTCGCGGGTATCGATGCCCATGGCATGGAACAGGATCGACAGCTCGTTCATCAGCGCGATGTTGAGGTCGCGCTGGGTGTTCTCGATCACCTTGGCGGCCTCGGCGACGCGGATCGACGGCGCCCGGTGGATGCCGGCCGTGACGACCGAGCCATAGAGGGCGCAAAGCCGGTCGCAGGCGGCGTCCGTGCTCGCCGAGACGATCTTGGTGATGTCGGAGAACCCCCGGGTGGTGTCGCCCGGGTTGATACGCTCGGGCGAGTAGCCGACGAAGAAGCCCTCGTTCAGGCGCAGCCCGGATTCGGCCTCCAGGACAGGCACGGCGACCTCCTCGGTGGCGCCGGGATAGACGGTCGACTCGAACACGACGATGGCGCCGGGCTTCATCGCCCGGCCGGCGTTGCGCGCCGCGGCGACGAAGGGGGTGAGATCGGGCCGCTTCGCCCGGTCGACCGGCGTCGGCACCGCGACGATGATGACATCGGCGTCGGCAAGGGCGGTTTCGACGCTCGTCAGGGCAAGGCCGGGCAGGCGCAGGGCCTCGGCCGGCACCGATCCGGTGCGGTCGTGGCCGCGCTCAAGCTCTCCGAGGCGCGCCGCATCTATGTCGAAGCCTGTGACGCGATAGCCGGCCGCGGCGAAGGCGCAGGCGACCGGCAGGCCGACATAGCCGAGGCCGACGACGGCGATCCTGTCCCCGGTTGGCCTGGCGCCTGGTGCTGCCGCTGTCATGAGGCTGTCCCGCTGCGAGCCGGTCGGCGCATCCGCGCGACCGGAAAGGAAAAGACCGGCCCGGATCGTGCCGGGACCGGCCTTGTCTTAGTGGCTGGACGCGCCCGGATGCAAGAGCGATCGCGGCGCGGGCAGAGCCTATTCGGCGGCCTTGGGCAGGCCGGTCAGGTCGCTCAGATGCGGCATCAGTTCGGCCGCAAGCTCCGGCTGTTCCAGGGCGAAGGCGATGTTCGCGCACAGGAAGCCGACCTTGGAGCCGCAGTCGTAGCTGCGCCCCTCGAACTGCACCGACGTGAAGGTCTGCGTCTGCATCAGCGTCTTCATGCTGTCGGTGAGCTGGATCTCGCCGCCGGCACCCGTTTCCTGGCGCGACAGCAGGTCGAAGATCTGCGGCTGCAGGATGTAGCGGCCGGTGATCATCAGGTTGCTCGGCGCCGTGCCGGGAGCAGGCTTCTCGACCATGCCGGTGATGGTCATCGCCCGGCTGCGCGGTCCCTCGGCCAGCTTGACGATGCCGTACTGGTGCGTCTGGTCCTCGGGCACCTCCTCGACCGCGATGACGTTGCCGCCGCGCTCCCGATAGACGTCGACCATTTGCGCGAGGCAGCCCTTCTCCGCCTTGACGATGACGTCCGGCAGCAGGATGGCGAAGGGCTCGTCGCCGATGATGTCGCGGGCGCACCAGATGGCGTGGCCAAGGCCGAGCGGCTCCTGCTGGCGGGTGAAGCTGGTCGTACCCGGATGGGGACGGATCTTGTCCAGGAGGTCGAGCGCCGCCGTCTTGGAGCGGGCGCGCAGCGTGTCCTCCAGTTCGTAGGCGATGTCGAAATGGTCCTCGATGACGTGCTTGTTGCGGCCGGTGACGAAGACGATGTGCTCGATGCCGGCCGCGCGCGCCTCGTCGACCACGTACTGGATGATCGGCCGGTCGACGATGGTCAGCATTTCCTTGGGCACGGCCTTGGTGGCCGGCAGAAAGCGCGTTCCAAGGCCTGCAACGGGCAGGACAGCCTTGCGAATGGGTCTCATCATCAAAAATATCTCCTGAAATCGGCGCCGGGCGCCCCGGGTCAACTCCCGGAAGGAGGGGGAGTTCCGCAGGGGGCGTCAGAGGATCCGGCCCCATCTTCATAGCGAAATTCCGGTGGAGGCGAAACCGGAGAGAGGAAGTCCGGCCGAAGGATTCCGCGACGTGGTTTATGTCGACGGGGCGATCCTCGCCGCCGGCGGGCGATTTGCCGCGCCGCGGATGGCGAGGAATGTTGCGGTGCGGGCAAAAGGCGGGTATGCAACGGCGCGTCGTCCGCGATCGCCGGACGCGGGGTGCAGCAGGCAAGGAAGTCTCTCGATGGCGCAGCCCAGTTCGACGGTTCCGGTCGGGTCCGTCTTCTTCAGCAACGACGCACCGTTCAGCCTGATCGCCGGCCCGTGCCAGATGGAAAGCCGCGCCCACGCGCTGGAGATGGCCGCCGCGGTCAAGGAGATCGCCGGCTCCCTCGGCATCGGCGTGGTGTTCAAGAGTTCGTTCGACAAGGCCAACCGCACCTCGCTCAACGGCAGGCGCGGCATCGGGCTGGTCGATGCGCTGCCGGTCTTCGCCGAGATCCGCGACACGCTCGGCCTGCCGGTGCTCACCGACGTGCATGCGGCGGAGCAATGCGCCGCGGTCGCCGAGGTGGTCGACGTGCTGCAGATCCCCGCGTTCCTGTGCCGGCAGACCGACCTCCTGGTCGCTGCGGCGCGCACCGGGCGGGTCGTCAACGTCAAGAAGGGCCAGTTCCTGGCGCCCTGGGACATGAAGAACGTGCTCGCGAAGGTGGTCGAATCGGGCAATCCGAACGTGCTGCTGACCGAGCGCGGCGTGAGCTTCGGCTACAACACGCTGGTCACCGACATGCGTGCGCTGCCGATCATGGCGGCGACCGGCGCCCCGGTGATCTTCGACGCCACCCATTCGGTGCAGCAGCCGGGCGGGCAGGGCGCGTCCACGGGCGGCGACCGCAGCTTCGTCCCGGTGCTGGCGCGTGCCGCCGTCGCGGTCGGCGTCGCGGGCCTGTTCATCGAGACACACGACGATCCGGACAATGCCCCTTCCGACGGCCCCAACATGGTGCCGCTGAAGGACCTCGCGGGCCTGCTGCGCCAGCTCAAGGACATCGATGCGGTGATCAAGGCGGCCGGCGCCTAGGCCAAGCCGGCGCCGCGGTCGCGGGGATAGCGAACCATGAAGATTTCGATGATCGGAACGGGCTACGTCGGACTGGTCTCCGGCGTGTGCTTCGCCGAGTTCGGCTTCGACGTCACCTGCGTCGACATCGACGCGGCCAAGATCGAGCGGCTCAACCGGCTGGAGGTGCCGATCTACGAGCCGGGCCTCGACGAGGTGCTCGCCCGCAACCACGCCGCGGGCCGGCTGACCTTCACGACGGATTTCGACGCGGCGGTGGCGAGTTCCGACGTGGTCTTCATCGCGGTCGGTACGCCGTCGCGGCGCGGCGACGGCGAGGCGGACCTGACGTATGTGTTCGATGCCGCCCGGCGCATCGCGCGCGCCATGAAGCCCGGCGCGGTGGTGGTGATCAAGTCGACGGTCGTCGTCGGCACCTGCCGCAAGGTGAAGGAAATCATTGCCGCCGAGCGACCCGACGTCGACTTTTCCATTGCCTCCAACCCCGAGTTCCTGCGCGAGGGCTCGGCGATCGAGGACTTCATGCGGCCCGACCGGGTCATCGCGGGGGTCGAGGACGAGCGCGGCGAGGCGGCCCTGCGCCGGCTGTATCGGCCGCTCAACCTGCGCGAGGCGCCGCTGGTGGTCTCGTCGCTGGAAAACGCCGAGTTGACCAAATACGCGGCCAACGCCTTCCTGGCGATGAAGATCACCTTCATCAACGAGATCGCCGACCTGTGCGAGAAGGTCGGTGGCGACGTGCAGAGGGTTGCGACCGGCATCGGCCTCGACAACCGCATCGGCTCGAAGTTCCTGCATGCCGGGCCCGGCTACGGCGGGTCCTGCTTCCCCAAGGACACCACGGCGATCGCTGCCACCGCACGCAAGCTGGGCGCGCCGCTGCGCCTGATCGAAACCACCATCGAGGTCAACGAGGCGCGCAAGAAGGCGATGGCACAGCGCGTGCTCGCCGCGCTCGGGCCGCAGACGGCGGGCAGGATCGTCGCCGTGTTCGGCGTCGCCTTCAAGCCCAATACCGACGACGTGCGCGACGCGCCGTCGCTGGTCATCATTCCCGAACTGCAGAAGGCCGGCGTCACCGTCAGGGCGCACGATCCGGAAGGGCGCGCCCAGGCCGAGCCGCTCCTGCCCGGCGTGGTCTGGTGCGAGGGGCCCTACGAGGCCGCCGAGGGCGCCGACGCGGTCGCCGTGCTGACGGAATGGAACGTCTACCGGGGACTTGATCTCGGCAAGCTGAAGGAGTGCATGGCCGGCCGGATGGTGGTCGACATGCGCAACATCTATCGGCCTGAGGAGGCCGCAGCCGCGGGGCTGCGCCACATCGGCATCGGCAAGCCGCCTGCCGGCGACGCCTGATCCTTTCGACCCGCCGGGGCGCCTTGGGCCTCCGGACCGCCACCATGTCCCGCGCCGGAGCGCGCCGGACCCACAGGGAGTAGAACATGACGGCCATCGTCGACATCACCGCCCGGGAAATCCTCGACAGCCGCGGCAATCCGACCGTCGAGGTCGACGTCCTTCTGGAAGACGGTGCCTTCGGCCGCGCCGCCGTGCCCTCCGGCGCCTCGACCGGCGCCCACGAGGCCGTTGAGCTGCGCGACGGCGGGGCGCGCTATCTCGGCAAGGGCGTGCAGAAGGCGGTCGACGCCGTCAACGGCGAGATCTTCGACACGGTCGGCGGCCTCGACGCAGAGGACCAGATCCAGATCGACCAGGCGATGATCGACCTCGACGGCACGCCCAACAAGGCGCGCCTCGGTGCCAACGCCATCCTGGGCGTGTCGCTCGCGGTCGCCAAGGCGGCGGCCCAGTCGGCCGGCCTGCCGCTGTATCGCTACGTCGGCGGCACCTCGGCCCGGCTGCTGCCGGTGCCGATGATGAACATCATCAACGGCGGTGCCCATGCCGACAACCCGATCGACTTCCAGGAATTCATGATCATGCCGGTCGGCGCGAGCTCGCTGGCCGAAGCCGTGCGCATGGGCGCGGAAGTCTTCCACACGCTCAAGAAAGCGCTGCACGACGCCGGCCACAACACCAACGTCGGCGACGAGGGCGGCTTCGCGCCGAATCTGGAATCGACCGATGCGGCCATCGGCTTCGTCATGAAGGCGATCGAGAAGGCCGGCTACACGCCGGGCGAGGACATCCATCTCGCCCTCGATGCCGCCTCGACCGAGTTCTTCAAGGACGGCAAGTACGTGCTTGCCGGCGAGGGCAAGACGCTGGCTCCGGAGCAGATGGCGCGCTACCTGGAAGACCTGGTCGCCCGCTACCCGATCATCTCGATCGAGGACGGCCTGGCCGAGGACGACTGGGACGGCTGGAAGGCGGCGACCGACCTCATCGGCACCAAGTGCCAGCTGGTCGGCGACGACCTGTTCGTCACCAACTCGGCGCGCTTGCGCGAGGGCATCGCCCGGGGCGTCGCCAACTCGATCCTGGTCAAGGTCAACCAGATCGGCTCGCTGACGGAGACCCTCGACGCGGTCGAGACGGCACACAAGGCCGCCTACACGGCCGTCATGTCGCACCGCTCGGGCGAGACCGAGGACGCGACCATCGCCGACCTGGCGGTCGCCACCAACTGCGGTCAGATCAAGACCGGCTCGCTCGCGCGCTCCGACCGGCTGGCCAAGTACAACCAGCTGATCCGCATCGAACAGGAGCTCGGCCCGCAGGCGCGCTACGCCGGCCGCTCGATCCTGAAGGCCTGACCGGCGCGGGCCGAAGCCGGCCGCTCCCGAACCGCAAGCCCTCCGCCGCTTCGGCGGAGGGTTTTTCATGACCGGCGTCTACGCTTCGGCCGGGCTTTCGGCGCGGGTTTCGTCGGCGTGGCGCAGGGCGGCGGCGATGGTGTCCGCCGGTTCCGCGCCGATGATGGCGAAACGCCCGTCAATGATGAAGCAGGGCACGCCGGTGACGCCCATCTCGCCGGCCTGGGCGATCTGACGCTGCATCTTGTCGAGGTCGGAGTCCGTCTCCAGCAGCTGTTCGACAAGGTCCGATTCCATGCCCGTGTCGCGCGCGACCTCGACCAGAGTCTCGGATTTCGACAGGTCGCCGCCCTCGACGAAATAGACCTGGAACAGGCGCTCGACGACCTCATTCTGGAGGTTGTCGGCGCGCGACCACAGGATCAGTCGGTGGCTGTCGAGCGTGTTGGGCGAGACGGAGATCTTCTCAAAGGCGAAGGGGATGCCTTCGTCCCGCCCAGCCTGCCGGACCCGCTCGTAGGCAGCCTCGGCGCGCTGAGGACCGCCGAACTTCTCGTCGAGATAGGTCTTCCGATCCTTGCCTTCCTTGGGCAGGGACGGGTCGAGCTGGTAGGGATGCCAGCGCACCTCGATGGCGAGATCCGGCACGGCGCGGATCGCGGCCTCCAGCCGGCGCTTGCCGATGAAGCACCACGGACACATGACGTCGGAGATCACGTCGACGACGAGGGGGGATTTGTCGGACATCGCGCAGGCTCCGCTGGTCGGAAAGGCAACAGCCTTGACACATAGCGCGTTTGCGCCGCCGGCGCCACGCCGGGGCAACTTTGCCGGCGCGCCGGGGTCACAGGGCGGTGCGGCCGAGTATGGCATCGATTCGGGCCCGCAGCCTGTGGCCGGCCTGCTCGTTCTTGAACACCGCCACCGGTCCGCGTCCTTCTACGGCGCAGACCAGATCCTCCTCGCGGCTGGTCGCATCGGCGATCGACAGGATCGTGCCGGCGAGGTCGCCGGCCAGGGATGCCGCCTCGACGGCCTCCGTCGTCAGGCGCATCTCGGCGAGGTCGAGGCCGCGCGCGACGACCGCCTGCCGAGCCCGGGCGAGATAGGCGTCATAGAGCGACTGCGAAATTCCGCCGGCTGCGGCCTTGCGCAGCAGCCAGATCCGGCTTTCGGCCAGAAGCCGATCCGCGAGCCGCCGACGCTTGCCGAGTCGGATGGCGGCGGCAAGGCGGCCGGCCAGCGTTTCGCGTGTCATGGCGCCGTGGAAGACGTCGTTCGCCCCGGCCCGGAACAGGCCGGCGATGTCGTCCCAGGCATCGCAGAAGGCGAGGATCGGCAGGCGGGCGAAGCGCGGGTCGCGGAGGATGCGCTCGATCAGATAGGCAGCCTCGTCCGCCGAGGTGTCGAGGATGGCGGCGTCGAAGGCGCGCTGCGACAGGTAGGTCTCGGCCATGTCGGCAGTGAAGGCGCCGACGATCTCGACGTTGCGCCGGCGGGCGTCGTCAAGGTCAGCGAAGCGGCGGCCCAGACCGACGACGAGGAGGCCCGAGGTGCCCTGATGATGCGGCGCGCTGCCGTAGTCGGGCAGGCGGCCGAACACGATGCGGCGGATGCGCGCTTCCTCGGCGCGCAGGATGGCACGCTGCAGCGCGCACAGCATTCTGAACAGCGCGTCCGGCGGGATTGCCGCCTCGACGATGGCATGCGCCCTGGGCAGGCCTGCGAGCGGCGAATCGCCCGCGCACAGGACCACGACGGGAACTTCGCCGGCAAGGCCTGCGATGCGCGCCCCGATCCGCGCCAGGCCGGCGTCCGGCAGGTAGGCAGTCAGATCGATCACCACCGCGCAGGGCAGGGGGCCGGCGCCGGCAGCGAAGTCCTCGGCCGCCGCGTCGACCTCCTGCGGCCAGCCCGGGACGGCGGTGGGCGAGGGTACCCCGCCGGCGCGCCAGAGCGGCCCCTGCCAGAGCAGGGCGCTGTCGCCGTCGGGATCGGGCTCGCTCACCGCCTCACGCCACGGCCGCGGCCAGGCGCTGGACGCGCAGGGCCAGACGGGCACGGTCGATCGTTCCGTCCTCGTGGCGCGGCAACACCTGCAGCATCAGCACCCTGAGCGGGATCTTGGCGAGGTCGACGCGTTCGGCATCCAGATAGGCGAAGAAGGCCCTGGCGTCAGGCGTCGCACCGGGGTTGGGTACCAGAGCCGCGTACAGCCGAGCGCCCAGGACCGGATCCTCGACCAGGAATGCCGCCGCTTCGCGCACCTCCGGATAGGCCTGGTAAAGCAGATCGAGTGCCTCGAGGTCTCCGGCACCGGGGGCGTTTTCGCCCGGGATGCCGAAACCGGCAATGCCGCCGTCGACCCTGGTCACCGAAATGCCCGTTCGAAGAAAGCCGCTGGCATCGAGTGCCAGACCTCCGTCATTGCGTCCGCCTGCCGTCCAGCCGGTCTCAGGCACCATCGGTCCGCGCACCGACAGGACCGGCGGCCGGCCGTCCTCGCCATCTTCCGCCTTCAGTTCGACCAGCGCAGGAGCGTTCTCGGACCCGGACGGCGCGCTGGCGGCGCCGAGCGCGGTCGGATGGATGCGCGCCGACTTGCCGCGCAGGCGCGCGACCAGGGCATATTCGTCGGCAACATGAAGATCGACCAGCGTGTGACTGGGCACGAAGGTCGCGGCCTGGGGGGCGGATATGCTCCAGGCGGCGACCACGGTGGTCTTCCTGCAGGCGAGCCTGGCGTCCAGGGTCTGGGCCAGCGGACCGGGCAGCAGGACGTAGTCGGCCTCGACCGCGTCGGCATGGGCGGCAAGCCGCGACAGCGCGGTGGGGTGGTGCAGGTGCAGCGTGCCGCTGGACAGAAGCCAGGGCAGCAGGCCGGCGCCGATGCCGGTCAGGCCGCTGAGCGCATAGGGCACGAGGATATGGGCGCCCTCGTCGAGCCGCGTTTCCAGGAACGGCATGAAGCCGGCGGCGATCCACTGGTTGTGGCTGCGCGTCACCGGCATCGGCGTCCGACCGCCGCGCGACCAGGTGATCGTCGCGGTATGTTCGGCGGCATCCGGCCGCTTCAGGTCGGGGGCCATCAAGCCGTCGCCCATTTCGGCCAGCATCGGACCGAGCTCGATCAGCCCGTCCGGGATCTCCTTGCCGAGACCGAATACGAAGCGCAGGCTGAACAGTTCCGCCGCCACGTCGCGGGCGGCATGGCCCATCTGGCGCGTTTCGAGCCGGTCGGCCGCGACCAGACCCTTGGCGCCGATGCGGTTGAGCGCCTCCAGGACGTCCTTCTGGCGCCAGTGCAGCGGCAGCGGCGTGACGATCAGCCCGGCGCGCAGGGCGGCGAGGAAGGCGATCACGGCGTCGACCGTGTTGGGTGCGTGAAGGCCGACGACATGATCGGTGGCCAGTCCGACCGCCGCATAGAAGCCGGCGAGGCGCTCGATCTCCTGCTCGGCCTCGGCATAGGTCAGGCTCCGCGGCTCGCCGCCGGTCCACTCGGAGCGGTCCGGCGCGTCGACGATGGCGATCCGGCCGGGATGAGCCTGCGCGGTCTTACGGAACAGGGCGTCCAGCGTGACCCGCCCCCACAGACCGTTGGTCCTGTGTCGATCGATCGTTTCAGCAGGGGTGACTATCATGGGACATATCCGTTGGCGCGAGCCTCAGTCGGCCGCCTCGGCAGACCACCAGGTGTCGAACTGGTAGCCGTAGAGCGGGAAGGTGTCGGGTGCGGCGATGCGGGTCCAGTGCCCCAGCCATTCGCCCGGCGGATGGAACAGCGGCACCGCATAGGCGCCGGACACCAGCACCCGGTCGAAGGCGCGCACGGCGGAGACGAAGTCTTCCCGGGTGCGCGCGCCGACCATGGCGTCGATCAGGGCGTCGACCGCCGGGTTCTTCGCGCCCGTGATGTTGAACGAGCCGGGCGTGTCGGCGGCACTCGTCGACCAGCGCCCGTACTGCTCGCCGCCGGGCGACAGGGAGGCCTGCCAGGTGTTGAACACCATGTCGAAGTCGAACTTGATGCGCCGGTCCTCGAACTGGGACGGATCGACCGTGCGGACCAGAACCTTGATGCCGATCAGGTCGAGGCTGCGGGCATAGACGAGCGCCAGCTTTTCCTCGTCCTCGTTCTTGGTCAGGATCTCGAAGGCGAGCGGCGTGCCGGCGGCGTCGGCGAGGATGCCGTCCTTGAGCGCGAAGCCGGCCGACTGCAGCAGCGACAGCGCGGCGCGCAGCACCTTGCGGTCCCGGCCGGAACCGTCCGTCTCCGCCGGTCGCCAGGATCCCTCCAGTACGTCCGCATCGACGGCGTCGGGGAACGGCGCCAGCAGTTCGCGTTCGCGCGCATCCGCCGGCCGGCCGATCGAGGACAGGTCCGAATTGTCCCAGTAGCCGGCGGTGCGCCGGTACAGGCCGGAGTAGAGATTGCGGTTGACCCATTCGAAATCGAACAGCATGGCCAGGGCGCGGCGTACCCGGACATCGGAGAACAGCGCGCGCCGCGTGTTGAAGGCCATGCCCTGCATGTTGGCCGGCGTGCCCTTGGCGATCTCCTTGCGGACGACCTTGCCCTCGCGCGCGGCCGGAAAGTCGAAGCCGTTGAGCCAACGCGCCGGGTTGTTGAAGCCCAGCACGTCGATCAGTCCCTTGCGGAAGGCCTCGTTCAGCGTCGTCTCGTCGCGATAGTACTCGACGCGGATCTCGTCGAAGTTGTCGAAGCCGCGCTTGGCCGGCAGATCGCGCCCCCAGTAGTCGGGATTGCGCCGGTACACCACCCGGCGGCCGGGGTCGATCTCGGCGAAGACATAAGGCCCGGTGCCGAGCGGCGGCTTCAGCGTCGACCGGTCGAAGGTGTCGGGGTCGGTCGCCGTCCTGGAAAAGATCGGCGCCAGCGCGATCAGCAGCGGCAGTTCCCGGTTCTCGCCGTCGCGGAAATGGAACTTTACCGACCGCTCGCCGGTGACTTCGGTTCGCACGATCTCGGCATACCAGTTGCGGAACGGCGGCCGGCCCTTGTCGCGCACGATCTCGAGGGAGAAAATCACGTCGTCGACGGTGACCGGGCTACCGTCGGAAAACCGGGCTTTCGGATTGAGGATGAACTCGATCCACTCGCGGC
This sequence comes from Polymorphum gilvum SL003B-26A1, assembly GCF_000192745.1. Lineage (NCBI taxonomy): Bacteria > Pseudomonadati > Pseudomonadota > Alphaproteobacteria > Rhodobacterales > Paracoccaceae > Polymorphum > Polymorphum gilvum. The sequence goes on from NC_015259.1 coordinate 2,364,320, forward strand.
TGTCGGGCAGGCGCACGCGTTCGGCCAGGTGACCATAGAGCGTGAACGGCTCCGCGTTGGAGCGGATCATCAGGCTTTCAAGAACGTTCTCGCCGAACTGGCGCTCCTTCATGCCGCGCGCGCTGGTCCAGCCGCCCTGGACGATGAAGGGATTGAGACTGTCGAAGGTGCCCTGCACGCCGAGCCGCAGAGTGCCGCCCTTGGGGGCGTCCGGATTGGCGTAGGGAAAAGCGGTGAAGTCCGCCGGCAGCGCCGGCTCGCCGTGCATGGCGATCGCATGGACGGCCGGCACCTCGTCTTCCTGGGCCTGCAGGCCGTGGCCGTCCAGGGCCAGGACGCAGGCCAGCCCGAGCGCGACGCAGCCCGCCGCCAGCCGGCGGCGCAAGGCTGGCGCGCGTCGACGGCAGGACGGGAACAGGCGCATCGTCATGTCTCGGCAGGGCCCTTGCTTCGCTGGTCTTGATTCTCTGGCGAATGCTATCACACCGCTTCCGCACAGGCGTCCCGTCTCGCGCCGGCAGCGCTGGAAATTCTCTGGCGATGCAGTTAAACATGGGCGCGCGCGATCCGGGCCACCCTCTTGCCGCATTCATTGTGCAACGGGTGTTTCCATGGAGGGACGAGGCCTGCCTTGGCCGAGGCATGGAACGTGAGAGGCGAGGGGTTCCCTCAGGACTGCGAACGCACAATCGAGGATGTTTCGAATGAAGAGTTTTTTCAACAGGGGACTGGCGGGTTGCGCGGTCGCCGCGCTGGCGGTCCTCGGGTCTGTCGCCGTGGTCCAGGCACAGGGCGCGGAAGAGGAATCCCCCTGGGTCAAGGTGTGCAACACCGACCCGAACGTGAACAAGGAGATCTGCCTGATCACCCAGGAACTGCGCACCAACACGGGCCAGTTCCTGTCCTCGGTCGCGGTCCGTGAGATTTCCGGCGAGGCGCGCAAGACGCTGCTGATCGCCGTTCCGACCGGCATGCTGATCCAGCCGGGCCTGCGCGTGCAGATCGACGGAGGCAAGCAGACCGAAGCCAAGTACGGCATCTGCTTCCCCAACGCCTGCTATTCGGAACTGGTCATCGACGATGCCTTCGTCGCCTCGCTTAAGAAGGGCGGCAAGCTGATCCTGACCACGCTCAACCAGCAGGCCAAGCCGGTGCCGCTGGAGCTGACGCTGGCGGGCTTCACCAAGGTCTATGACGGCGCGCCGATGGATGTCGCCGAAGTGCAAAAGAAGCAGCAGCAACTCCAGGACGAACTGCAGAAGCGTGCGGACGAGGCGCGCCAGAAGCTGATCGAGAAGCAGCAGCAGGCCAACTGAGTCCGGCCTTTCGAACCACGAAAAACGCCGCATCCCCCGGATGCGGCGTTTTTCGTTGCGGGTCGCAGAGGTCAGTGCAGGTCGACGGTGCGCGGCAGGTAGGAGCCGTCCGACTGTTCCTCGAAGATCTCGTCGACCTGGGGATGGCGGATCGGGTCTCCGGTCTCGTCGGGCACGAGGTTCTGCTCGGAAACGTAGGCGACGTACTCGGTCTCCTCGTTCTCCGCGAGCAGGTGGTAGAATGGCTGGTCGCGCGAGGGCCGCACGTCCTCGGGAATGGCGTTCCACCATTCCTCGGTGTTGTTGAAGGTCGGATCGACGTCGAAGATGACGCCGCGGAAGGGATAGATCCGATGGCGCACGACCTGGCCGATCTTGAACTTGGCGGTACGCATTCCGGTCACCGTGCCCAAGACCCCCGCACGTCGCCGGCGGGGGCCCGTGGAAGTCATCGCTCGGGCCGGAGGGATCCGGCCGCAGTCAGGCGATCATAATAGGTGACTGTCTAGAGACCGTAAACCTCGGCAAGCGCCGGATCCTTGGACGCCACCAGGCGTGCGAGGTCGACGATCACCTTGGCCTGTTTCCAGGTCGCGTCGTCCTGCATCTTGCCGTCGATCATCACCGCGCCGGTGCCGTCGGGCATGGCGTCGAGGATCTTGCGGGCGAAGGCCACTTCGGACGGATCGGGGCTGAACACGCGCTTGGCGATGTCGATCTGGGTCGGATGAAGCGACCAGGCGCCGAGGCAGCCCATCAGGAAGGCGTTGCGGAACTGGGCCTCGCAGGCGAGCGGGTCGGAGAAGTCGCCGAACGGACCGTAGAAGGGCTTCAAGCCGGCCGACAGACAGGCGTCGACCATCTTGCCGACCGTATAGTGCCACAGGTCCTGCTGATAGGCGGTGCGCGCGCCGCCCTCGCCGGCGTCGGACAGCACGGCGTAGTCGGGATGGCCGCCGCCGACGCGAGTGGTCTTCATGCCGCGCGAGGCGGCGAGGTCGGCGGGGCCGAGGCTCATGCCGTGCATACGCGGTGAGGCGGTGGCGATGGCCTCGACGTTCTTCACCCCTTCCGCCGTCTCCAGGATGGCGTGGATCATGATCGGCCGGGAAATGCCGGCGCGTGCCTCGAGCTGGGCGAGCAGCTGATCGAGATAGTGGATGTCCCAGGGGCCTTCCACCTTCGGCAGCATGACGACGTCGAGCTTGTTGCCGACCGCGGGCACGATCTCCAGCATGTCGTCGAGGAACCAGGGGCTGTTGAGGCAGTTGACGCGGGTCCACAGGCCGGTCTGCGCGAAGTCGTTGTCCTCGGCCATCCTGATGAAGCCGCGACGGGCGTCGAGCTTGGCGTCGGCGGGAATCGCGTCCTCCAGGTTGCCGAGCACCACGTCGACCTGGGCGATCAGGTCCGGCACCTTGGCGCGCATCTTCTCGATGTGCGGCGGCACGAAATGGATCATGCGCTCCAGGCGCACGGGCAGGTCGCGGAACGGCGCCGGAGCGCCGATGGCGAGCGGCGAATAAAAGGCGCGGGGCGTTTTCATGTGCTCTCCCTGTCCAAGTACCGGCGGACCTGCCGGACTGCGCATCGGGCAAGCCTATAGCGCTTTCGCTGCGCTGCAACCATTCCCCGAAAGGTGCAGGGCAGGCTCAGCCGGTCGCCCATTTGCGGTGGATCCACATCCACTGGTCCGGGTGCTCGCGGATCCATTCCTCGAAGAGGGCGTGGATCGCGGCGGTCGCCTGGACGATGTCGTCCTGGCGATCGTCGGTGACGGGCACATGCAGGCAACGGCCCTCGACGCGGAAGCGGACGCCGCGCGTGCGCACCACGCGGCCGACGATGATCGGCACGCCGACCGAGCGGGCAAGGCTGGCCGGCACGGGTGTCGCATAGGCTGGCCGGCCGAAGAAGGGCACCTGGATGCCGCGTACTTCGCGCAGGTCGCCCATCAGTGCCACGATGCCGCCCTGACGCAGGATGGCGATGAGCTTGCGAGCGGTTTGGTGGCCCTTGGAGTAGAGGCCGGCCTTGTAGAGATCCCTGCGCATGCTCCGCAACAGCGCGTCGGAGCGGGGATTGGTCAGCGCCTGGTACACGCCGGCGATCGCAAGCCCCTGGCGCACCGCCGGCTGCACGCACAGTTCCCAGTTGCCGGTGTGCAGCGACACGAAGATGCAGCCCGAGCCGGAGGCGAGGATGCGTTCGGTTTCGGGGTCCGGAACTGCCTCGAAGCGCGCGTCCTGGACGAGCAGGCGGTCGATGTGGAAAGTCTCTGCGGCGACCCTGCCGAGGTTGCTCCACATGCCGCGCGCGATCGCCTCGCACTCCACGTCACTTTTTTCGGGAAAGGCCACTTTCAGATGCTTAAGTGCACGCTTGTGGCGCTTGTTGAATGGCGCCAGGCTGCGCCACAGGAAGCCCATGGCCGCGGAGGCGGCGTCGACCGGTATCAGCCTGAACAGGGTCACCACCGCGATCAGGGCCAGCCATTCGATGCGGTGGCGCACGGCAGCAAGAAGGGAGCGAGGAGGCATGCCGGTCCGGATCCGTTCGGTGAGCTGTGACGTGCCAGGGTACGGCGCCGGCGCGACAGCCGTACAATTGACCGTGTCCAGAGAACAGGTTAGGCGTCATTACCCAAGCCTATGCCGCGATGCAAGCAACCTCTGCCATCCCGGACACGCCTGAAGCCGCCGGCCACGGACCCATCCATGCAAGACGTCATCTCGCTCGCGTTTCCGTTCTTCGGCCTGATCTTCCTCGGTTTCGCGGCGGGCAAGATCCGCAAGATCCCGGCAGCCGGCATGGAGTGGATGAATTTCTTCATCATCTATATCGCGTTGCCGGCGCTGTTCTTCCGGCTGCTGTCGGAAACGCCGATCGAGCAACTGACCGACCTCACCTACGTGGCGACGACGACCTTCACCACCTACACGGTGTTCGCCATCTCCTTCTGCATCGGCGTGCTGGCGACGCGCGGCGCGATTCCCGAATCGACCATCCTCGCCTTCGCGGGATCCTATTCGAACATCGGTTACATGGGACCGGGGCTGACGCTCGCCGTGCTCGGTCCGGCTGCGACCGTGCCGACCGCCTTCGTGCTGTGTTTCGACAACACGCTGATGTTCATCCTGGCGCCGCTGATGATGGCGATCGGCGGTACCGACAGGAAGCCGCTGCTGGAGACCATCCGCACGGCGGTGCTGCGGGTGATCCTGCATCCCTTCATCCTTGCCACCATCGCCGGCATCTTCGCCGCTGCGATCGAATTCGAGCCGCCGGAGGGAATCGCCACCATGCTGCGGTTCCTCAGCAATGCGGCCGCGCCCTGTGCGCTGTTCGCCATGGGGGTCACCGTCGCCCAGCGCCCGGTCGGCAAGATCCCGGTGGAACTGCCGGCGATCTTGGTGGTCAAGCTGATCGTCCACCCGGTGCTGGTCTACCTGATGTTGCGCTGGATCGGCGGCTTCGATCCGGTCTGGGTGGCGACCGCGGTGCTGATGGCCTGCCTGCCGCCGGCGACCAACGTCTTCGTCATCGCCCAGCAGTACCAGGTCTACATGAGCCGGGCGTCCACCTTCGTGATGATCGGCACCATGGCCTCGGTCGTGACCGTGACCGGATTCATCTGGGCAATCACCCACGGCTATCTGCCGGCCGGGTAAATACGCTAGCCGGCCGCGCGCCACACCGGCGGGGCCAGCCGCGCGGCCCGCGGCGTGATGCCCTCGCGCATCAGCAGGCGCCGCAGCGGGCCGATCCGGCCGGCGAGATAGAGCCCGACGCTGCGCAGCGCCTGCACGGGCAGAAAGCCGGACAGCAGCGAACGGTTCAGCAGGTCGACCGCGGCCGTGCGGCTGGCGATGTCGCTGCGCCGGGTGGCCTCGTAGCGGGCGAGCACGGCGGCGCCTCCGATGTCCTCGCCGCGCCGACGTGCCCGATCCACTGTTTCCACCAGATCCGCGACGTCGCGCAGGCCGAGGTTGAGGCCTTGGGCGCCGATCGGCGGAAACACGTGCGCGGCCTCGCCGACCAGCGCGCAGCGGGCTGAGGCCACAGACGTCGCGACGAGGCCGGACAGGGGATAGAGTTGGCGCGTGCCGGCGATCGTGAACGCCCCCAGGATCGAGTGGGCACGGCGCTCCAACTCCCGCGCCAGCGCCGCGTCGTCGAGCGCGGCGAGCCGGTCTGCGGTTTCCGGTTCGACCACGCAGACCAGCGACGACATGCAGCCGGGCAGGGGCACCAGCGTGAACGGGCCCGTCGGGGTGTGGAATTCGGTCGAGATGGTGCTGTGCGGGCGGCTATGGTCGAGATTGAGCACCAGCGCCTTCTGCGGATAGGTCCAGCGCCGCGTCGCGATGCCGGCGGCCTCGCGCACCAGCGATTCGCGTCCGTCGGCCCCCACCACCAAGCGGGCGGCGACGGCGGTGCCGGAGGCGAGCGACAGGTCGACCCGGTCGGCGCCGGGGCGGACTGAGGCGGCAGTGTCCTGAAGCCAGGTCAGCCCCGATTCGGCCTCGACCGCGGCCATCAGCACGGCGTTGAGATCCCGGTTGAGGATATTGTAGCCGAAGGCCTCCAGGCCGAGTTCGGCGGCGTCGAAGGTGACCTCGGGCGCCCGGATCAGCCGGCCGGTGTCGTCGATCAGGCGCATGTGCGCAAGCGGGGCCGAGCGGGGCTCCAGCGCGTCCCACAGGTCGAGCGAGCGCAGCAACCGGACGGAAGCCTCCAGCAGCGCGGTCGTGCGGGCGTCCTGAAGGTTGACCTGCGGAGCGACCAGTGCGGTCGCGAACCCGCGTCGCGCGAACAGGAGGGCGGCGGTCATGCCGGCGGGCCCGGCGCCGATGACGGCGACATCGAAACGAGTGGGGGCGGAGGAGGCTGGGGACATGGTCTTTGGGCCGTGACTGGTTTCCTGTTGGCGCTGACAATGGGGCATCCGTGCGTATTTGCAAGGCTTTGACCTGCCGCAATGCCGCCGCCCGACGGCCGTAGTAGCGCTGTGCGGCCACAGGTCGCGGCCTTCGCGGCGCCGCAAAGAGCGCGCTTGCAGCTGTTTGGGCGTACAAGGGTGTTGCGCTGGCGGCGAGTCTTCTGGAAGCTCCATGGGAAGCGATTGAACCGGCATGACCGCGATCTCGAAAACGGAAACCGCCCCCGTGAACCCCGACAGCGGAGCACTGCCCGCATCCAGCCGGAAGGCACGGGTTCTGGTCATCCTGCTGGCCGGTAGCCTCGCGCTCGTCGGCTGGGCCTACCTGGCGGCCATGGTTGCCGACATGGTTCCGGTCATGGACATGACCGAGGCGGGACCCGGAATGGGGCTGTTCAACGCGTTCAACCTGTTCGCCGGCCTGTCCGCCGAGGCACGGGCGGCGCTCGCCGTCCTGTGCCTGCCGGGCGAGGTGGCGACCTTCGGCATGCCGGCCGAGACCTGGGGCGCGTCGGATTTCGGTATTGTCTTCCTGATGTGGCTGATGATGACGCTGGCCATGATGCTGCCCAGCGCGGTGCCGGTGATCGACGCATTCGTCTCCCGCACCGGCGCATCGGCGCGGTCCGGCGCAGTGCTGTCGACCGCCGCGTTCCTGATTGCCGGCTATCTGTCGGTGTGGGCCGCCTATGCGCTGGTCGCCACCCTGGCGCAGTGGGGCCTCACGCTCGCCGGCATGATGTCGCCGATGATGGCGCCGGCGAGTCTGGTGCTGTCGGGGACGACGCTGGTCGCCGCCGGTCTCTACCAGTTCACGCCGGCCAAGCAGGCCTGCCTTGTGCGCTGCTGGGTGCCGCGCTGGCAGATAGCGGGCTCCGGTCGGCCGACCTTCGTTTCCCTGTATGGCGAGGGCGTCGCCCAGGGGCTCGCCTGCTTCGGTTGCTGTTGGGCGCTGATGACCGTGATGTTCGCCGTCGGCGTCATGAACATCGTCTGGATCGCGCTGCTCGGTATTATCATGATAGTTGAGAAAAATATTCCAAGTAGCTTGCTTTACAGAGCAATAGGCGTCTTTCTTCTCGTCTGGGGCGGGTTCCTGATCGCGGTTGCCACCGGCATGCTCGGCTGACGCGGCGCCAGGGGTCAAAAAGACCCTGTTCCCACAGTCGCGAAATTGAAATAATACCGGGCTGTCGGCGGAGCTGCCGCATGATCGGGCGTGCCGGACGGGCCTGTGGCGCCCGGCGCGGGAGGCCGTTCGATTTGCGCGGAACCGGCCGTTTTCCAGCCCGCTCCGGCATGCGACGTCGTTTCTTGCCCGACGAACAGGGAACCGCAGTCTTGACCGACATCACCCCCGACAAGGACGTTCCCGAACCGGCCCTGTTCCTCATCCATGTCCTGACCGCCTCCGGCGCGCCGATCGCTCTGATCGCGCTGCTGGCGGGCGCGCGCGGCAACTGGGCGGAACTGTTCGCTTGGCTGGGGCTCGCCCTGGTGGTCGACGGCATCGACGGTCCGCTCGCCCGCCGGTTCCAGATCGCCAAGCGCCTGCCGCGATGGTCGGGCGCCTCGCTCGATTTCGTCATCGACTACGCGACCTACGTGTTCCTGCCGGCCTTTGCCCTGTCCGCCAGCACCATGCTGGACCAGCCGTGGAACTGGATTTGCGGCGGCCTGGTGGTGTTCACCGGCGCACTCTATTTCGCCGACAACGGCATGAAGACGCCTGACGGCGCATTCAAGGGCTTTCCGGCCGGATGGAACATGGTCGTGTTCGGCCTGATGGTGCTGTCGCCGTCGCAGGGCTTCACCATCGGCTTCGTTCTGCTGTGCTGCCTGTTCACCTTCCTGCCGGTCCGGTTCGTGCATCCGGTCCGCGTCGTCCGCTGGCGTCCGCTCACGCTCGCGGTGACGGCGGCCTGGTTCGTCGCGGCGGCCACAGCGGTAATCGACGGCATGGTTCTTTCCGGCCTCTCCGCATGGATTCTGGCCTTGTCCAGCTTCTATCTTCTGACAGTATCGGCCATTCATCAGGCGCTGGAGCGCTACATCTGAGCGCAGACAAGCGGCCGGAACAGACCATCGGGAGACAGACGACATGATCCAGGCAATTCGCATCCACCGCACCGGCGGCCCGGACGTGCTGCAATGGGAACAGGTGGAACTCGGCGAGCCCGGCCCGGGCGAGGCACGCATCCGACACACCGCGATCGGACTGAACTTTCTCGACACCTACTACCGCACCGGCCTCTATCCCGCGCCGAATGGCCTGCCGCTGATTCCCGGCAACGAGGGCGCCGGCGTGGTGCTGTCGGTCGGGCCAGGCATCAGCCATGTCGCGCCCGGCGACCGGGTCGCCTATGTCGGTCCGCTCGGAGCCTATGCCCAGGAGCGGCTGATCCCGGCGGACCGGCTGGTCAAGGTGCCCGACGGCATCGACGACAAGACGGCGGCCGGCATGATGCTGAAGGGCATGACCGCGCGCTACCTGCTGCGGCGGACCTTCAAGGTGACGGCGGAGACGACGCTGCTGTTTCATGCCGCAGCCGGCGGCGTCGGCCTGATCGCCGGCCAGTGGGCGGCCCATCTGGGCGCGACGGTGATCGGCACGGTCGGCTCCGACGACAAGGCCGAGCTCGCCAGGGCGCACGGCTACGCCCATGTCATCAACTACCGCAGCGAGAACTTCGTCGAGCGGGTGAAGGAGATCACCGATGGCAAGGGCTGCGACGTGGTCTACGATTCGGTCGGCAAGGACACCTATCCGGGCTCGCTCGACTGCCTGAAGCCGCTCGGCATGTGGGTATCCTTCGGCCAGTCCTCCGGCCCGATCACCGACTTCAACCTGGCGCTTCTCGCTCAGAAGGGGTCGCTGTTCGCCACGCGACCGACGCTGTTCACCTACATCGCCGCGCGTTCCGACCTGGAGGAGACGGCGGGGGACCTGTTCGACGTGGTCGGTTCCGGCGCCGTGACAATCGAGGTCAACCAAGAGTACCGCCTGGCCGATGCCGCTCAGGCGCACCGCGACCTGGAGGGGCGCAAGACCACCGGCACCACCGTGCTGCTGCCCTAGGAGCGAGGGGGGTGGCGTGGACAGGGCTCGCAACCTCTATGCGCCGGCCATGCGCTACTTTTCGGCCGTCGCCGAGGCGGGATCGATCCGCGCAGCGGCGCGCAGCCTCAATGTCGCCTCCTCGGCGGTGAACCGCCAGATCCTGTGGCTGGAGGAGGCGCTCGAGCTGCAGCTGTTCGAGCGCGTCGGCCGGCGCCTGCGCCTGTCGGAAGCGGGCGAGATCCTGCTCGCCCATGTCCGGCGCACCTATTCCGACTTCGAGGGCACCATCGCCGAACTCGACGCGCTGAAGGGCCTGCGCCGCGGCACGGTCGCCATCGCCACGGTGGAAAGCGTTGCCGAGGCGATCCTGCCGGCGGTGATCGGTTCGTTCCGCAAGTCCTACCCCGGCATCCATGTCTCGGTCACGGTGACCAGTTCAGCCAGGGCTGCCGCCATGGTCGAGGCCGGCGAGGCGGACGTCGGCTTCACCTTCGATCCGCCGCAGACCTCGGCGCTGACGGTCGCCTTCCGCCACGAGCTGGTGATCGGCGCGGTGATGGCGCCGGGCCATCCGCTCGCGGCCAAGGACGACCTGACGCTCGCCGACTGCCTGCGCTATCCGGTGGTGCTGCCGGCCGAGGGGCTGTCGCTGCGCACCCGGCTCGACGCCGCACTGGCGCGCATTCCCGGCAAGCTGCGCACCTATGTCGAGGCCAATTCGCTGAGCTTCCTGCGCGCGCTCGCCCGCGGCGACATCGCCATCGGCTTCCAGACCAAGATCGGCCTGGAGCCGGACCTTGTGCGCGGGTCGCTGGTGTTCAAGCCGCTGTCCGACGCGCCGCTGCAGCACGACCGGCTCAGCGTCGTGACCTCGTCGATGCGCGCGCTGGCCCTCGCGCCCGGCATGTTCTTCGATCATGCCGTGAGCGCCTTGCGGGAACATCTGCCCGTTATTGATGCCATTTAGGCATCGAAGCGCGCAGGAATCGGTTCTATTGTCACTCGACGTTTTCGGGCAACCTGTAGTGAGGTGGCGAAGTGCCTTCGGCCGCCGGCAGACGAAAGAGGGGAGAGAATGGGGCGTTTGACGACGCATGTGCTCGACACCGCATCGGGGCGGCCGGCTGCGGGTCTGACCATCGAGTTGTGGGCGGTCGAGCCAAAGGCCTCACGCCTGCGCACGGTCGTCACCAATGCCGACGGCCGCGTCGACGGGCCGATCCTGGAAGGCTCCGAATTCGGTCCGGGCGTCTATGAACTGCGCTTCTTCGCCGGTGCCTATCTGAAGGCATCGGGCGTCGATCTGCCCGAACCGCCGTTCCTCGACGTCATTCCGATCCGCTTCGGCATCGCCTCGGCGCGCGAGCACTACCATGTGCCGCTGCTGCTGTCCCCCTACGGCTACTCGACCTATCGCGGGAGCTGACGGCGATGCGCGAGACCATCCGTTTCCTGCGTCGCGGCAAGCCTGTCGAACTGATCGACGTCGGTCCGACCGAGACCGTGCTCGACTACCTGCGCCTGCGCGAGGGCTCGACCGGCACCAAGGAAGGCTGCGGCGAGGGCGACTGCGGCGCCTGCACCGTCGCGCTCGGCCGGATCGTCGACGGCAGGCTGGTCTATCAGCCGGTCAACGCCTGCATCTTGCTGCTCGGCATGATCGACGGCGCGGAACTGGTCACGGTCGAGGATCTCGCCGCCGACGGCCGCCTGCATCCGGTCCAACTGGCGCTGCGCGACCTGCACGGCTCGCAATGCGGCTTCTGCACGTCGGGCTTCGTCATGAGCCTGTTCACGCTCTACCATGCGCACGGCAAGGAGAAGCGCCGCAAGACGGTCACCGACTGGCTTGCCGGCAACCTGTGCCGCTGCACCGGTTACCGGCCGATCGTCGACGCCGCGCTGGACAGCTGTTTCGATGCCGCCGACGACAGCTTCTCCTGGCGCGCGGCCGAAACCCGGGAGGCGCTGCGCCGGATCGTCGATTCGCGCGACGTCTTTATCGGTGACGGCGACGAATTCTTCGCTGCCCCGGCGAGCGTCGAGGGTCTGGGCGCGCTCTATGGCGAGCATCCGGACGCCACCCTGGTCGCCGGTGCTACCGACGTCGGCCTGTGGATTACCAAGGCACTGATGGACCTTCCAAAGGTTATCTGGCTCGGGCGGATCGCCGGCCTCGACCGGGTCGAGCAGAGTGCCGCCGGCGTCCTGATCGGGGCGACCGCCACCTTCGCCGCCACCGAGGCAGCCATGGCACGGCTCGCCCCCGACCTCGGCGAGCTGTGGCGCCGCATCGGCTCGAAGCAGGTGCGGGCGTCGGGCACAGTCGGCGGCAACATTGCCAACGGCTCGCCGATCGGCGACAGTCCGCCGGCCCTGATCGCGCTCGGCGCGACGCTGGAACTGCAGAAGGGCGACGCATCGCGGACCCTGGACCTGGAGCATTATTTCCTCGACTACGGTCGGCAGGACCGTGCGGCCGGCGAATTCGTCACCGGCCTGTTCGTGCCGACCCTCGACCCCAACCAGGTGTTCCGCTGCTACAAGGTATCCAAGCGCTTCGACCAGGACATCTCGGCGGTGATGGGCGCGTTCCGCTTCACGCTCGCCGACACCACCATCACGGAGGCGCGCATCGCCTTCGGCGGCATGGCGGCGACACCCAGGCGCGCTGCCGGTGCGGAGACCGCCCTGATCGGCGCCTCGCTCGACGATCCGAGCACCTGGGGACCGGCCATGCGGGCGCTGACCGCGGACTACAGGCCGATTTCCGACATGCGCGCCAGCGCCGATTACCGCATGGAGACCGCCCGTGCCCTGCTGGCCAAGGCCCTGATGGAGGCGAGCGGCGCACCGGAGCAGATCCGCCTGCGCCAGCCGGAAGGGAGTGTCGATGACCGCGCCGCTTGATCCGCACGCGGGTGCCGATCTGCGCCACGTGCGCAAGAGCCTGCCCCATGACAGCGCTGGCAAGCACGTCACCGGCACGGCGGTCTATATCGACGACATCCTGGAGCCCATCGGTACGCTGCATGTGGTTCCCGGTTGGGCGCGCGAGGCCGTGCGCGGGCGCATCCGCTCGATGGATTTCGATCCGGTTCGCGCCGCGCCCGGCGTTGTCGCGGTGCTGACGGCCGAAGACATTCCGGGCCACAACGACTGCTCGCCGTCGATCGGCGGGGATCCCGTGCTGGCCGATGGCGAGATCCTGTTCCACGGCCAGGTTGTGTTCGCCGTCATCGCCGAGACCCGCGCGGCCGCCCGCAAGGCGGCCCGCCTGGCGCGCATCGAGGTCGAGCCGCAGACGCCGATCGTTTCGGTCGAGGACGCCATCGCCGCCGACATCACCGTGCTGCCGGACTATCAGTTCCGCCGCGGCTCGCCCGAGACCGGCATGGCGACCGCCGAACGCTGTTTGTCCGGCGTGTTCCACATCGGCGGCCAGGAGCATTTCTACCTGGAAGGCCAGGCCGCGCTTGCGGTGCCCGGCGAGGACGGCGCCATGCTGGTGCATTCCTCCACGCAGCACCCGAGCGAGGTCCAGCACATCCTCGGCAAGGTGCTCGCGGTTCCCGACGCCGCCGTCACCGTCGAGGTCCGGCGCATGGGCGGCGGCTTCGGCGGCAAGGAGAGCCAGGCCAACCAGTGGGCCGCGCTCGCCGCCCTCGCGGCGCGGGCGACGAAGCGGCCGTGCAAGATCCGGCTCGACCGCGACGACGACATGATCATGACCGGCAAGCGCCACGACTTTCGGGTCGAATGGTCGGTCGGCCACAACGAGACCGGCCGCATCCGCGTCGTCGACATGGACCTGTTCGCGCGCTGCGGTTATTCGGCCGACCTGTCGCTCGGCGTCGTCGACCGCACCATGTTCCACGCCGACAGCAGCTATTTCTATCCGGACGCGGCGATCCGCTCGCGGCGGCTGCGCACCGACACCTGCTCCAACACCGCTTTCCGCGGCTTCGGCGGGCCCCAGGGCATGCTCGCCGCCGAGCGGATGATCGACGCCATCGCGATCTCGCTCGGCCTCGACCCGCTGGAAGTGCGCAAGCGCAACTTCTACGACGAGGCGCGCAACCTGACCCCCTACGGCATGCCGGTGGAGGAATGGCGCACGCTGCATGCGATCGTCGCACAACTGGAAAAGGATTCGACCTACTGGGACCGACGCGAGGCGGTGCGCGGCTACAACGCTCGCAATCACGTGCTCAAGAAGGGACTGGCGCTGACGCCCGTGAAATTCGGCATCTCCTTCACGCTCAAGCATCTGAACCAAGCCGGGGCACTGGTCCACCTCTACACCGACGGCTCGGTCCAGCTGAACCACGGCGGCACGGAGATGGGGCAGGGACTCTACCAGAAGGTGGCCCAGGTCGTCGCCGATGAACTCGGCGTCACGCTCGACAAGGTCCACATCACGGCGACCAATACGTCGAAGGTGCCCAACACCGGCCCGACGGCAGCCTCGTCCGGCACCGACCTGAACGCCATGGCGGCCCTCAACGCCGCGCGTACGATCAAGGACCGGCTGATCGCCTTCGCCGCGGAGCGCTACCAGTGCGATCCGAAGCAGATCGCCTTCCACGACAATCGGGTGCGCGTCGGCAGCCGCGAGGTGCCGCTTGCGGAGGTCGCGCGCGCCGCCCACCTGGCCCGCATCCACCTGTCGGATGCGGGTTTCTACGCCAGCCCGAAGATCACCTGGGACCGCGACAGCGCCAGCGGGCGGCCATTCCTCTATTTCGCTTATGGCGCAGCTTGCGCCGAGGTCACGGTCGACACCATGACCGGCGAGATGGTCGTGGACCGGGTCGACATCCTCCACGACGTCGGCAAGTCGCTCAATCCGGCCATCGACATCGGGCAGATCGAAGGCGGCTTCGTTCAGGGTATGGGCTGGCTGACCACCGAAGAGCTGGTCTGGGACGAGCACGGCCGGCTGCGCACCCATGCGCCGTCGACCTACAAGATCCCGACCGCTTCCGACGTGCCGGAGGATTTCCGCGTCGCGCTGTACGATTCTCCCGGCAATCCGGAAGAGACGATCTACCGCTCCAAGGCGGTCGGCGAGCCGCCCGTGATGCTGGCCAATGCCGTGTTCTGCGCCATCACCGATGCGCTCGCCAGCCTGCGTCCGGGACGACTGCCGCCGCTCGACGCGCCGGCCACGCCCGAGGCGATCATGCGCGCGGTGCACGCGATGAAGGCCCAGGAGGCGCCGGCATGACCCCCTGGTGCCGGATCCTGGAGGCGATCGGCGCGAGCGGGGCCTGCGCCCTGGTCACGGTCGCGTGCGTCCGCGGCTCGGCACCGCGCGAGCAGGGCGCGCGCATGCTGGTGCGTGCCGACGGCAGCGTCGCGGGCACCATCGGCGGTGGCACGCTGGAATACGAGGCGATCCGCTGGGCGCGAGAGGCCCTTGCCGCCGATCATCGGGGCCTCGTGAAGCGCAGCGTGTCGCTGGGTCCGGATCTCGGCCAGTGCTGCGGTGGCCAGGTCGGCCTCGCCATCGAGGTCCTCGGCAAGGAACAGCGGCAGGAGGCGGAGCGGTTCGCCGCGCTGGAACGACGCGGCGAGGCGTTCTCGACCCGCGCCCAGATCGAGCCCGGCCGTCCGCTGGTCCGCGACCTCGTCGCGCCAGCGGACGGCGCGCCGCCGTTCGTGCTGCAGGACGGCGTTGTCGTCGAACGGTTCGGAAGCGACCGGCGACCGCTCTACCTGTTCGGCGCCGGCCACGTTGGACGCGCCACGGTTCTGGCGCTTGCGCCGCTGCCCTTTTCCGTCACCTGGATCGACAGCCGTCCGGACCTGTTTCCGGCTGCCATGCCGGGCGACGTGCGCTGCGTTGTCCTCGATCGGCCGGCCGAGGCGCTCGCCGAGGCCCCGGTGGGCGCGTTCGTGCTCGTCATGACCCACAGCCATGCCCTCGACGAGGACATCGTCGCTGCTGCCCTCAGGGCCGGACGGTTCTCCTATGTCGGGCTGATCGGCAGCGCGACCAAGCGCGCGCGCTTCCTGTCCCGGCTCGCCAAGCGCGGCCTTGCCGGCAGCGCGACCGTGGCGCTCGTCTGCCCGATCGGCAGTGCCGGGGTGCGCTCCAAGCTGCCGGCCGCGATCGCCGCCTGCGTCGCCGTCGAACTGCTCGAGGCGGACGAGGCGGCGAGGGCGAAAGGCCATCGGGATCGGGTTCTTGCGCGAAGCGCAAGGGTCGGTCCATAAGGCGGCCAGCAGGGGGCGAGCGCGGTGAACCACGAGACATCGGTACAGGAGGACGGACAACGGCGGGCCGGGCGACGGGCCGGTGGCGACGTGCTGATCGAGGCGCGCGGCCTGACCAAGCGCTTCGGCGACATCCTCGCCAACGACCGCATCGATCTCGTCATCAACAAGGGCGAGATCCATGCCCTGCTCGGCGAAAACGGCGCCGGCAAATCGACCCTGGTCAAGACTCTCTACGGCGCCCTGGAACCGGACTCCGGCACCATCCTGTGGCAGGGCCGGCCGGTCTTGGTGCGCAACCCGGCTGCGGCGCGCACGCTCGGCATCGGCATGGTGTTCCAGCATTTCTCCCTGTTCGAGGCACTCAGCGTGGCGGAGAACATTGCGCTCGCCCTGCCCAAGCCCGGCGCCATGGCGGCGCTCGCCCGCCGGATCGAATCGGTCTCACGCGACTACGGCCTGCCGCTCGATCCCCGGGCGATCGTCGCGGACCTGCCGGTCGGCATCCGCCAGCGCATCGAGATCGTCCGCTGCCTGCTGCAGGAGCCGCAGCTGATCATCATGGACGAGCCGACGTCGGTGCTGACGCCGCAGGAGGCCGACGACCTGTTCCGCACCCTTGCACGCCTCGCCGCGGAGGGCTGCGCCGTGCTCTACATCAGCCACCGGCTGGAGGAGGTCCAGCGCATCTGCCACCACGCCACGATCCTGCGCCACGGCAAAGTGGTCGCCGAATGCGATCCGACCCTGGAGACCGCCGCCTCGCTGGCGCGGATGATGGTCGGCGCCGACATAGCCCATGTCTCCGCCGCCTCGGGACCGGCGGCCGATGCGCCGGTGCGGCTGGCGGCGGTCGAGCTCGACTTGCCCTCGGCCTCGCCCTTCGCCGTGCCACTGAGCGGGGTTTCGCTCGACGTGCGGGCCGGCGAGGTGGTCGCCATCGCGGGCGTTGCCGGCAACGGCCAGGGCGAACTGTTCGACGCCCTGTCCGGCGAGAGGCCTGTCGCGGCGGACATGGTGGTTCTCGACGGGGTGCCCTGCGGTGCGGAGGGCGTGTCCGTGCGGCGCCGGCGGGGCGCTGCCTTCGTGCCCGAGGAGCGCCTCGGCCACGGCGCCGTGCCTGGCTTCCGCCTGTCCAGCAACATCCTGCTCACCCGCCATGCCACCGATCCCGACCTGGTCGCTGCCGGCTTCGTCGCATTTTCACGGGCGCGCGCGCTGGAACAGCGCATCAAGCAGGTCTACGACGTGCGCATGTCCCACGACGACCCGGAGGCGCGCGCGCTGTCGGGCGGCAACCTGCAGAAATTCGTGGTCGGCCGGGAGTTGCACCGCAATCCCGGCGTGCTCGTCGTCAACCAGCCGACCTGGGGCGTCGACGCGGGGGCGGCCGCGCTGATCCGCCAGGCGCTGGTGGACATGGCGCGCCGGGGTGCCGCGGTTCTGGTCATCAGCCAGGATCTCGACGAGATCTACGAGATCGCCGACCGTATCGCGGTCATCTCGCGCGGGCTGCTGTCGCCGCCCGAGCCGGTGGCTGCGATGACGCGCGAGCGCATCGGCCTGCTGATGGCCGGGGGCGCCGAAACCGCCGGAGGGGGGCACTGATGCGGCTTGAACTCGTCAAGCGGGCCGAGCACAGCGCCCTGATGGCCGGACTGTCGCCGGTCGTCGCGGTGATGCTGACCATGTTCGCCGGCGGCATCCTGTTCGCGGCGGCCGGCCACGATCCGCTGCTCGCCCTCTACAAGTTCTTCATCGAGCCGCTGACCGACACCTGGTCGCTGCAGGAACTGGTGGTCAAGGCGACGCCGCTGGTGCTGATCGCCTGCGGCTTGTCGGTCTGCTACCTGTCCAACACCTGGAACATCGGCGCCGAAGGCCAGTTCGTCGCCGGCGCAATCCTCGGCTCGGTGCTGCCGGTCATGGTTCCCGGCTTCCAGTCCTGGCTGACGCTGCCGCTGATGCTGCTGATGGGCGCGCTTGGCGGCGCGCTCTACGCGCTGGTTCCGGCGCTGCTGAAGACCCGCTTCAACACCAACGAGATCCTGAGCAGCCTGATGCTGGTCTATGTCGCGGGACTCGCCCTCGATTATCTCGTCCGCGGCCCCTGGCGCGATCCGGGCGGCTACAACTTCCCCGAGTCGCGGATGTTCTCCGCCGCCGCGACGATGCCCGTGCTCGGCGACGGCCGCATGAGCGTGTCGGCGCTGGTTGCCGTCGCCGTCGTCGTCGCCCTCGCGGTGCTGCTGTCGCGCACGATCAAGGGTTTCGAGATCCGCGTCATCGGCGAAAGCCCGCGCGCCGGCAGCTTCGCCGGCTTCTCGGCGCGGCGCATGACCGTGTTCGCCTTCGCGCTTTCGGGCGCGCTGGCCGGGCTCGCAGGCATCATGGAGGTGTCGGGCTCGATCGGGCAGCTGCTGCCGACGATCTCGCCAGGCTACGGCTTCACGGCGATCATCGTCGCCTTCCTCGGCCGGCTCAATCCGCTGGCCATCCTCGTCGCCGGCCTGGTACTCGCCCTGTCCTACCTCGGCGGCGAAGCGGTACAGGCGTCGATGGGCATGTCCGACAAGATCGCCGACGTCATGCAGGGCATGCTGCTGTTCTTCGTGCTCGCCTGCGACACGCTGATCCTCTACCGCATCCGCCTGGTGCGCGGTCCTGCGGCAAGCGGGGAGGAGCGCCGTGCTTGAAGCCATCCTGCTCACCGTCATCACCGCCGCGACGCCGCTTCTCATCGCCGCGCTCGGCGAACTCGTGGTCGAACGCTCGGGCGTGCTCAACCTCGGCGTCGAAGGCATGATGATCATGGGCGCCGTCACGGGCTTCGCCATCGCCAACGTCACCGGTTCCGGCTCCCTCGGCGTCCTTGCCGCGATCGGTGCCGGCATGGCCATGTCTGCGCTGTTCGGCTTCCTGGTCATCTCGCTGGTCACCAACCAGGTCGCCACCGGCCTTGCCCTGACGCTGCTCGGCCTCGGCCTGTCGGGGCTGATCGGCGAGGGCTTCATCGGCGTTCCCGGCCAGCGCCTGCCCAGGCTCGAGGTGCCGGGCCTCAGCGACCTGCCGTTCGTCGGTCCGGTGCTGTTCGGCCAGGATGCCGTTGTCTATCTCGCGCTCGCGCTGGTCATTCTGGTCGCCTTCGTGCTGTTCCGCACCCGCGTCGGGCTGGTGCTGCGCGCCGTCGGCGACAACCATGCCTCGGCGCATGCGCTCGGCTACTCGGTACAGAAGGTCCGCTATCTGGCGGTGCTTTTCGGCGGCGGCTGCGCTGGCCTGGCCGGGGCCTATATGTCGCTCGCCTACACACCGCAATGGGTCGAGAACATGACCGCCGGTCGCGGCTGGATCGCACTTGCGCTGGTCGTCTTTGCGTCCTGGCTGCCGTGGCGGGTCGTCGCCGGTGCCTATCTGTTCGGCGCGGTAACCGTGCTCACCTTCCATGCCCAGGCCCTCGGCATCGGCGTGCCCTCGCAACTGCTGTCAAGCCTGCCCTATCTTGCCACCATCGTCGTCCTGGTTCTGATTTCCTCCAACCGGCGCCTGACGCTGGTCAATACCCCGGCTTGCCTCGGCAAGCCGTTCGTACCCGATCGCTGACCGGCTCGTCAGCCGCCGGGACCGAGACGGTCCGGCCCCGGTGAAGATCCTCTCACGACCGTATCGACAACCGATTGTTCCAGGGGAAGTGTCGACATGAAAACCATCCTGAAAACCACCGTCGTGGCGATCGCCTTCGCCGTTTCCGCCTCCGCCGCTTCGGCTGCGGACCTGAAGGCCTGCTTCATCTACGTCGGTCCGGTCGGCGACTTCGGCTGGTCCTACCAGCACGACCAGGGCCGCAAAGCGGTCGAGGCGCATTTCGGCGACAAGGTCGAGACCGCCTACCTGGAGAGCGTGCCGGAGGGACCGGACGCAGAGCGCGCCATCGAGCGCTTCGCGCGCGAGGGCTGCGGCATCATCTTCACCACCTCGTTCGGCTACATGAACCCGACGCTCAAGGTGGCCCAGAAGTATCCGGACGTGAAGTTCGAGCACGCCACCGGCTACAAGACCGCCGACAACGTCGCCACCTACAATTCCAAGTTCCACCAGGGCCGCTACATCATCGGCCAGATCGCCGCCAGGATGTCGAAGACCGGCACCGCCGGTTACATCGGTTCGTTCCCGATCCCGGAGGTCGTCTCCGGCATCAATGCCTTCCTGCTCGGCGCGCAGACCGTCAACCCCGACTTCAAGGTCAAGATCATCTGGGTCAACTCCTGGTTCGACCCGGCAAAGGAAGCCGACGCGGCCAAGGCGCTGATCGACCAGGGCGCCGACATCATTTCCCAGCACACCGATTCCACCGCGCCGCTGCAGGTTGCCGAAGAACGCGGGGTGAAAGGCTTCGGACAGGCCTCCGACATGATCGCCTTCGCGCCCAACGCGCAACTGACCTCGATCGTCGACGAGTGGGGACCCTACTACATTCACCGCGTCCAGGCCGTGCTCGACGGCACCTGGAAGAGCGAGCAGACCTGGGACGGCCTGAAGGAAGGCCATGTGGTGATGGCGCCCTACACCAACCTGCCGGACGATGTCGTCGCCATGGCCAGGGAGACCGAGGCCAAGATCGTCGCCGGCTTCGAGCCCTTCACCGGCCCGATCACCAAGCAGGACGGCAGCGAGGCGGCCGCTGCGGGCGTGGCGCTCGACGACGGCGAGATCCTCGGCATGAACTGGTACGTCAAGGGCATCGACGACAAGCTGCCCCAGTAAGCGGGCCCTTCGCTCACCGGCATCCGGGCGTCCGCCCGGATGCCGCATCCAGTTCCTCCCGACGGACACATCCCTGATGACGATGACTTTCGCCGCCGACTGGCTGAACCTGCTGCTCCGCTGGGCACATCTGGTGGTCGGGATCGGCTGGATCGGCACATCCTTCTATTTCATCGCCCTCGACCTGTCGCTGAAGAAGCGCGAGCAGATGCGCGAGGGGGTGGCCGGAACCGCCTGGGAGGTGCACGGCGGCGGCTTCTACCACGTCGAGAAATACCTGGTCGCCCCGGCGCATCTGCCGAGTGACCTGATCTGGTACAAGTGGGAGGCCTATCTCACGTGGGTCACCGGTTTCGGCCTGCTGATCGTGCAGTATTACTTCAATGCATCGGTCTACCTCATTGATCCATCGATCTACATGATGTCGCCGATGATGGCGGTCGGGATTTCGGTCGCCTCGCTCGCCATCGGCTGGCTGGTCTATGACGGCTTGTGCCGCTCGCCGCTCGGGACCAACACGCCGCTGCTCGCGCTGTGCGTCTTCGCTCTGATTCTGCTGGCGACCTGGCTGTTCACCCATGTCTATTCCGGCCGCGGCGCGCTGATCCATGTCGGCGCCTTCATAGGCACGATCATGGCGGTCAACGTGTTCGGCGTGATCATCCCGAACCAGAAGAAGATCGCCGCCAGCCTGATGGCTGGCGAAAAGCCCGACCCGAAACTCGGCGCCATGGGCAAGCAGCGCTCGGTCCACAACAACTACCTGACGCTGCCGGTCCTGCTGATGATGGTGTCCAACCACTACCCGATGCTGACCGGCCATCCGCAGTCCTGGCTGCTGGTCGCCCTGGTGCTGGTCATCGGCGCCAGCGTGCGCCACTTCCTCAACCGGCACGACGCCGGCGATCCGCTGAGCCGGTTCTGGTGGTCGCTGCCGGTCGCCGGCCTCGGCCTGGCCGCCGCCGTGGTGATGACCGCGCCGAAGGACTTCAGCGGCGCGGCCGCGGTCGCCGACGCCGAGGTCTTGGCCCTGTCGCAGGCCCATTGCGTCATGTGCCACGCCGCGCGCCCGGCGCACGAGGGTTTCGACGAGGCGCCGAAGGAAGTCCGTCTGGAAACCATCGAGGATCTGAGGCGCTATGCGGATCTGATCATGGCCCAGGCGGTCCAGTCCGATGCCATGCCGCTCGGCAACGAGACCGGCATGACCGAGGCCGAGCGGGCGACGCTCGGTGCCTGGATCGTGCAGCAGGTGCGGATGGCGCGATGACGACGATCGGCGAGATCAATCGTTGGGGCCGGGACCGGTTCGTCGCCGCGTTCGGCGACGTCGCCGAACACTCTCCCTGGGTGGCCGAAAGGACCTTCGATGCGGCGCCGTTCGCCGACCGCGAGGCGCTGATCGCGGCGTTCGAGGCGGCCATGCGCGCCGCTCCGAAGGACACGCAACTCGCGCTGATCCGCGCCCATCCGGACTTGGCCGGCAAGGCCGCGATCGCCGGCGACCTGGCCGAGGACTCCCGGAAGGAGCAGGCCGGCGCCGGCCTTGACCGGCTAACGGTGGAGGAATTCGCCCGCTTCACGCGGCTGAACGACGCCTATAGGGCGCGCTTCGGCTTTCCCTTCATCTTCGCTGTCAAGGGCGCGGACAAGCACATGATCCTCGATGCCTTCGAGCGGAGGATCGGAAACGCCGGCGCCGCGGAGTTCGAGACCGCGCTGGCCCAGATCGCCCGCATTTTCCGCTTCCGCCTGGAGGACCGGGTGCGTGCGGATCCTGCGTCGGAGGCCGGCCGATGACCGCCGTCTCCGTCCGGGCGCTCGGCGGGGAGGCCGCGGCGATGATCGAGGCGCTGGCGGCGTTCACCGCAGTGCCCGGCAAGGTGACCCGCCTGTTCCTGACCCCCGAGCATCGCGCCGCTGCGGACGCCGTCGCCGGCTGGATGCGCGAGGCGGGTCTGGAGGTCCGCGAGGATGCCATGGGCACGGTACGCGGCACGCTGCCGCCACAGACCGCGGGCGGCGGCAACCGCCGTCTGCTGATCGGGTCCCACATCGACACGGTCGTCGACGCCGGCCGGTACGACGGCACCCTCGGCGTCGTCTGCGCCATCCTGGCCGCCCGCGAGATACGCCGGCGCGGTCTGGCGACGCCTTTCGCCATCGAGATCCTCGCGTTCGGCGACGAGGAGGGGGTGAGGTTTCCCAAGACGCTGCTGTCTTCGGCTGCCGTCGCCGGCAGCCTCGATGCGCAGGCGCTCGAGGTGCGCGACGCGGCGGGCATAAGCATTGCCGACGCCCTGCGCGCTTTCGGCGGCAATCCGGACGGCATCGGCGCTTGTGCACTCAGCCCGGGCGAGGTCGCCGGCTATCTGGAGGTCCATATCGAGCAGGGACCGGTGCTCGAAAGCCGCGGCCTGCCGCTCGGCGTCGTCACCTCGATCGCCGGCGCGAGCCGGTTCAACGTCACGGTGCGCGGCGAGGCGGGCCATGCCGGCACGGTACCGATGGAGTTGCGCCACGACGCGCTCGCCGCTGCCGCCGAATTCATCCAGGCGGTCGAGACGATCGCGCGGGCGGACGCGGCCGACAGCTTGGTCGCCACCGTCGGGCGGATCGAGGCCCGACCCGGCGCGGTCAACGTCATCCCCGGCGAGGTGCACATGACCCTCGACATCCGCGCCGCGGCCGACGCGCCGCGGCTGGAGGCGATCGCGGCACTGCGCGAGGAGGCGCGCCGGATCGGCGCCCGCCGCGGCTGCGTCTTCGCCCTGGAGCAGTATCACGACGTCGGCACGCGCCCGTGTGCGCCCCACCTGCAGGACACTGCTGCCGCCGCGTTGCAGGAGCTCGGCCTCGAGCCGCTCCGGCTGATGTCGGGCGCCGGCCACGACGGCCAGGCGATGGCGGCGCTGTGCGACATCGGCATGATGTTCGTCCGCTGCCGGGGTGGAATCAGCCACAATCCCTTGGAAAGCGTCTCCGACGCGGATATGGGCCTTGCCGTGGAAGCGCTGGTGCGCTGGATAGAGCATCTGGCCAGCTACGAGAGGACGGAGAGATGAAAGCCGAGATCGACGCCCTTTGGGACGAAGAGGTCGCGTTCCTGAAGGCGCTGGTGCGCGTGCCGAGCGACAACCCGCCGGGCGATACGGCGCCGCATGCCGAGGCGGCGGCGCGGCTGCTCGAAGCCATGGGCTTCGCCGTCGCCCGACACCCGGTGCCGGAGCCGTTCGTAAAGCAGAACGGCATGAAGAGCGTGGTCAACCTGATCGTCCGGCAGACCTTCGGCGAGGGCACCGGCCCGGTGATCGCGCTCAACGCCCACGGCGACGTGGTGCCTCCGGGTGACGGCTGGACCACCGATCCCTACGGCGCCGAGGAGCGCAGCGGGGCTATCTACGGCCGCGGCGTCGCCGTGTCCAAGTCGGACTTCGCCACCTATGCCTTCGCCCTGCGCGCGCTGATGGCCGATCCGGACGACCTCAACGGCACGGTCGAACTGCACCTGACCTATGACGAGGAGGCAGGCGGTTTCGTCGGCCCCAAGTGGCTGCTCGAACAGGACCTGACCAGGCCGGACTACGCCATATCGGCTGGCTTCTCCTATGCCATCACCACAGCCCACAACGGCTGCCTGCATCTGGAAGTGGTCGTGCGCGGCCGCCAGGCCCATGCCGCGATGCCCGAGACCGGGATCGACGCGCTGGAAGCGGCGACGACGATCCTGGCCGCGCTCTACGAAGAACGGCACCGCCTGAACGCGGTGAAGAGCGCGCAACCCGGCATCGACAGCGCCAAGCTGACCGTCGGTCTTATCTCGGGCGGCATCAACACCAACGTGGTGCCCGACCGTGTGACGCTCAGGATCGACCGCAGGCTGATCCCCGAGGAGAACGGCGAGGCGGTCGAGGCGGAACTGATCCGGCTGATCGAGGCTGCGGCACCGAAACACATCCCGGCCGAGGTCGAATGCCGGCGCATCATGCTGGCCGAGCCGCTGCGGCCGGTCGAGGGCGTCGACAGGCTGGTCGCAGCGATCCAGGCGCATGCGCCCGGCATCCTCGGGGTGGCCGAGGTCAAGGCAACCGGCGTGCCGCTCTACACTGACGCGCGGCACTATTCCGAAGCCGGCATTCCGACCATCCTCTACGGCGCCGGGCCGCGCTCGATCCTGGAGGCCAACGCCCATGGCGCCGACGAGCACCTGCGCCTGTCGGACCTGAGAGCCGCAACCGAGATCGTTGCGCTCACGCTGCGCGACCTGCTGCGCGCCTGAGCCGCGCCATCCGCAACGGCGGAGGGGACTGCAGGCCGGCTATCGCTGCCAGATCAGCGGATAGGCGGTCGGATCGTCCTCGACGCCGTTGCAGTCGTCCTTCTCGCGCAGTTCGACCAGTTCCCAGTCGATGCTTTCTCCCTCGCCGCGGACGAGTTCGTAGCGGGCATAGCGGCCGCAATCGCCGAGGCCGCGTCCGAGGGCAAAGGAGGTGAGGGTGGAGGTGGCGATGTCGACCTCCGGATTGACAATCTCGACCTCCTCGGCCGGATCGCTGGAGGGGGAACCGGGAAAGACCATCAGCGCGGCGTTCAGATCGCCGTCGAGCATGACCGCCTGGACGTGGACGTGCGACGCCTGGTAGGCGGCCAGATAGCAGGGCAGCTGCCAGATTGACCAATCGTCGTTGATGGTGAACCGGACGGCCCCCAGCATCTCGACGGTGGTCTCCAGCATGCAGTCGGGGCCGTCCTGCGCCGCCTCGCGCACCCGCTCGGGGATCTGCTCGAGGGTTGAGACCTCGGTCCGCGCGACGATCCGGACGAGGCGGTCGTCGCCCGCGCCCGCAGTGCCCGCGACCGTCGACACGAGCAGGCCGAGCGCTGCCGCGATGGAATTCCGTGTGATCGACGCCATGCCCAACCTCTTCCTTCGGCCAACCAGCCTAGCCGTGCGCCTTGGTCCCCGCCAGCGGAACTTGCCTTGGGGCACGGGCCTCAGAGGCGCTCGAAACGGCCGTCGAGGAACTCCTCCTTCGGGCGCGCCCAGATCGTGCCGTCCGTGCCCTGGTAGAGGAACGCGTCGGCGCCGGTCGCCTCGATCCGGCATTGCCCGATGATGGTGTAGGTGCCCCCGGTCTTCCTGTGGCGCCAGCGGCTGGCGCGCAGCGACGGATCCAGCCCATCGCGGGCCGCCATCGTGTCGCCTCCGCCGGCGGACGGTATCTCGGCCTGATCCATGCTGCGCCTCCAACGTTCGGACGGTCTGTTTTCCCTTCTAGACCGACCGGCCGGGTCCGCGCAAACCCTCCGCTTGGGCCGACGGATCGCTCAGCGGCGGTCAGCGGAAGGCGAGCGGCACGGTGAACGGCCAGCTGTCGCGATTCGACCCGGCCGGGATCGGGGGGAAGGGCGCGGCGCGGTGGACGGTCTGCAGCGCGGCCTCGTCCAGTTCCGCCGAACCGGAACTGCGCACGATGCGGACCTGCTGCGCGGCGCCGGAGCGGGTGACGACGAAGCCGACCAGCGCCTCGCCGGTGATCCGCTTGCGCTTGGCGCTGGCCGGGTAGCGCAGCGCCCGGCGCAGCTTGCCGGCAACCTTGCCGGGGTAGTTGGAAATCTCGGCGTTGCCCTCGGCGTTGCTCGCGCCCCGCGCGGTCGCGCCGCCCTGCTGCACGGTCTGCTGCGCCTGTCCGCCGGCACCGGGCGCAGGCCGACTTGGCTTGCGCTCGTGCGCCGCGGTCTCGGCCTTGCGGGTGGGGCGGGCCGGCTTTTCCGGCCGGGATTCGACCGGCCTCTCGGGCGCCTTCGCCGCGACGGTCTGCCGCGGGCGTTCGGGCCGGGCCGTCGGGACGGGCACGGCTTCGGCGGCCGAAACCTGGGCCGAAACCTGGGCCGGTACCAGGGTCGCCTCGACCGGCCTGACCGCGGTCGGGACCGGTTCGGCAACGGCGACCTGTTCGGGGCGTGCCGCCTCGACGGCCTCGACCTTGCCGGCGTCGGCGCGTGCCGCCACGGGCATCTGACCCGCTTCGCTCAGGACCAGATCGGACGGCTGGACCGGCGCCGGCTGTGCCGGAGCGACAGGCTCGACCGGCGCGGCGTGAACGGGCGCCGCCTGAAGGGGCGGGGTCTCGACAGGACGCAGCGTCTCGATCGGGTCCACCGCCTCGACGGCATCGGTGACCTCCGGCTCGACCGCCTCCTGGGGCGGCGTGTCGGTCGCAGCCCCGGCGGTCAACGTGCTGAGGAAGGCTTCGCCGAGCGTCGCCGCCGGCGTGAGGCTGCCGCCGGCGATCTGGACCTCATCGCGCCCGGACAGCGACAGCGCCGCAGCCGCCATGTGAATGGCAAGAGACGCGCCGATGGCGATGCCCCAGTGCCACGGACGCGGGGTCATTGCTGTGGCCTCCGCGTCACCACCTCGACCCGGGCGGCGCCGGTCGCGTGCAGCGCGTCGACCAGGTCGATCAGCTTGATGGCGGGCAGGTTCTGGTCGGCCCCGAGCCGGACAGGTGTCTCCGCGCCGCCAGCATGGTCGGCGATGTAGTCCTGCGGGCTGATCGGCGCACCGCGATAGACGAGACTGCCGTCGGCGCGGGCGAACAGGGCGTCGGGCGGGGGCAGGGGCTCCGCCTCGCTCGACGTCACCAGGTCGACTTCGGGATCGGCCGGCGGCGCCAACTGGCCGGCGATCAGGAAGAAGATCAGCATCAGGAACACAATGTTGATCAGGGAAATCGTCGTCTCCGTCTTCCGGCCCTGGGGGCCGCGGCGCAGCGTCTTCATGGCCTGTCCGTCTCTTCTGGCTAGCGGGCGACCGTCACGGTGAACCCGGCGCTGCGGCGCAGGGTCTCCAGGGCCTCGACCAGCATCTGCGCGGTGGCGTCCTCGCGGGCAACCACCAGCACCGACTTGGCGCCTTTGGCCTCGAGCCCGGACATGATCTGCGGCGCATCGTCCGCTGCGGCGGCGATGCCGTTGATGCGCCAGCCGGAACCATCCAGGAAGACCAGGATGTCGGGTGCCGCTCCGCCCGCGCCGCCCTTGCTCGCCGCGCCGATTTCGACCGCGCCGAAGCGGGTGAAGGTCGACGACAGCATGAAGAACAGCAGCAGCAGGAAGATCACGTCGATCAACGACGTCAGCGACAGCCGCCTTGCGCGTGGTGCCGGACTGTCAATGCGCATGGCCGGCCAGGGCGTAGGCGGGCACGGGGGCCGGTCCCGCCGCATAGGCGCCGGCGGTGTCCTCGCCGGCATTGCCCGGCAGGGTGACCAGGACCTCGGCGGCAAGGGTTTCGATGGCGACCCGCTCGCATTCTATCCGCGATTCGAAGAAAGTCAGCACGATGGACACCGGCATGGCGACGGCGAGGCCTGCGGCGGTGGTCAGCAGCGCCACCCAGATGCCGCCGGCGAGCGCCGACGGGTCGACGGAATTGCCCGCGCTCTGGAGTTCCTGGAAGGCCGCGATCATGCCGAGCACGGTGCCGAACAGACCAAGCAGGGGTGCCAGCTGGCCGATCGCGTCGAGCGCCTTCAGGCCGCCCTGCAGGCTGTGCAGCCGTATGACGGCGAGACGGCCGATCTCGTCCTCGATGTCGCTCCGGGAGACGGATCCGACCAGCCTCAAGCGCATCGCGGTGGCAACGGCCTCCTCGGCCGCACTGACGGGCGCCTCGATCGATCCCAGCGCTTCGCGACGCCGACCGGCGCGCCACAGGGCGGCAGCGGAGGCGGCGCGGCCCGTTCGGCCGGTGCGGGTGCGGGCAAACTGCACCAGCTTCAGCAGCACCAGCGCCAGGGCCAGGACCGATATCACCGCGATCAGGGCAACCACAGGGCCGCCGAGAGCCAGCAGGGAAACCACGGGATCGAGAAGGCTCGGGGCGTCCATTGCGCACTCCTATTGCATGAAGGGGACGGCGGTGCGGCTGGCGGTCTCCAGCGACACCGTGCAGGCCGGGGGGGCGGCCGAAGCACCGCCGCAGCCGGCGGCGCCGTTGACCAGGATCGAGCCGATCGCCTCGCAGGCGAGGCCGGCGAGCTGGAACTGGCGGACGACCGTCTTGCCCGCCGGCAGGCTGCCGAAGTCGAACACGGTCATCTGGTCGACGAGCCCGTCGCTGTTGAACAGCACGAATTCGTAGGCGGCCTTGTCCAGCGCCTCGGCGCTGCGGTTGAGGGCGACGAAGGTGAGCAGACAGCCGCCGTCCGTGGCGGCTGTCCGGTTCAGTTCGAGAGCGAGACCGCGCGCCGGCTCCTCGGCACGCGCCCATCCGGCGGACAGGGCGGTAACCGTCAGCATCGCGGCTGCGACCAGTTCGAGCTTGCGCACGGCCCGCATCGTCACCACCCGAACTTCTTGGCGAGCGACAGCTTGAACGTCCGGCCCTTGCCGTCGTCGCCGGCCAGGTTGTCGCGGTAGCGCTTGTCGAAGATGTTCTCAACCGAGGCGCGCAGCTCCAGGCCCTTGAACTGGCCCTCGTCCAGCTTCCAGTTGACGAAGGCGTCGTGGACCGCGTAGCCGGCGAACGGCCCGGTGGTTGCGCCGGTGTCGATCGAGCTGGCGAACAGCGCCCGCCAGCCGAAATCGACGCCGTAGTCCGGCAGGCGTCCGCCGAGCGTGACAGCAACCTTGTCCGATGGGATCGAGGTCAGGTCCTGGCCGGTCGTCTCGTTCTCGCCGCGCACCGAGGTGTAGGCGAGGTTGGCGAAGACGTAGCGCGACTCGTAGGCCGCCTCGACCTCGACGCCATAGATGTGGGCCCTGTGGACGTTAACGAAATAGGGCACCGGTCGGGCCTGGCCCTGATTCTGGCCGGAGGCGATCAGGTCGGTCAGGTCGTTGTAGAAGGCCGTCGTCTTCAGTTGGATGCTGTCGGCGTCCTGCAGGACGTCATTGTGGGAAATGGCGAAGCCAGCCTCAAAGTTGTTCGACTTTTCCTTCTTCAGGTTCGGGTTGAACGTCCTGCCGCCCGGATAGGTTGCCGTCGCCGCGGAGGCGGAGAACATCTCGTCCAGCGTCGGCAGGCGTTCGGTATGGGCGATCGAGCCGAACACCGAGAAGCTGTCGGTGAACTTGTACATCGCCGCGATCTTTGGCGAGAAGGCGATGTCGTTGCTGCTGTTGGCGCCCGGGACGCTCGCGTCCGGCGCCAGGCTGACGAAATCGACGCGGGCGCCGGGGATGATGGTCAGGCGTTCGTTCCAGATGAACTCGTCCTGGACGAAGAAGCCGACCTTGGTGTCCGTGCCTTCCGGATGGAAATCGACATAGCCCGCAGTGGTGCTGCCGATGCGCTGCTGGTGGCTGACCTGCGACCCGACGGTCAGGTAGTTCTGGAACGTGTCGCTGCTCATCTCGAACGTGTTCTGCGCCTTGGCCTGCCAGGTCCGGTAGGCGTAGTCGGAATCCAGGAACAGCGGCGAGGTCGAGAACCGGCGCATCGAGGCGTTGTCCTGGTGCACCGACGTGTCGGAGAATGATAGGTTCAGCTTGAAGTCGAGGAGCGGATTGCCCGATGCCGGGTTCTCGTAGGCGAACACCACGGTCTGGTCGGTGATCTCGCGGTCGATCGTGCCGAAGGCGAAGGTGCCGGTCTGCGAGTATTCGGTGTCGTCGGCATCGCTTTGCCAGCGTTCGTAGGACAGGCGCACCGTCTGCTCGTTGTCCTCGCCGAAGCGGTGGGTGACCTTGGCCAGGCCCGACAGCGCCTCGAAGGCCGACCCGGCAATGACCGTGCCGTTGCCGGTCTTGTAGTCGTCGGCGCGGCGGAAGTTGCCGCTCAGCAGCGCCTCGGTCTGCGGCGACAGCCTGACCGCGACGATGCCGGAGGCGAGCACGCCATCCTTGTTGGAATCGTACATGCTCTTCAGGCGTACCGCGACGGTTTCGCCCTCGTCGAGGAAGTCGCTGGCGTCCTTGGTCGTGAAGTTGATGACGCCGCCGAGGGCGCCCGCGCCGTAGAGGGTGGACGAGGCCGGTCCGCGCAGCACCTCGACCTGCTTGTACAGTTCGGGATCGGAAAAGAACGATCCCATGCGGTACTGCTCGAAGAACTTCACCGCGCCGTCGACGCTGACGATGATCTTCGATTCGTCCGGGGCGCCCAGTTCGCCGATGCCGCGGATGTTGAACGACTGGCCGCCGACACGATCCGAGCCGACCATCGTTACGCCCGGAGTCTGGCGGAAGATGTCGGCGATGGTGGTCGCCTGGGCGCTGTCGATCTCTTCCTGGTCGATGACCGTCACCGCCTGCGGCGTGTCGATCGCCACCTTCTCGACGCCGGCACCGACAACGATGCGCTGCAGCGCGGTGGTGGCGACCCGCGTCGCCGATGTCTCTTCATCCTCGGCACGTGCCGCCTGGGATAATGCCAGAATTCCGAGTGCGACGCCGCTCATCAACGCGGCCGCATTCCTGTGCGCCAGCCCCATGCTCTTCATCCTTTCACGGTGGTTCGCTGGCTGGCGCGCGCTTGCTTGCGGAACACGAATTGTCTGATTAACCTGAGTATCTGTATCAGGTATTGCGTTGGATACGAAATATGAATTATTGAGTCAACAATCGATCGGCATCGCGCCGGTCGGCTGCCGAGACGGCGGCCGGCCGGAAGGCGGCGCCGGTCGGGTTTCCCTCCGGTGGAGGGCGCTGACCGGGTCATGCGCACGACAGAGCGTTCCCGCCAGGTTCAACCCCAGCTTCAGGACGGTTGGCTGGCCCAGCAGCGATGGCTCGCGGCACCGTTCCCTGCGAAGGGATCGGGCTGCGCGACGCAGCGACAGACTTGGGACCATATAGCGACATGACAGCCGACAGCAGACCCACCCCCAACGCCATCCGCCGTGCCCGGGCCGATCATCCCGAACGGCGCGAGCGCGACCTCGCGCGCGACCTCGGCATTTCCGAGGCCGAACTGGTCGCCGCCTTCTGCGGCAAGGGCGTCACCCGTGTCACGCCCTCGATGAGCGCCATCTGCTCGGCAATGGCGCCGGTCGGCGAGGTCATGATCCTGACCCGCAACGACAGCGCCGTGCACGAGAAGATCGGCGTATTCGAGAAGTTCGTCGACGGCAGCCGGGCAGGGCTCATGCTCGGCGCCAACATCGACACCCGGATGTTCCCCGGCGAATGGGTGCACGGCTTTGCGGTCGAGAAGCAGACCGAACACGGTCCGCGCCGCAGCCTGCAGATCTTCGACCGCCATGGCGACGCCGTGTTCAAGATCCATCTGCGTCCGGCCTCCAACCTCGACGCCTGGAACGCCCTGATCGGCAGCCTGACGGTCGAGGACCAGACCGCGGGTCTGGTCGAGGCGCCGAAGCCGGCCGAACGCACGGCCCGTCAGCCGCTCGATCCGTCCAAGCAGGCGCCGCTGCGCGAGCGCTGGGGCGCCATGAACGATCCGCACCAGTTCTTCGGCATCCTGCGCGATCTCGACCTGCCGCGGCTGAACGCGCTGGAGCTTGCCGGCGACGACTACGCCTGGCGGCTCGACGGCGACGCGGTGCTGGCGATGATGCGCCATGCGGCCGCCGAACAGATCCCGATCATGTGCTTCGTCGGCAACCGCGGCTGCATCCAGATCCATTCCGGCCCGATCGCGGCGCTGAAGGAGATGGGGCCGTGGATGAACGTCCTCGACCCGACCTTCCATCTGCACCTGCGCATGGACCACATCAAGGACGTGTGGGCCGTGCGCAAGGGCGCCGACAAGGGCCACGTCACCTCGGTCGAGGCCTTCGACGGCGACGGCAACCACATCATCCAGTTCTTCGGCGTGCGCGGGGAGGGCAACCACGAGCGCGCCGACTGGCGCTCGCTGGTCGAGAAGCTGCCGCGCATGACTGAGCTCCAGGCAGTCTGACGGCGGAGCGGTTCCATGACATGCACCCTTCTCTTCTCCGCTCTCGACAGGGTCCGCCGCAAGGCGGCGGTTGTCGCCCTGTCCGCCCTGCTCGCTGGAGCGCCGGCGGCGCTGGCCGAGTCGGCCGACCTGTCGGAGGCCGGTCGCATCGTCGCTCTCGGCGGTTCGCTGACGGAGATCGTCTATGCCCTTGGCGAGCAGGACCGTCTGGTCGCCCGCGACAGCACCAGCACCTATCCGCCCGAGGCGGTCTCCCTTCCGGACGCCGG
Source organism: Polymorphum gilvum SL003B-26A1 (assembly GCF_000192745.1). Taxonomy (NCBI): domain Bacteria; kingdom Pseudomonadati; phylum Pseudomonadota; class Alphaproteobacteria; order Rhodobacterales; family Paracoccaceae; genus Polymorphum; species Polymorphum gilvum. The sequence goes on from NC_015259.1 coordinate 2,396,766, forward strand.
CTACTTCCGCGCCCTGTCGCCGGAGGGCGTGCTGTCGGTCGGGCCCGACGCCATCCTGTCGCTCGAAGGCAGCGGTCCGCCGGAGACCATCGGCCTGCTCAGGCAGGCCGGCCTGCCGATCGTGTTCGTGCCCGAGGCGTTTACGGCCGAGGGCATCCTCGCCAAGGTGCGTGCCGTCGGCGCGGCGCTCGGCGTGGTGGACAAGGCGGAGGCGCTCGCAGCCGCACTCGAAGCCGATCTCACGGCAACGGCCGAGGCCGTCCGGGGGCACCCGGAGCGCCCGCGCGTGCTGTTCGTTCTGTCGATGAACGGCGGTCGCGTACTGGCCTCCGGTTCGGGGACCGCCGCCGACGGCATGATCGCGCTCGCCGGCGCCGTCAACGCGGTCACCGGTTTCGAGGGCTACAAGCAGCTCACCGACGAGGCGATCACCGAGGCGCGGCCCGACGTCATCCTGATGATGGACCGCGGCGGCGAGCACGACGCCAGCGTCGATCAGCTGTTCGCCCATCCGGCGATCGCGCTCACCCCGGCCGGGCAGAACCGGCGCGTGGTGCGCATGGACGGGCTCTACCTGCTCGGCTTCGGCCCGCGTACGGCAGCGGCGGCGCGCGATCTCGCCCGCGCCCTGGCCAGCGACAGCTAGGCGGGGTCGGGTCATGGCGGACCAGGTTCTCGGCGTCCCGGCGCCGGCCCGGACGGTTCTCGACGGCGATCGCGGCCCGCGCGCGCGCCTCGTCATCGCCGCGCTCGCGGTGCTGCTGCTGGCGGTGATGGCGTTCTCCCTGACCACCGGCGCGATCAGCCTGTCGGTCGTCGACGTCGTGGCCGGCTGGCTCGGCCTCGGGACCGAGGCTGCGGCCGGGCCGGAAGCGCTGCGCGACCGCATCATCCTCGGCGAGATCCGTTTGCCGCGCGTCGTGCTTGGCGCGCTGGTCGGCGCTTCGCTGGCGGTCTCGGGTGCGGTCATGCAGGGCCTGTTCCGCAATCCGCTCGCCGATCCGGGAATCGTCGGGGTGTCGGCAGGGGCAGCGCTCGGCGCTGCGGGCCTGATCGTGCTCGGCGGGACGGTGTTCAGTCCGCTGCTTGCCGTCGCCGGCATCTTCGCCCTGCCGCTCGCCGCCTTCCTCGGCGGTCTGGCGACGACGCTCGTGCTCTACCGGATCGGTACCCGCGGCGGCTATACGTCGATCGCCACCATGCTGCTCGCGGGCATCGCGCTCGGAGCCCTGTCGGGAGCGCTGACCGGCCTGCTGGTGTTCGTCGCCAACGACCAGCAACTGCGCGACCTGACCTTCTGGGGGCTCGGCTCGCTCGCCGGCGCGACCTGGGAGAAGGTGCTCGCCGCCGGGCCGATCATCGCCGTCGTGCTCGTCGTGGTGCCGACCATGGCGCGCGGGCTCAACGCCCTGGTGCTCGGCGAGGCGGTCGCCGGCCACCTCGGCATCCGTGTGCAGCGGCTGAAGGGGCTCGCCATCGTCGCGGTGGCCGCGGCGACCGGCGCGGGCGTCGCGGTCAGCGGCGGCATCGGCTTCGTCGGCATCGTCGTGCCGCATCTGCTGCGGCTCACCATCGGCCCGGATCACCGCTACCTGCTGCCGGCCTGCGCGCTGCTCGGGGCGAGCCTGTTGATCCTCGCCGACACGGTGGCGCGCACCATCGTGGCGCCGGCCGAACTGCCGATCGGCATCCTGACCGCCATCGCCGGGGCGCCGTTCTTCCTGTGGATCCTGCTCAAGCGCAAGGGACTGTCGATCGCATGACCCGTGATGCCGGCCTGCTCGAGACCGCGCGCCTGTCCGTGTCCATCCACGGCAAGCGCATCCTGCACGACATCGACCTGACCGCCCGCGCCGGCACGCTGACCGCCATCGTCGGCCCCAACGGCTCGGGCAAGTCGACGCTGCTCAAGGCGCTGTCGAGCGAGCTGCCGTTTGCCGGCAGCGCCCGCCTCAACGGCCGTTGCATCGCCGCCAGCCCTCCCGCCGACATGGCGCGCCGGCGTGCCGTTCTACCGCAGCAGTCGGCGATCAACTTCCCGCTGACGGTGACCGAGGTCGTGCGCCTGGGCGGCGAGATGGTCGAGCCGGCCCGCCTCCGCCAGGCGCTGGACCTCGTCGGCCTGGCAGGTTTCGGCGGACGCATGTACTATGACCTGTCGGGCGGCGAGCAGCAACGCGTCCAACTCGCCCGGGTGCTGTGCCAGATCTGGGAGCCGGTGGCCGACGGCGAGCCGCGCTGGCTGCTCCTCGATGAACCGGTGTCGAGCCTCGACATCCACCACCAGCTGCTGGTCATGCAGCTTGCGGCCGGCTACGCCAGGGCCGGCGGCGGCGTCGTCGCGGTAATGCACGACCTCAACCTGACCGCCATGTTCGCCGGCCACGTGCTGGCGATGAAGAACGGCCGCCTCGCCGCCGCCGGCACCCCGGCCGAAACCCTGACCACGCCGGTGCTGTCGCATGTGTTCAGCTGTGCGCTGACCGTCGGCGCGGCGCCGCAACGGGGGGAGCCCTTCGTGCTGCCCCATTCGGTCGACCTCGGCGCGCTCAGCTACGGCTGAGGGCAGGGGAGGTGCACCCCGGTCCCGGCAGAGGGCGGACGGGGCGGCGCCGGTCAATCGGCCGGCGCGAGCCGCACCAGCTTGCCGTCGTCCTCGTCGGTCAGCAGGTAGAGCATGCCGTCCGGCCCGCTCCTGACGTCGCGGATGCGCCAGCCGAACGCCTCCAGCAGCCGCTCCTCGCCGACGATGCGGCCGTCCTCGATCTCCAGCCGGTTGAGATGGGTCAGCGCCAACGCGCCGAGGAACAGATCGCCCCGCCAGGCGGGGAACAGGTCGCCGTCGTAGAAGGTCATGCCCGACGGCGCGATCGACGGCACCCAGACGTGGATCGGCTGCTCGGTGCCGGGCTTTTCCTGGCCTTCGCCGATCGGCAGGCCCGAATAGGCGCGCCCATGGGTGACCAGCGGCCAGCCGAAGTTGCTGCCCGCCGAAATAACGTTGACCTCGTCGCCGCCGCGCGGACCGTGCTCGTGGGCCCAGATCGCGCCCCAAGGCGTCACCGCCAGCCCCTGCGGGTTGCGGTTGCCGTAGGTGAAGATCTCGGGCAGGGCGCCCGGCCGCCCGGCGAACGGATTGTCCGGCGCCGGCGCGCCGTCGCGGGTCAGCCGCAGCACCTTACCTGAATGCCAGGCGAGGTCCTGCGCGGTGTCGTCGCGGCCGCGGTCGCCGACCGTGACGTAGAGGAGCCCGTCCGGCCCGAAGGCGAGGCGCGAGCCGAAGTGGCGCGAGGTCGAGCCGGGCGTCTTCGCCGTGAACAGCACGGCGAGATCCTCCAGCGCCGTCTCGCCGAGCCGCGCCCGCGCCAGGCGGGTGGTCGCGCCGCCCTCGACCGGCGCCGCATAGGTGAAATAGATCAGTCGGTTCGAGGAAAAGTCCGGGTCGAGCACAACGTCGAGCAGGCCGCCCTGGCCGCGGTCATAGACCTCCGGCACGCCGGCAAGCGGTGCGCCGACCGTGCCGTCGGCCTCGACGACGCGCATGCGCCCTGGCCGTTCGGTGACGAGCATGCGCCCGTCGGGCAGGAACGCCAGCGCCCAGGGGTTTTCCAGCCGGTCGGTGAGCACCTCGACGCGGAACGCCGCCTGCTGCGAGCGCACGACCTCCTGCGCCGCGCCGGGCAGGACGGACAGGCCGAGGACGGCGGCTGCGAGCGCGGCGAGCGGACGGCGGCAGAAACGGCGGACACGGAACACGGCGACACCTCCCCTAGCTGGACGATCCTTGGCTGGACGATCCCTTGGCTGGACGATCTCCGGGCCATATGGGGCGCCGGCGGGGCGCGGCAACCGGCGGGGCGGCGTTTGCCGCCCACACCATGGCGGCGCTCCGCTCCAGCGGGTCGGCGTGTTCTTGTCGCATGGCAAGGGCGCGAAACGCTGTTCAATCTGCCCACGAATTGATCTAAGCGTCCGAAAACTAGGCAGCCGGCGATTCCGGACACGAAAGCAGACAGATGAAATCGATCGACGAGAAACTGCAGCCAATCCTTGCCGAGGTGATCCGGCGCAACGCCGGCGAACCGGAGTTCCATCAGGCCGTTCACGAGGTGCTGGAGAGCCTGGGCCGCGTCGTCGCCAAGCATCCGCATTACCTCGACCTCGCGCTGATCGAGCGGATCTGCGAACCAGAACGCCAGATCATTTTCCGCATCCCGTGGACCGACGATAAGGGCCAGGTCCAGATCAACCGCGGCTTCCGGGTCCAGTTCAACTCCGCGCTTGGGCCCTACAAGGGGGGAATGCGCTTCCATCCCTCGGTGAATGTCGGGATCATCAAGTTCCTGGGCTTCGAGCAGACCTTCAAGAACGCGCTGACGGGCATGCCCATCGGCGGCGGCAAGGGCGGGTCCGACTTCGACCCCAAGGGCAGGTCCGATGCCGAGATCATGCGCTTCTGCCAGTCGCTGATGACCGAACTGCACCGTCACCTCGGCGACCAGACCGATGTGCCGGCGGGCGACATCGGCGTGGGCGGGCGCGAGATCGGCTACATGTTCGGCCAGTACAAGCGCCTGACCAACCGGTTCGAGGCCGGCGTCTTCACCGGCAAGGCGCTCGCCTACGGCGGGTCGCGCGCCCGCACCGAGGCGACCGGCTATGGCAGCACCTATTTCGTGCAGGCGATGCTGCAGACCCGCGGCACCGATTTCGAGGGCAAGAAGGTCGTCGTTTCGGGCTCGGGCAACGTGGCGATCTACACGATCGAGAAGGTCCAATCCTTCGGCGGACAGGTCATCGCCGTCTCGGACTCCAGCGGCTACGTCCTCGACGAAGCCGGCGTCGATCTGGCTCTGTTGAAGGAGGTCAAGACCGTGCGCCGCGAGCGGATATCGGAATATGCCCGGCGCCGCGGCGTCGGCGCGCATTTCATCGCTTGCGACAAGAGTTCGATCTGGGAGGTGCCGTGCGATGTCGCGATGCCGTCCGCGACGCAGAACGAGCTGTCCGGCAAGGACGCACGCGCGCTGGTCAAGAACGGCGTGATCGCGGTCGGCGAAGGCGCGAACATGCCCTCCACCCCCGAGGCGGTGAAGGTGTTCCGCGATGCTGGCGTTCTGTTCGCCCCCGGCAAGGCGGCGAATGCGGGCGGCGTGGCGACCTCGGCCCTGGAGATGCAGCAGAACGCCAGCCGCGACAGCTGGAGCTTCGAGCAGACCGAGGCGCGTCTCGCCGTCATCATGCGCAACATCCACGACACCTGCCACCAGACCGCCGAGGAATACGGCGCGCCGGGCGATTATGTCCTGGGCGCCAACATCGCCGGCTTCGTGCGCGTGGCCGAAGCGATGCGCATGCTGGGCGTCATCTGACGGCCTGGGCCGAACACGAAGGACCGGCCGACGAGATCCACGTCGTCGGCCGCATCCGCTGGGTCGCGCGGGAGATCTGAGATGATCGCGTTCCAGGAGATCGACGATGCCGATCCGGCGCTGGCGCACTCACCGCTGGTGCGCGGGGTGGAGAAGACCTTCGCCTGGATCGGCGAGCATGGCGGCATCCCCCTGACGCCGTCCAGGGCGTTCAAGCGGGTGTTCGTGCACTGGGCCGCGGCCGCGTTCGACTGGCCCGGCCACACCGAGGCGGACCTCTTCGCCGTCAATAAGGTGCTGAACGAGCCCGACTTCGCCCCGCTCATGGTTCTGCACGACCTGATGATCGCGATGAAGCTCGGCCGGCACTACAAGGGCGAGTTCCGCCTGACAAAGGCAGGCGAGGTGCTGGCGGGCCATCCCGGTCGGATCTTCGGCACGGTCGTCCCGTTCTTCCTGTTCCGGATCATCCACGCCAGCATGTCGCGGTTCGACGACGCGCCGATCCTGGGCAACTGGGACGTGTTCCTGAACGTGCTCAACGTCGAGACCGAGGACGGCGCCACCGGCGCGCACCTCCGCCGCGTGTTCTTCGGAGAACCCGAGAAGGGGCCGTTGCCGCGCTACGACGAGGTGATGGGCCAGCTCTACATCCAGGTGCTGCGTCCGCTTTGCTGGTCGGGACTTCTGCAGCAGGAGCGAGCAGCGCCCAGCTATCGGTTCGAGGACGCGGTGTTCATGAAGACCCCGCTGTGGCGGGCGGCGCTGCGGCTTGAGACCGATGGGATGATTGGTAGGGTGTCCACTTAACCTTCTTGGCTAACGAATGACATGACGGTTTCGACAGGCCGTCTGCCTTGGTTGCGGTAGCCCAGATGCGGGCGCTCTGTGTTGTAGTGGACGAGCCAGGCGTCGAGATCGGCCTGCAGGGCTTCGACGGTCTCGTAGAAAGTCTCGCGCATCTTCACCCGGAAGAACTCGTCCAGCACCGTGCCGTTGAAGCGCTCGACGAAGCCGTTGGTCTTTGGCGTCTTCACCTTCGTGCGGCGGTGCTCGATGCCATTGAGGTCGAGATAGAGCTCGTAAGGATGCCGGTCCGTCCCGCAGAACTCGCGGCCATTGTCGGTCAGCACGGCTTTCACCGGCAAATCGAGATGGCGGTAGAAGGGCAGCACGTCGTTGTGCAGTACTGCGACCGCCGCCTCGGGCTGCTTGGAGACGTGCAGGAAGCCGAAGGCGTAGCTGCCGAAGGTATCGACCACGGCGTGCAGATAGACCTTGCCGACGCCCTTGAGACTGCCCACGAAGAACGTGTCGGCCGACAGGAGCTCGCCCGGCGCGCTTGATTCCACGTGCCTTTCCCGGAAGCAGGGGTTCAGCTTCTCCAGGAAGGCGGCCTGTTCGGGCGTGATCTCGATGGCCGTCTCGGCGTTCTGTGCCTCCAGCGCCAGCCAGCGCTCGACCTTGGTGCCGAGGCCGCTTTCGTTGAGGATCTTCTGGATGGTGATCGACGACACCCGGACACCTTCCAGCGCCAGCATCGCCTCGTGCCGATTACAGCCATAGGCGGGATGCGCCAGCGCAAGCTCCTTGATCCTGTCCACCACCTCGGGCGCCGTCGTCTGCGGATGGCTCTTGTGGATCGGCGGCAGGTCCTTCAGCCCGTCGAACCCTTGCGTCTGAAACCGGCGCTTCCACTCGTAGAAGCTGGTCCGGTCCATGCCTCGCTGACGGCAGGCCTCGGCGACGTTGCCGAGTTCCCTCGCCAGCTCAAGCACGCTCAAACGCTGCTGCGCCACCTTGCTGGCGGCATCACGAGGCGAGGCCTGCCTTGCTGTTGATGATTGTCCCATGGGATCTTCCTCCTTTCCGACGATAGCACGGAAAGAAGGTTAAGTGCACAGGTAGGGCAACGCGGCACTGATCGAAACGCAACCACAAATCAATGAGAACACCCTACTTCTTGCTGCCTCCAAAAAGATCACTGGGTCCTTTCACAGACGAATCCTCAATCACCAGCTCCTTCACTTCGAAGTCTCGACCGCTCCAGCTAATGTGGAATTGGTCAAGCTTGGCTGACATTCTCCGTTTGTCGGAAGCCAGCCGGAGCGCTTGCAATGCCTTTTCACTCGGAACTCCCACTCTCACGATCTGGCCTCCTGTAGCTGTCAGGAATGCAAGTGAATAGCCCCTAGATTTCTGGACGCCTTCTTCCCTAATTTTGAGGCAAGGAGGCCATGATGGGGACCGGCAGTTTCAGTGACGATTTCAAGCGCGATGCAGTGGCGCAGATCACCGAGCGGGGTTACCCGGTTGCGGAGGTGTCGAAGCGGCTGGGTGTGAGCCAGCACTCGCTCTACGCATGGAAGAGGAAGTTCTCGAAGCCATCCGGTTCAACTGATGGCGATCAGGCGGCAGAGATCCGTCGCCTGAAGAAGGAGCTGGCGCGCGTCACCGAGGAGCGTGACATCCTAAAAAAAGCCACCGCGTATTTCGCCAGGGATGCAAAGTGAGATACGCGTTCGTTGCCGAGCATCGCCAGCAGTTCACGGTTCGGGCGATGTGTCGTTGCCTGTGCATCCAGCCCAGCGGTTTCTACGCCTGGCTGAAGACCCCCCTGAGCAGGCGAACTCGGGAAGACGCACGTCAGACCGAGCTTCTCAGCAAGGCCTGGAAGGAGAGCGGCAGGGTCTACGGCTATCGCAAGCTGCACGACGACCTTCTCGATCAGGGAGAGACCAGTTGCGCCAACCGCATCGCTCGTCTGGCAAAACTGGCCGGGATCAAGGCGCAGATCGGCTACAAGCGCCGGCCTGGCTCCTATGGCGGCAAGCCGTCGGTCGTCGTCGACAACACCCTTGCCCGGCAGTTCGATGTCGAAGCGCCGGACAGGGCGTGGGTGACTGACATCACCTACATCCGGACCCAGGAGGGCTTTGCCTATCTGGCGGTGGTGATCGATCTGTTTTCACGCCGCGTCATCGGCTGGTCACTGCAGAGCCGCCAGACCACCGATGTCGTGTTGCAGGCATTGCTGATGGCGGTGTGGCGTCGAAAGCCCAAGAGCAGGGTTCTGGTCCATTCCGATCAGGGATCGCAGTTCACCAGCATGGACTGGGCAGCGTTCCTGAAGCACCACAATCTTGAGCACTCGATGAGCCGTCGCGGCAACTGCCACGACAATGCCGTGGCGGAGAGCTTCTTCAATCTCCTCAAGCGCGAGCGGATACGGCGCAGGACCTACCGAACACGCGAGGAGGCAAGGCAGGACGTGTTCGACTACATCGAGATGTTCTACAATCCAAAGCGAAAGCACGTCAGGAACGGGATGCTGTCACCCGTCGAGTTCGAACGGCAGCACGAAATGTAACCCGAGGGTGTCCACAAAACTCGGGGCTATTCAGACCTACATTTACGAGGACGCCGAGGTGCGGAAGATCGTGAAGGCGCTGCGGGACGCGGTTTCCGAGGTGGAGGCGCGTTTCAGCAAGACACCGGGCCGCGGCGGCGGCGAGTTCAAGCTGTAAGGCGGGGGTCAGTCGTGAGCCACATCAAGCAAGTTACGCCGATCAAGATCGCGGACATCGACTTCACTGTTTCCCGCCAGATCGAGCAGTGCCCGAAGACGATGATGCTACGGGAACTGGCGATGAATGCCATTGAGGCTGCGGCGAAGGCACCCGCTGGACGGCGGATCGTGGACATCAAGGGCAAGGCGATCCCTGAATGCGGCGACACCCGCAAGCTCACGATCTGGAACACCGGCCCCGGCATGAGCAGTTCTGAGCTTGACCACATCTGCGATCTCGCAGCTTCGCTCGGTAAGGACATGGCGCTTGAAGGCAACTTCGGCATGGGCGCGAAGGTCGCTTCGCTTCCGTCCAACACGCTCGGTATGCGCTATCGCTCCTGCCGTGACGGTGTGGTCAGCCAAGTTGTTCTCGGCAAGCGCGAAGGCATCTACGGCAAGGTGTGGATTCGGGTCGAAGACTCGTTCGAGGAAGTGGTCGATGTCACCGATCAGGTCCGCGACGAGGCCGAATACCGACTGGACGAGGATTGGACCGAGGTCGTCCTGTACGGCAACCGGGCCGATCAAGACACTGTGGCCGATCCCTACGATGGCGACCCGAAGCAGGATCGCCAGTGGATCACGACCTACCTCTATCACCGCTTCTACGGCCTTCCCGAAGGCGTCGAGGTGTATATGCATGAGGGCACGCACCCCCGCGATGGACGTCGGCAGTTCAAGCCGATCCCCGAACGCGCCGACGCATTCGGTCGCGTCGAGGCCGTCGATGTCGGTGAGGGTGTCCGCATCCACTACCTGTACGATCCGGCGTATCAGGACGGCGGCCATAACAAGTCGATTTCGGGTTCCCTGACTTCATCGGTGAGCACGACTGCCATCGTGTTCCGCGATGAGATGTACGACGTCCGCAAGGGTCGGAAGTGGGCGGCCGACGCCCCGGCGTTCGGCATCCCGTTCGGCGCTCGCCATATCTCCGTCCATGTCGAACTGCCCGACAACTTCCCTGTGCGGCACGAACCGTACCGCCGCTTCGTGCAGCTTAGCGGCGGCGATCAGCGCCAAGTGGTCGTTGAAGACTTTGCCGAACTCGTGTTTCGCAATCGGCCCGAATGGCTGATCGAAATCATCAACTCGCTTGCCCCCAAGTCCTCGGCGTCCACGGACGACCTACGGAAGGAACTGCAAGACTTGCTCAACCAGCTTCGCGTCAAGACCAAGAGCCCGCGCGAGACTGAGACCGGGCTTCACCTCGTGGACGATGGCGGGGCGAGGGGCGCGCGTCCTGACCACAAGGATGGTTCCGGCGGTGATAGCGACAGGACGCCGATCAGCCCGACCGACCTGATCTTCAATCCCGGCGGCGCCAAGCGTGCCGACATCTCCAAGAACTTGGAGCAGGCCCCCGAGATCATTCCCCTGCGCGACCCCGAGCTGGTGGAAGAGAAGGGCATCACTGGGAAGGCAGCGCGCTATGTGCGGGAGACGAACCAGCTTTTCGTGAACCTCACCTATTCGGCAGTCGGTGCGGCGCAGGAAGACCTTGGCCTGCGGTATGCGACCTACGGGGAACCCGAGATCGTCCGGGAGTTGGCGCGCCAGTGGGCGGAACGTCTGGTGATGGGCCGGGTCGGTTATGCGGTCGTGTACGCACAGGCGAAGCAGCTCATCCGCGAATGGACCCCCGACGACGTGAAGAAGGCGCTTGAGCCGGAGAGCCTCAGCTTGGCTGCGGATGGCTGGCGTGACGCGGTGAGCACGGCATATCGAAGCATCAGCCGCCGCCTTGGCGCTGCGAAAGGCCCGGAGGACTCTGAGGACGCCGAAGCCGCGTTCGCATAGCGGCGGTTGGCGGAAGAGGTGGGATTCGAACCCACGGAGCGGTTGCCCGCTCGCTGGTTTTCAAGACCAGTTCCTTAAACCACTCGGACACTCTTCCATACCGATTCACGGGCTTAGCTGCTTACGATTGGCTTATGGACCGTTTTGCCCCCGAAGCCGACCTACCACTAACCCCCTGCAAAAACTCCCTATTCATGCGGCGGTAGCCTTCACCCCCGCCAGCTTTCAAGACCGCTGCCTTCAACCACTCGGCCACTCTTCCGTGCCTTCCGTTTCGGGGCTGGCGCGGCGCTTGTCAAGCGCGGGGATCGGCCTGGAGGTCGCTCCTGAGGCCGGCCCGGGGAGCGGTGCTGCATGGAGGCTGCACGCAGGCCGCATCGACGCGGCGGCGCGCGTGTCGCCATGCCGGCCCGGAACCGGAAAAGGCCGGGACACGATAGGCCGGGGCCGGACGACAGGTTCGGGGCGACGGGTATGGAGCGGCACCAAAGGCAGGGGCCGCCGGTCCGGTGTCGTGGGCAGGGGGTCGGACCGGCGGCCGGAAGGGACCGGGCGTCCCGTCCTGCGCCGCGGCGGGGCGGCCGCGGCAGGCCTTTGGTCTAGGAGAAAGGCGGCACGGCTTCTGTGACGGGCGTCACAGGACGGTCGGCACGCCGCCGGTCGCCGGACCGGGACCTGAGCGGGAAGGGAAGGGAAGGGCGGAGAAGGCCGGGGGAAGGGGCAGCGCCAAGGGACGGCAGACCGCCGGAGCGGACAAATTGCCCCGCCCGACGCACGGGCGCTCGACGCACCCTTCACGATCGGGTAAGAAATCTCCGGTTTACTGCAATCTGGTTTGTCCGTGCGGGGGCGCGGCGGGCCAGGACGGATCGTGGCGGCAGCGCTTGCCGCGCTCCGCTGCAAGGCAAGGCCGGACAGCGTCCGGCAGGCAAGACGCGTGTGCATGGGGCCGCCGAACGCGTGGTGAGTGGGACGGCAGGATGCAGGGATTGGGCGCAGGCCGAGGTTCGTCGACGACTGAAGCCGATTCGATGAGGCGCGACCGCCTCGGCGCGTTGAAGGTCGCAGCGGTGGTGCTCGCCGCCGCCGTCGCGCTGGCGGGCTGCGAATCGGCACCCAAGCCGAAGCGCTCGTCGGAATATTTCCCCGAATCGAAATACGGCGTGAAGGCCAGCCCGCGCGTGGTTGCCGACGGCAAGCCGGTGCCCAAGGGTGGCGGGCGCTATCACGTCGGCCAGAAATACAAGGTCGCCGGCCGCTGGTACCATCCCAAGGAAGATCCGAACTACGACAAGAGCGGCAACGCCTCCTGGTACGGCTCCGCCTTCCACGGTCGCAAGACCGCCAACGGCGAGATCTACGACCGCAAGGGCCTGACCGCGGCCCATCCCACGCTGCCGCTGCCGTCCTATGCGCGGGTGACCAACCTGGAGAACGGCCGCTCGATGGTCGTGCGCATCAACGACCGCGGCCCGTTCCACGGCAACCGGGTCATCGACCTGTCGGAACGCGTCGCCACCATGCTCGATACCAAGGCCGCCGGCATCGGCAAGGTCCGCGTCCAGTATGTCGGCCCGGCCCGGCTCGACGGCCAGGACGAGGCCTACCTGATGGCCTCCTACACCGGTCCGGACGCGGTCACGCCGGGCGGCACCATGCCGGGCACGATGATCGCCCAGGCGGCGCCGCCGGCGCCGCTCGACATGGCGTCAGCTCCGTCCGCCACCGGCTACGCGCCGAGCCGCGCGCCGGCGCCGCGGCCGCTCGACGCCCCGGTACTGCTTGCCGCCGCCGCGTCCGGCGCGCCGGCGGCTGCGGCCGCCGACCCGGCCTACCGGCTCGCCTACGATCCGGCGCTCGCCTTCGAGACCGGCCAGCAGACCATCGTGGTCGCCTCGCTCAATACCTTCACGCCCGCCGCTGCGCCGCAGCCCCAGGCCTCGGCACAACCGGTGTCCCTCGGCGCCGCGCCGCAGCCGCTCGGGACCCTGCCGTCGCCCGGGCCTTTGACGGGACCGTTGACAGGGCCGGCAAGCCAGCCGGGTGTCCAGCCCGCCGCCTATGCGCCGCCGGCGCCCGCCGGCGTGCTCGGCACGCTGCCGGCGGCGACCAACGGTCCGCGCAACCTCTTGATGGGCGGCGCGATTTCCTCCTATGCCGCGCACACGCGCATCGCCGCCGCGCATGACGCCTTCGGCGCCTTCGAGACCTTCGGCGACAGTTCGCTACCGCTGGCGCTGCTTGCCGGCCCGCAGTCCGCAGGCCGCTGACGTCGTCGCTGACGGTCGTCGCCCCCTTGCGCCGGCCCGGGCCCGGGCTATTCTCCGTGCCATGCGGCAGGCAGGCGCGAGTCCGGGGCAGGGCATGACCGAAACGAACCAGGTAAGGGGACGAGGCCGTCTTGCGGGCGCCCTGCTGGTCCTTGCGCTTGTCGTCCTGCCGGCCTTCGCCGCGGCCGCCGACGTGCTGGAAACGCGCGCGCGCTCGGCCTTCCTGATCGACCATTCCAGCCGCACGGTGCTCTACGCCAAGGCGCCGGACGAGGCCTTCGCGCCCGGCTCGCTCGCCAAGGTGATGACCGCCGCGGTGGTGTTCGACGCGCTGAAATCGGGCGAGGTGTTCGAGGAGACGCTGTTCAAGGTCAGCGAGCACGCCTGGCGCACCGGCGGCGCGCCGTCGCGCACCTCGACTATGTTCGCCGCCGTCCGGTCGGAAATTCCGGTCGCCGACCTGCTGCGCGGCCTGCTCGTGCACAACGCCAACGACGCGGCGATCGTGCTGGCCGAGGGCCTTGCCGGCAGCGAGACGGCGTTCGCGCAGCGTATGACCGCGCTCGCGACCCGGATCGGCATGATCTCCAGCCGCTTCGCCAATCCGACCGGCTTCGAGGATCCGGGCAACCGCACCACGGCGCGCGACATGGCGCGGCTGGCGGCCTACATCCTCGACACCCACCGCACCCGATACGAGCTCTTTTCGCTGCCCGAATTCACCTGGAACAGGATCTTCCAGCGCAACAAGAACCCGCTCCTCGGCGAGATCCGTGGCCTCGACGGCCTCGGCGCCGGCCTGTCCCAGGCCGATGGCTATTCCGGCCTCGCCTCGGTCGAGCGCGACGGCCGGCGCGTCATCGCCGTGATCGCCGGCCTCGACACCGACAAGATGCGCCTTGCGGCCCTGCGCGACCTCGTCGAGGGCGCCTGGGAGGCGTTCCAGGTGCAGATCCTGTTCGGACGGGGCGAGCCGGTAGCCAGCGCGCGCGTCTACGGCGGCGAGACCGGCTCCGTGCCTCTTGTGGCGAAGGACCCGATCGCGGTACTGCTGCCCGTCGGCGGCAACCGCGACTACCGCCTGCGGGCGGTCTATTCGGGGCCGTTCGTCGCGCCAGTGGTCGCCGGCGCGCCGGCCGGCGAGTTGCGCGTGCTGGCCGCCGACAACAGCGTGGTCTACAGCGCACCGCTGGTCACCGGCGCCGAGGTCGCGCGCGGCACCTTGTCGCGCCGCTCGCTCGACGGTGTGGTGGAGCTGCTGTTCGGCTGGTTCTGAGCGCCGCGCGGCGCGGGTTTGCAGGAGGTCCCGGGTGCAGGGGCGGTTCATCACATTTGAGGGCGGCGAGGGGGCCGGAAAATCGACCCAGATCCGTCGCCTGCACGATCGGCTGGCCGCGCTCGGGATCGATGTCGTCGTCACCCGCGAGCCGGGCGGCTCTCCCGGCGCGGAGTTCATCCGCGATCTCCTCTTGAGCGGCGGGGCGCGCGGCCTCGGCCCGCGCGGCGAGGCGATGCTGTTCGCCGCCGCCCGCGCCGACCACGTCGACGCCACCATCCGCCCGGCGCTCGAGGCCGGCAAATGGGTGCTGTGCGACCGCTTTGCCGATTCCACCCGCGTCTACCAGGGTGAGGCCGGCGTCGACGCCCACCTGCTCGGCCTGCTGGAGACCGCCGCCACCCTCGACCTGCGCCCGGACCTGACCGTCCTGATCGACGTGCCGGCGGACGTCGGGCTGAAGCGGGTCGCCGCGCGCAGCCGCAACGCGGGTGCAGACCGCGGTCCCGACCGCTTCGAGGACGAGGCTCTTGGCGTGCACGAACGCCGCCGTGCGCTGTTCCTGGAGCTTGCTCGCGACGAGCCGGAGCGAATCCGCATCGTCGACGGCTCGGGCGACGCCGCCGAGGTCGAGGCGGCCGTCTGGGCAGCGGTCAGCGAACGTTTCGGCCTCGAACGGTCGGCGCCGCGCCGAAAGCGCCGGGAGGCCGCCGATGGCGCGCGCGGCTGATCTCGACGCCGCGCCCGAGGTCGACGAGATCCCGGGCGTGCCGCTGCCGCGCGAGCGCACGGCCCTGATCGGCCACCGCGAGGCCGAACGGGAATTGCTCGAAGCCTATGGCTCGCGCCGCTTCCATCATGCCTGGATCCTCGGCGGGCCGAAGGGCATCGGCAAGGCGACGCTCGCCTTCCGCTTCGCGCGCTTCGCGCTCGCCCATCCCGACCGCTTCGCCGCCTTGATCGCGGCCGCGCGCGATCTTGCCGTCTCCGCCGACCATGTAGTCGCCCGCCAGGTCGCCGCCGGCACTCACCCGAACCTCCTGCACCTGCGCCGTCCCTGGGACGACAAGCGCAAGCGCTTCAGGACCGAACTTCCGGTCGAGGAAGTGCGCCGCACCGTCTCCTTCTTCGGCACCACCGCCTCCGGCAGCGGCTGGCGCATCTGCATCGTTGATTCCGCCGACGAAATGAACGTCAGCTCGGCCAACGCGCTGCTCAAGATCCTGGAGGAGCCGCCGGCCAACTCGCTGTTCCTGCTGCTGTCGCACACGCCGGGCCGGCTGCTGCCGACCATCCGCTCGCGCTGCCGGCGTTTGGACCTCGCGCCGCTGTCGGCCGAAGAGATCGCCGCCGGCCTGCCCGGCGTCCTCGACGAGGCGCCGGACGCCGCCACGCTCGCCGACGTCACGCGCTTTGCCGACGGCAGCCTGCGCGCCGCGCTGCTGCTGCTGTCGGGCGAGGGGCTCGCCGTCAACCGCGGCTTCCTCGCGCTGGCCGACCGGCTGCCGCGCATCGACGTCGCCGCCCTGCACGCCTTCGCGGATCTGGTGGCCGCCCGCGGCCAGACCGACAACTGGGAGGCGTTCCTGCATGTCGCGCGCGACTGGCTGCACCGGCGCCTGGTCGCGGATGCAGGCCAGTCCGCCTCCCGGCTTGTCAGGTGGACGGAGGTATGGGAAAAGATGGGCCGCGCCGCGGCCGATGCCGAGGCGCTCAATCTCGACAGAAAACAGGTTGTCCTCGACGTATTCCGGAACCTTTCGGAGGTCATGCGAATGCCGGCGTGAAGCCCTGTGGAAGGGCCGTGCCGCACCGCGAGCCCGGCCTCTTTTTGTCCGCCCGTCGTCCGCCCTCGACCGCCCTGCGCCTGAATGTTCCAGGACCGATATGACCGCCAGACCGAAGTACTACATCACCACCGCCATTTCCTACCCGAACGGCGCGCCGCACATCGGCCACGCCTACGAGGCGATCGCGACCGACGCCATGGCGCGGTTCCAGCGCCTCGACGGCAAGGACGTCTATTTCCTGACCGGCACCGACGAGCACGGCCAGAAGATGCTGCAGACGGCGAAGAAGGAAGGCATTTCCGTGCGCGAGCTCGCCGACCGCAATTCGGCCCGCTTCCGCGACATGGTCGCCGCCCTCGGCTGTACCAACGACGACTTCATCCGCACCAGCGAACCCCGCCACCACCGCTCCAGCCAGGAGATCTGGCGCCGGATGGCCGCGAACGGCGACATCTACAAGGACAGCTACTCGGGCTGGTACTCGGTGCGCGACGAGGCCTATTACCAGGAAGGCGAGACGGAGCTGCGCGCCGACGGCGTGCGCTACGGCCCGCAGGGCTCGCCGGTCGAATGGGTCGAGGAGGAGAGCTACTTCTTCCGCCTGTCCGCCTATCAGGACCGGCTGCTCGCCCATTACGAGGCCAATCCCGACTTCATCGGGCCGGCCGAGCGGCGCAACGAGATCGTCAGCTTCGTCAAGCGCGGCCTCAAGGACCTGTCCGTCTCGCGCACCACCTTCGACTGGGGCATCCCCGTGCCGGGGGACGAGGCGCATGTCATGTATGTCTGGGTCGACGCCCTGACCAACTACATCACCGGCGTCGGCTTTCCCGACGAGGACGATCCGCTGTGGTCCTACTGGCCGGCCGACGCCCACATCATCGGCAAGGACATCATCCGCTTCCACGCCGTCTACTGGCCGGCGTTCCTGATGTCGGCCGGAATTCCGCTGCCGAAGCGCGTCTTCGCCCACGGCTTCCTGTTCAACCGCGGCGAGAAGATGTCCAAGTCGGTCGGCAACGTCATCGACCCGTTCAACCTGATCGAGCACTACGGCCTCGACCAGACGCGCTACTTCTTCCTGCGCGAGGTGCCCTTCGGCCAGGACGGCAACTACAGCCACGAGGCGATCGTCGGGCGCATCAACGCCGATCTCGCCAACGACCTCGGCAATCTGGCGCAGCGCTCGCTGTCGATGATCGCCAAGAACTGCGACGGCGTGCTGCCGGCACCCGGCGCCCTCACGCCCGAGGACGAGGCGATCCTCGGCCAGGCCGACGTCATGCTAGACACCTGCCGCGCGGCCTTCGCCCGCCAGGAGATCCACCAGGCGCTCGCCTGCGTATGGGCCTGCGTGGCGGAAGCCAACCGCTATTTCGCTGCGCAGGAGCCGTGGGCGCTGCGCAAGAGCGATCCGGCCCGCATGGGCACCGTGCTCTACGTCACCGCCGAGGTGATCCGCCAGATCGCCATCCTGGCCCAGCCGGTGACGCCGAACGCGGCCGCCCTGCTGCTCGACAATCTCGGCGTGGCCGCGGACAATCGCGTCTTCGCCCGACTCGGGGCGGCAGGCCGCCTGGCCGCGGGCGTTGCCATCCCGAAGCCCGTCCCGGCGTTCCCGCGCTACGTCGAGCCGGAATCGGGCGACGCCTGACCGTCTGCACCTGACCGGCGACGCCCTTCAACCCGCCCGGCAACGGACCCGGACCACAGATGCTCGTAGACAGCCACTGCCATCTCGACTTCCCCGACTTCGACGGCGAGCGCGACGCGCTCGTCGCGCGTGCCCACGAAGCCGGCATCGGCGTCATGGTCACCATCTGCACACGGGTGCGGAAGTTCGACCAGGTGCTTGCCGTCGCCGAGGCCCACGACAGCGTCTATTGTTCGGTCGGTACCCATCCGCACAATGCCGACGAGGAGCTCGACGTCACGGTCGAGGACCTGGTGCGGCTGTCGGCCCATCCCAAGGTGGTCGCGATCGGCGAGGCGGGGCTCGACTATTTCTACGACAAGGCGCCGCGCGCCGCCCAGGCCCAGGGGTTTCGCACCCACATTGCGGCGGCCCGCGCGACCGGCCTGCCGCTGGTCATCCATGCCCGATCGGCCGACGAGGACATGGCGGCGATCCTGGAGGAGGAGATGGGGAAGGGGGCCTTTCCGGCCGTCCTGCACTGCTTCTCCTCGGGCCGCGATCTGGCGCTGAAGGGCGTCGAGCTCGGGCTCTACGTGTCCTTTTCCGGCATCCTGACCTTCCGCAACTCCGAGGACATCCGCGCCGTCGCGCGCGAGCTGCCAGCCGACCGCCTGCTGGTCGAGACCGACGCGCCCTATCTCGCGCCGCAGCCCAAACGCGGCAAGCGCAACGAGCCCGCCTATACCGCCTATACGGCGGCGGTGCTGGCCGAGACGCGCGGCGTGTCGGTCGAGGAAATCGCTGAGCAGACGACGGAGAACTTCTTCCGCCTGTTTTCCAAGGTGCCGAGGCCGGCGGCATGAGCGCACGGCTCGAGATCACCATCCTGGGCTGCGGCTCGTCGGGCGGGGTGCCGCGGCTCGGCAACGACTGGGGCGACTGCGACCCGGCCGAGCCGAGGAACCGGCGCCTGCGTTGCTCGATCCTGGTCCGACGCCTCGGAGCGGGGGGGGCGACGACGGTCCTCGTCGACACCGGCCCCGACATGCGCCAACAGCTCCTCGACGCCGACGTCGAGGATCTCGACGCGGTGCTCTACACCCATGCCCACGCCGATCACCTGCACGGCATCGACGACCTGCGCATGCTGGCCATCCGCCACCGCCGGCGGGTGCCGGTCTACATGGACGAGAAGACCTCCCGACGCGCCCATGCGGCCTTCGGCTACTGCTTCGCCACGCCGCCGGGCTCGTCCTATCCGCCGATCCTCGACGAGGTGCGGCTGACCGCCGGCGTGCCGGCGGTGATCGACGGGGCGGGGGGGGCGCTGTCCTTCCTGCCGATCGAGGTCAACCACGGCGAGATCGACGCCCTCGGCTTCCGCTTCGAGGACGTCGCCTACCTGCCCGACGTGTCCGAGATTCCGGAGGTCGCGGTGACTCAGTTCGCCGGGCTGAGGCTGTGGATCGTCGACGCGCTGCGGCACAAGCCGCATCCGAGCCATTTTTGCCTGACCGACGCGCTGACCTGGATCGCCGACCTTGCGCCCCGACGCGCGGTGCTGACCAACATGCACAACGACATGGACTATGCCGCGCTGGTGCGCGACCTGCCGGCCGGCGTCGAGCCGGCCCACGACGGCATGATCATCGAGCTGCCGCTCTAACCCTTGCCCTCTCGGCAAGGCTCGCCGCCATAGGCGGCAAGAAAGACCGCCACCGCCGCCTCGACGGTGCTGCGGATCTCGTCTTCGCTCGGCACGCTGCCGACGTTGAACAGCACGCGGCGCAGCGCGCGTGCGGTGCACAGGCCGAAGAAATGGCTGGCCGCCACCTCGGTGTCGCAGGGCTTCAGGTCGCCGCGCGCGATGCGCGCCTGCAGGAACGCCCCGAGGTTCTCGATGCCCCGCCGCGGCCCTTCCGCGTCGAGCAGGGCGCCGAATTCGGGGAACTGCTCGACGGCGCCGACCACCATGCGCAGCGTCGAGATGCGCTCCGGCATCGACATCTTCTCCAGATAGGCGGTGCCGATCCGCTTGAGGTCAGCGGCGATGTCGCCCGGGCAGCCGGCGAGTTCCAGGCAGGTCTCGGGCTGCTCCATCCGCTCTTCCAGGATGAGGGCCCTGAACAGCGCCTCCTTGCTGTCGAAATAGACGTAGAGCGTGCCCTTGGACACGCCCGCCTGCCGGGCGATGGTCTCCATGCTGGCGCCGTCGAAGCCGCGGGCGCGGAACACGGTGCGCGCGCCGTCCAGGATCTGCCGCCGCTTGGCGTTGTCGGTCTTCGCTTCGCTCTCCGCCGCCGCAGCGGGGAGGGAGTCCCGCGCCGCCCTGTCCGTCACCATGGTTCGTTCCGCCCCGTTGTTTTCCGGTTCCTATGTCGCACGCGCCGGCCTGTCAAATCCCGCCTGTCCGGCCGGTGTGTGGCCCTTGCGGGGAAAAATGACCCGGACCTCTTGCGCGCGGCAGGTCTTCCGCCTTATATCAGAAATGACCGAACCGTTCAGTCATTTTGATCCCACCACCGGCCGGCTCTTCGGACGAGTTGTCTCGTGCAGTCAGCAGAGATGACCCGAGGCCGTTCCCGGGCCAAGGCCGGACGGAGCGCGCGATCGCACACGCTTCCCGGAGACGGGAAGGGCGGGCGGCGGACTGCAGACCCATCTCCGGACACATCCCCCCCACCCGTGCCCGGAAAATCCACTGCGCTCCGCCGCCCGCCGCAAGGCGTCCGGAGGGCAGGGGCAGGTCTGCTCGGCTCAGTGCTGCCCTCGGTTCGGTGACCGGCGCGCTGCGGCTGGCAAATCGCCGCGAATTGGGAGGTCTCGCCGAATCCCGCTATCCTTGCGCCATGCGTACCAGCACCCCGAAGACCTGGAAACTGCCGACCGAGGAGCGTCTGGCGCGCTCGGCACTGGCCTATCTGGAGCGCTACGCGAGCTCGGCGGAAAACCTGCGCCGGGTGCTCGCGCGCAAGGTCACCCGCGCGGCACGCGCCCACGACCGCGATCCGGCGGAGTTCGCCGCCCTGATCGACGCCGTCGTCGCGCGCTGCCTGCGTGCGGGTCTCGTCGACGACACGGCCTTCGCCGAGACCCGGGTTGCGAGCCAACGCCGCCGTGGCCGTTCGACGCGCCAGATCGCCGCCGGGCTTGCCGCCAAGGGTGTCGACAAGTCCGTCATCGAGGCCGTGCTGGCGCGCGACGACACAGACGACGGCGATGCCGCCCGCCGGCTTGCGCGCCGCCGCCGGCTCGGTCCGTGGCGCACGCGCGGTGCGCGCGCCGACTTCCGCGACCGGGATCTGGCCGCGCTGTGCCGCGCCGGCTTCGGTTTCGACGTGGCGCGCCGGGTGATTGACGGCGACGCCGAGGACGACGGAGACGACGGGACCGCGACGGCGTGAGGCCGCCGATGTGCCACGCCAGCGGCTCCGGCATCGGATGGAATTCTCGTGGCAAACTCACGTCTGCGGTACGGCGCGGCGAGTCCGCCCGTCGGCCGGCGCTTCGGCGCGCACCAGCCGGAGGGCCCGCCGGTTTTTCAAGTGCCTCAATAAAGTTCCATAATATATCTTATCCGATTTTTATGAGCTACGATGCCGGTGCCCCTTTGTGGTTCGCCCCGCTTCGGGTTGCGCCCGCTCAGTCCCCGCGCTCAGTCCCCAGCGCTCAGTCGATATCCGGCTTGCCCGTGCGCAGCTTCTTGATGCCGCCGCGCTGCTTCTTCTCGCTCACTCGCCGCTTCTTCGACGCCAGCGTCGGCCGCGTCGGCCTGCGCGGCTTCTCGCGTACCGCCGCGCTCGCCAGCAGTTCGATGAGCCGCGCCAGCGCGTCCTCGCGGTTACGCTCGCGGCTGCGGAACCGGTCTGCCTGCAGGACGATCTCGCCACCCTGCGTCAGCCGGCTGCCGGCAAGCCTCGCCGCGCGCGCCTTGACGTCGTCGGGCAGCGTCGCGTTGCCGGCCAGGTCGAAGCGCAGCTGCACCGCCGTGGAGACCTTGTTCACGTTCTGTCCGCCCGGTCCCGACGCGCGCACGAAATCCTCGTGCAGGTCGTCCTCGGAAATGTACAGCCGGCCGGTCACCGCGATCCGCCGTGTCGGCGGCGTCGGCGGACGCGCTTTCTCCCCGGAGCCGCCGTCAGTCATGGCCACCCTCAATCATGGCCGGACGTCCGGATCAGTCCATGCAGAAGCAGGTCGACCAGCGAGCGTTCCGCCTCGGCGCGGAAATGCCGGTCCTTCAGCGTCTTGCCGGTCAGGGCCCGGATCTGCGCCTCGAAATCGGCATAGTGCTGGGTCGTCGCCCAGATGGTGAAGATCAGGTGCACCGGCTCCACCGGACGGATCGCCCCGGCCGCGATCCAGCCGCGGATGACCTGGCTCTTCTCGTCGACCAGGTCCTTTAAGCTGCCTTCCAGGACGGTCATGATGCGCGGCGCTCCCTGCATCACTTCGTTTGCAAAAAGCCTCGATGCCTCAGGCTGTTCTGCCGATATCTTTATCTTTTGCCTGATGTAGGCGGCGAGTTCCTGCGCCGGATCGCCGGCCGGGTCGAGCGTGCGCAGCGGCGCCAGCCAGATGTCCAGGATATGCGCCAGCACCGCCTCGTACATGGCCTCCTTGGAAGCGTAATAGTAGAGCAGGTTGGATTTCGACATCCCCGCCCCGGCCGCGATCCGGTCGATCGTCGCGCCGCCGAATCCGAGCCGCGAGAATTCGGCCAGCGCCGCCTCGAGGATCTTGGCCCGGTTGCGCTCCTGGATGCGCGAGGGGCGTGGCGGCCGGGTGATGCGCTCGGGCGCGGCGGTCAAGAGCCTGCACTCCCGGCAACGGCCACCGGCCCGGCCTCGCCTGCCGTGCGGGCCGGGCGGATCCCGACGCCGGTCAGGATGATGCGCACCACGGTGTCCTTCATCGCGTCAAACTGCGCGTCGCTCAGCGGCCGGCCGCCGTTCAGCGTGTCGATCTGGTGGTTGAAATCCGCGTAGTGCTGGGTCGTCGCCCAGATCATGTAGAGCAGCGTGCGCGCGTCGACCGGCGCCATCTTGCCCTCTGCAATCCAGCGGTCGATGACGGCGATACGCGTCGCCGTCCACTCGCGCAGCGTCGTCTCCAGATAGTCCTGGATCACCGGCGCCCGGTGCAGGATCTCGTTCGCCCACACCTTGGAGCCCATCGGGTGCTGGCGCGAGATATCCATCTTGGTCGTGATGTAGCGTGTCAGCGCCTCTTGCGGGTCGGCGCATTCGTCGAAGGAATTGGCCGCGTCCAGCCAGATGGTGAAGATGTTCTCCACGACCTGGCGATACAGCGTCTCCTTGGTCGGAAAATAGTAGTGCAGGTTGGCCTTGGGGATGCCGGCCCGTTCCGCGATCATGCCGGTCGTCGCGCCGCGGAAGCCGTGCTCGGCGAATACGGTCTCCGCCGCCTCCAGGATGAGGCGTTCGTTTTCGGCGCGCGTCGCGCTCTTGGAGGACGGCCTGCGGTCCATGGGTTCGTGATCACAAAATCATCTTGCCGATCAAATTATCATCTTGACCGTTTGGTCAAGTGTTCATACGCTCGATTTGACCGTTTGGTCAGATTTCGTCCCCCTTCCCCATGCCTAGCAACGGCGGGCACCGGGCGCAAGGACGGGATCGGCTGGCGCAAGACAAAACGCGGACTCTCCAACGAAGAGAGTCGCATTCCAGAGAACAACAGGCGCGGCGTGCATGCGGGCGACAGGTCCGCGCGAGTCCGGCCAAGTGGGAACCGCACGAATGATCATCCGCAACACGGACACGGACAAGCCGCGTCGGCGCTGCTAGGCTGCGCCCGACCGCGTCCGCATCGCCGTACGCGTGCCGTTCGATCTGCCAGCACCGAGGCGCCGCCAGGGATCGCCCGGGAAGGAGGAAACATGTCTGACAAGGCCGCTGCTGCCGCCATACCCAACAATCTGGAAGCCTTCTGGATGCCGTTCACCGCGAACCGGCAGTTCAAGAAGGCGCCGCGCATGTTCGTCGGCGCAAAGGACATGCACTACACCACCGCCGAGGGCCGCCAGGTGCTCGACGGCACCGCCGGCCTGTGGTGCTGCAACGCCGGCCATGGCCGGCCGCGGATCGTCGAGGCGGTGCAGAAGCAGATCGCGGAGCTCGACTACGCGCCCGCCTTCCAGATGGGCCACCCCAAGGCCTTCGAACTGGCCGCACGGCTTGCGGCCATGCTGCCCTCGCCGCTCGACCATGTGTTCTTCACCAACTCCGGCTCGGAAAGCGTCGACACGGCGCTGAAGATCGCACTCGCCTACCAGCGCGCCATCGGCCAGGGCACCCGCACGCGCCTGATCGGCCGCGAGCGCGGCTACCACGGCGTCGGCTTCGGCGGCATCTCGGTCGGCGGCATCGTCGCCAACCGGCGCACCTTCGGCACCATGCTGACCGGCGTCGACCACATCCGCCACACGCACGACCCGGCGCGCAACGCCTTCACCCGCGGCGAGCCGGAGCACGGCGCGGAGTTCGCCGACGACCTGATCAAGGTCATCCAGCTCCACGATCCCTCGACCATCGCCGCTGTCATCGTCGAACCGGTCGCCGGCTCCACCGGCGTGCTGATCCCGCCGAAGGGCTATCTCAAGCGCCTGCGCGAGATCTGCGACCAGCACGGCATCCTGCTGATTTTCGACGAGGTCATCACCGGCTTCGGCCGCCTCGGCACGCCGTTTGCTGCCGACTATTTCGGCGTCACGCCGGACCTCGTCACCACCGCCAAGGGCATCACCTCCGGCGTCGTGCCGATGGGCGCGGTGTTCTGCACCAAGGCCATCTACGACGCCTTCATGACCGGCCCGGACCACATGATCGAGCTGTTCCACGGCTACACCTATTCCGCCCATCCGCTCGCCTGCGCCGCGGCGCTGGCCACCCTCGACACCTACGAGGAGGAAGGCCTGCTCACCCGGGCGGCCGACCTGTCCCGCTACTGGGAAGACGGCCTGCACGCGCTGAAGGACTGCCCGCACGTCATCGATATCCGCAATCTCGGCCTGATCGGCGCGGTGGAACTGGAGCCCATCGCCGGCGAGCCGACCAAGCGCGCCTTCTCGGCCTTCCTGAAGGCCTATGACGACGGCCTGCTGATCCGCACCACCGGCGACATCATCGCCCTGTCGCCGCCGCTGATCATCTCGAAGGCGCAGATCGACGAGTTGTTCGGCACGCTGCGCGCCGTCCTGCACGCCATCGACTGAGGCAAGCGGTGGACGACAGGACGCAACCGTCCTTCCGGACAGATGCAGCCAGGCCGCATCTGTCCGTAACGATCTGACCGACGAGGGGAACTGAAGAATGGCAGCACCCGGCGAGAACCTCAGGATCAACGGCGACCGGCTGTGGGACAGCCTGATGGAGATGGCGAAGGTGGGCCCAGGCGTCGCCGGCGGCAACAACCGCCAGACGCTCACCGACGAGGATGCCGAGGGCCGGCGGCTGTTCCAGTCCTGGTGCGAGGCGGCCGGCATGACCATGGCCGTCGACACCATGGGCAACATGTTCATGACCCGGCCGGGCACCGATCCGGACGCCCTGCCCGTTTATATGGGCTCGCACCTCGACACCCAGCCCACGGGCGGCAAGTACGACGGCGTGCTCGGCGTGCTCGGTGGGCTCGAGGTAGTCCGCTCGATGAACGACCTCGGTATCAAGACGAGGCATCCGATCGTCATCGCCAACTGGACCAATGAGGAAGGCACCCGCTTCGCGCCGGCCATGCTCGCTTCCGGCGTCTTCGCCGGCATCCACACCCAGGACTGGGCCTATGACCGCGCCGACGCCAAGGGGCTGAAATTCGGCGACGAGCTTAAGCGGATCGGCTGGGTCGGCGACGAGGCAGTCGGTGCGCGCGCGGACAAGATCCACGCCATGTTCGAGCTGCATATCGAGCAGGGTCCGATCCTGGAAGCCGAAGGCAAGGACATCGGCGTCGTCACCCACGGCCAGGGCCTGTCCTGGACTCAGGTCACTGTCACCGGCAAGGATGCCCACACCGGCTCGACGCCGATGCCGATGCGCCGGAACGCCGGGCTCGGCATGGCGCGCATCCTCGAGCTCGTCGACGAGATCGCCTGGTCGCACAAGCCGCATGCGGTGGGGGCGGCCGGCCACATCGACGTCTATCCGAACTCGCGCAACGTGATCCCGGGCAAGGTGGTGTTCACCGTCGACTTCCGCTCCCCGGACATCGCCGTCATCCGCGACATGGAACAGCGGCTCGCCATCGGCGCGAAGACGATCTGCGACGACATGGGGCTCGGCCTGGAACTGGAGAAGGTCGGCGGCTTCGATCCGGTCAAATTCGACGAGGGCTGCGTCACCGCGATCCGCAACGCCGCCGAACGCCTCGGTTACTCGCACCGCGACATCATCTCCGGTGCCGGCCACGATGCCTGCTGGATCAACAAGGTCGCCCCCACCGCGATGATCATGTGCCCCTGCGTCGATGGCCTCTCCCACAACGAGGCGGAAGAAATCACCCGCGACTGGGCCAAGGCCGGCGCCGACGTGCTCCTGCACGCGGTGTTGGAAACGGCGGAGATCGTGGAGTGAAGCTATGAAGCTGAAAGATTACGTAAAACAAACACTATTGGATATCTGCGCCGGCGTTTCCGAAGCAAAAGAGGCTTCTGAAGTTTGGATAGCGCCCGGATATGTGGATGGGAAGAGAGTTGCATCGGCTCAATTAGTGACCTTTGAGATAAATACAAAAATTAATAAAGAAGGAGGCGCCGGAATTGAGGTTTGGTCGACAGCCGATTTAAAAGCTTCGGGAGCATCCGAGCACACCAATAAGATCAGTTTCTCGGTCCCAATCTTCTTCGAGGCTCCCAAAAAGAAGGGAGAGTAATTGCCTCCCCGATCCCGGATCTGCGCTGCGCTTGTCCGGGATGACAAAGGAAAGGTTATCCGCTTGGAAAAGATCTTTAGCCTCTCGGTTGTCATTCCGGGCGAGTGAAACGAGACCCGGGATCGGAGAGCCGAGTGCCTCGGGAAAGGAATAAAAAACAGTGCCTGCGTGGGTCTACATCATGGCCTCAAAACCATTTCAAACGCTCTACGTGGGAGTAACCAGCGATCTGCCCAGAAGGATATACGAACATCGGGAAGGGCTAGTCGAGGGCTTCACCGAGAAATACAGCGTCAAATCGTTGGTCTGGTACGAGGAATATCCGGGTGTGCGGGATGCGATCGAAAAGGAAAAACAAATCAAACGCTGGCGCAGGCAATGGAAGTTCGAGCTGATCGAAAAGGCCAATCCGGAGTGGCGAGACTTGTATCAGGATCTGAATCGATGAAGGCAACGGTCTCGACCCGCCGATCCCGGCTCTCCGGCTTCGCCTGCGGCCGGGATGACCATGGAGAGGTTCGAACAGATGGACAGGTTTCGCGGTTCGGCAGATCGAAAAGCCTCCCCTTCGTCATCCCGGACGCGCGTAGCGAGATCCGGGATCGGAGCGCCGGGGCGCATCCGGTCGGTTCCAGACGGTCCGAACACGGGACGGCAAGGGGAACTGTGGTGACCGGCTCGAACGCATCCTTCAGGACGCCTGAGCGACACTTCGGCATCCGCTGCGCACATCTTCGCAAGAGACAAGCAGGACTCCGGCGCTGCTCCGGACACGACTAGGACTGTTTCGAGCGGTCCTGAAGCCAGAAAACGCAACAAGGGGAACAGTGATGGCAACGAAGGTGATCAAGGGCGGAACGATCGTCACCGCCGACCTGACCTACAAGGCGGATGTGAAGATCGAAGGCGGCCGGATCGTCGAGATCGGCCCGAACCTGTCCGGCGACGAGACGCTCGACGCGACCGGCTGCTATGTCATGCCGGGCGGCATCGATCCGCACACACACCTGGAAATGCCCTTCATGGGCACCTATTCCTCCGATGATTTCGATTCAGGCACCCGCGCGGCCCTTGCCGGCGGCACCACCATGGTGGTGGATTTCGCCCTGCCCGCCCCAGGCCAGTCGCTGCTCGAGGCGCTGCAGATGTGGGACAACAAGTCGACCCGCGCCCATTGCGACTATTCCTTTCACATGGCAATCACCTGGTGGGGCGAGCAGGTCTTCAACGAGATGGAGACCGTCGTCCGCGACAAGGGCATCAACACCTTCAAGCATTTCATGGCCTACAAGGGCGCGCTGATGGTCAACGACGACGAGATGTTCGCCTCGTTCCAGCGCTGCGCGGAACTCGGCGCCCTGCCCCTCGTCCATGCCGAAAACGGCGACGTCGTCGCCTCGCTGCAGGCAAAGCTTCTGGCCGAAGGCAACACCGGGCCCGAGGCCCACGCCTATTCGCGTCCGCCGGAAGTCGAGGGCGAAGCCACCAACCGCGCCATCATGATCGCCGACATGGCCGGCGTGCCGGTCTATATCGTCCATACCTCGTCGGAACAGGCACATGAGGCGATCCGCCGGGCACGCCAGAACGGCATCCGCGCCTATGGCGAGCCGCTGATCCAGCACCTGACGCTCGACGACAGCGAATACCGGCATGCCGATTGGGATCACGCGGCACGGCGCGTCATGTCGCCGCCGTTCCGCGACAAGAAGCACCAGGACAGCCTGTGGGCGGGTTTGGCGAGCGGCTCGCTGCAGGTGGTCGCCACCGACCACTGCGCCTTCACCACCGAGCAGAAGCGTTATGGCGTCGGCGATTTCACCAAGATCCCGAACGGCACCGGCGGCCTTGAGGATCGCATGCCGATGCTGTGGACCTATGGCGTCAACACCGGTCGCCTGACTCCGAACGAATTCGTCGCGGTCACCTCGACCAACATCGCCAAGATCATGAACATGTACCCGAAGAAGGGCGCGATCCTGGTCGGCGCCGACGCCGACATCGTCGTGTGGGATCCGGAACGGACCAAGACCATCTCGGCCGCCAGCCAGCAGTCGGCGATCGACTACAACGTGTTCGAGGGCAAGGTGGTCAAGGGCCTGCCACGCTACACGCTGACCCGCGGTCGCGTCGCCGTCGAGGAAGGCACGGTGACGCCGCAGGAAGGTCACGGCCAGTTCGTCAGGCGCGAGCCGTTCCAGGCCGTCAACACAGCGCTGTCGACCTGGAAGGAACTGACCGCGCCCCGCAAGATCGAGCGAACCGGCATTCCGGCGAGCGGAGTGTGAGGCATGCCGGGCGGCCTCGCTGACATACTTGAAGGTTATCTGAACCAGATCATGCGAGAACTTGGGGCGACATGGTGAATACATCGGCACTCGAAAGCATCGCGGCCCCCTCCTCAGAAGGGACGCGGGGCAGCCCCGTCATCGACATTCAGAATCTGTCGCTCACCTTCCAGACCGGCGACGGTCCGGTGCATGCGCTGTCGGACATCGGCCTGACGATTGACGAAGGCGACTTCGTCTCGCTCATCGGCCCGTCCGGCTGCGGCAAGACCACGCTGCTGCGCGTCATCGCCGACCTGGAACAGCCGACCGCAGGCTCGATCACCGTCAACGGCGTCTCGCCCGAGCAGGCGCGTCTCGCCCGCGCCTACGGCTACGTGTTCCAGGCCGCCGCGCTCTATCCCTGGCGCACCATCGCCGCCAACGTCGCCCTGCCGCTGGAGATCATGGGACTCCCCAGAGCCGAGCAGGAGGCGCGCATCCGCAAGAACCTCGACCTAGTCAACCTGAGCGGATTTGAGAAAAAATTCCCATGGCAGCTGTCCGGCGGCATGCAGCAGCGCGCCTCGATCGCGCGCGCGCTGGCCGTCGAACCGCGCCTGCTCCTGATGGACGAGCCGTTCGGCGCACTCGACGAGATCGTCCGCGACCATCTCAACGAACAGCTGCTGCAGCTGTGGGCCAAGACGCGGAAGACCGTGGTCTTCGTCACCCACTCGATTCCGGAGGCGGTGTTCCTGTCGACCAGGATCGTCGTGCTGTGCCCGCGCCCCGGCCGCATCTACGACGTCATCGAAAGCGACCTGCCGCGCGAGCGCAGCCTCGACATCCGCGAGACGCCGGAGTTCCTGAAGATCGCCCATCGCGTCCGCGAGGGCCTGAGGGCGGGGCACAGCTACGATGACTGACGCCGCCCTGGCCTCGCCTGCCCGGTCGCCCTTCGCAGCGCTGATGGCCGGCACCGCCGGCCCCGTGCTGGTCGTCGTGCTCGCGATTCTGGCACTCTGGTATGTCACCGCCGTCGCCCTCAACGCGCCGTTCCAGCGCGACACCTATGCCCGCGCCGGTCAGGACGGCATCCCGTTCAGCCGGCTGGTCTCCGACACCCTGGCGCAGGAGCGGCCCGTGCTGCCGGCGCCGCATCAGGTCATCGTCGAGATCTGGGATACGACGGTCAACAAGGCGGTCACCTCGAGGCGCAGCCTCGTCTACCACGCCGGCATCACCCTGTCCTCGACCCTGCTCGGGTTCGTCATCGGCACGGCGCTCGGCATCCTGCTCGCCGTCGGCATCGTCCACAGCCGGGTGCTCGACAAGAGCCTGATGCCCTGGGTCATCTCTTCCCAGACGATCCCCATCCTCGCCATCGCGCCGATGATCATCGTAGTCCTCAACGCGATCGGTATCTCCGGCCTGCTGCCCAAGGCGATGATCTCCACCTATCTTTCGTTCTTCCCTGTCACCGTCGGCATGGTCAAGGGTCTGCGCTCGCCGGAACTCATCCACCTCGACCTGATGCGCACATACAGCGCCTCGCGCGGCCAGACCTTCTGGAAGCTGCGCTTCCCCTACGCGGTGCCCTATCTGTTCACGTCCATGAAGGTCGGCATCGCGGCGAGCCTCGTCGGCGCCATCGTCGGGGAGCTGCCGACCGGCGCCGTCGCCGGCCTCGGCGCGCGCCTGCTCGCCGGCTCCTACTACGGCCAGACGGTGCAGATCTGGTCGGCGCTGATCACCGCCGCCGTGCTCGCCGGACTGCTGGTCACGCTGGTCGGCGTTGTCGAGCGGGCGACCCTGCGCCGCATGGGGATGAGCCAATGACCGCATCCTCGCTCCGCTTCGGCATGTCCGGCATTCTTGCCGCCGGCATTCTGGTCTTCTGCGTGCTGGCCCTGACCGGCAGCGCCTTCGGCGGCACCTTCACCGTCGTGTCGATGGTGCGGCTGGCGATCGCCACCTCGCTGCTCGCCGTGGCCGCGGTGCTCGTGCTGCTCGGCTTTCTGCGCGGCCCCTTCGGCGATCTTGTCGTGGGGGCCACCGCCGCCTTCGCCGCCGCAGCCCTGCTCGCCACCTCGGCCCGCCACCCGGGCGCTGCCGAGGCCGGCTTCTGGGCGCTCACCGTCGCCGCCTGGCTCGCCGCATGGCTCTTTGTCGAACGGCTCGCCGCCTGGCGCCCGTCCGCCCCGGTGGCGCGCCGTGCGGTCTCCCTCGCCATTCCGCTGCTGTTCGGCGTCTGGGTGCTCGTGCTGTGGGAATTGGCCGTCGTCGGCTTCGGCATCCCCAAGGTGCTGCTGCCGGCACCGAGCGCGATCTGGGATCGGCTCATCTCCTCCGGGCCGGTGCTGTGGGCCGATTTCCGCCAGACCTTCCTCAAGGCCGTGCTCGTCGGCTACGCGATCGGTTGCGGAGCCGGCTTCCTGGTCGCCGTTCTGGTCGATCGCGTGCCGTTCCTGCGTCGCGGCCTGCTGCCGATCGGCAACCTCGTCTCCGCCCTGCCGATCATCGGTGTGGCGCCGATCATGGTCATGTGGTTCGGCTTCGACTGGCCGTCCAAGGCCGCCGTGGTCATCATCATGACCTTCTTCCCGATGCTGGTGAACACCGTCACCGGCTTGGCGAGCGCCGACCGCATGCAGCGCGACCTGATGCACACCTATGCCGCCAGCTACGGGCAGACGCTCGTCAAGCTGCGCCTGCCGATGGCACTGCCGTTCATCTTCAACGCGCTCAAGATCAACTCCACGCTCGCCCTCATCGGCGCCATCGTGGCGGAGTTTTTCGGCACGCCGATCGTCGGCATGGGCTTCCGCATCTCCACCGAGGTCGGCCGCATGAACGTCGACATGGTCTGGGCGGAGATTGCCGTCGCCGCCCTCGCCGGCTCGCTGTTCTACGGTCTGATCACCCTGGCCGAGCGCGTATTCACCTTCTGGCATCCCTCGGTGCGCGGGTGACAGGCAACTTCTGTTGTCATCCCGGAAAAGCCGCAAGGCTTTGTCCGGGATCCAGTACACACTGCATATCCTTTGTGGCATAGACGGTGCGTTCGTGATTACTGGTTCCCAGCCTCCGCTGGGATGACAAGCCCCACAGGAAAAAAGCATGAAGCCCGGCCGCGACATCCAGCGCCTGATCGACATCATGGCTGCGCTGCGCACGCCCGGGACCGGCTGTCCCTGGGATCTGGAGCAGGATTTCTCGACCATCGCGCCCTACACGGTCGAGGAGGCCTACGAGGTTGCCGACGCGATCCGGCGTGGCGATCTGGACGACCTGCGCGAGGAACTCGGCGACCTTCTCCTGCAGGTTGTCTACCATACCCGCATGGCCGAGGAGGCGGACAAGTTCGCCTTCGCCGATGTCGTCGAGGCCGTGACGACCAAGATGATCCGCCGCCACCCCCATGTCTTCGGCGACGAAGACGCCCGTTCGGCCGGCATGGCCAAGGGCATGTGGGACAGGATCAAGGCCGAGGAGAAGGCCGAGCGCAAGGCGCGCCGCGCCGCCCTCGGACTTCCCGATCCCGAACCCGGTCATCTCGACGCCGTTCCTGCCGTCTTCCCCGCCCTGGTCGAGGCGGAGAAGCTCCAGCGCCTGGCCGCTCGTGTCGGTTTCGACTGGGGCGACGCTCGCCCCGTCATGGCCAAGATCCGCGAGGAACTGGACGAACTGGAGGTCGAGATCCTAGCCGATGGCGATACCACCCCGGCCATGGAGGACGAACTCGGCGACGTTCTGTTCGCCGTCGCCAACCTCGCCCGCCACCTCGGCATCGATCCGGAAGCCGCCCTGCGGCGCACCAACGGCAAGTTCCGCAGCCGCTTTGCCGCCATCGAGGCGGCTGCCCGCGACCGCGGCACGACGCTCGAGGCCATGACTCTCGACGAGATGGAAGCGGCCTGGCAGGCGGCGAAGGGAAAGTGAGCGGCAACCGGCACGCCAGCGTCCGGACGGACACTGGCGTCCGGCCTACCCGTCGATGAAGGCCTTGTACCTCTCCCGGAACGGGCCCTTCTGCTTGTCCGAGACGCGCACCCTCAGGATGATCCCCGTCTCGCCATCTTCGCGGGCGAGCACCTCGCCGATCTGATAAAGGCCGGCGAGAAGTTCGCCCTCCTCGACCGGCAGGGCCAACTCGAAGGTGTCGTCGCCCTGCGCCATGAAGGCTTCGATGCGGGCGAGAAGGGCGCCGATCCCCTCCCCCGTCAGAGCCGACAGCGCCACCGGTCCGCTGTCCGTCTGGCCGGCCAGCAGGCGTGCGCGTCGCTCGGCGTCCAGGCAGTCGATCTTGTTCCACACCTCGACGATCGGCGCGCCGGTCGTCGGGCCGACGCCGAGGTCCTCCAGCGTCCTGGCGACATCGGCCGCCTGGGCATCGGTGTCGGGATGGGCGATGTCGCGTACATGCAGGATGAGATCGGCCTCCAGCACCTCCTCCAGAGTTGCCCGGAAGGCCGCGACCAGATGCGTCGGCAACTCGGAAATGAAGCCCACAGTGTCGGACAGGATCACCTCGCGCCCGTGCGGCAGCTTGATGCGCCGCAACGTCGGGTCGAGGGTGGCGAACAGCAGGTCCTTGGCGAGCACCTGGGCCTCGGTCAGGCGGTTGAACAGCGTCGACTTGCCGGCGTTGGTATAGCCGACCAGCGCCACAACCGGCTGGGGGATCTTCTTGCGCTTCTTGCGGTGTAGGTCGCGCGTGCGCCGGACCTGGTCCAGCTCCTTTTCCAGGCGCATGATCTTGTCTTGGATCTGGCGCCGGTCGGCCTCGATCTGGGTCTCGCCGGGGCCGCCCATGAAGCCGACGCCGCCGCGCTGGCGTTCAAGGTGGGTCCAGGAGCGCACCAGTCGGCTCTTCTGCCAGGTCAGATGCGCGAGGTCGACCTGCAGCCGGCCCTCCTTGGTGCGGGCGCGGGCGCCGAAGATCTCCAGGATCAGGCCGGTACGGTCGATCACCTTGGTCTTCAACGCGCGTTCCAGATTGCGCTGCTGGATCGGCGTCAGCGCATGGTCGACGACCACGACGTCGACCTCCTCAGCCTCGACCTGGGCGGCGAGATCCTCGACCTTGCCGGTCCCCAGCAGGGTCGCCGGGCGCGGCGCGCTGATCTTGACGATCAACGCGGCGACAATCGTCAGGTCGATCGCCGCGCACAGGCCGATCGCTTCTTCCAGCCGCGCCTCAGGGCTGCGGCCGACGAGGATCTCCGGCTCGTGGGTCCGCGCCGGTCGGTCCGGCAGCACGGGCTCGACGACCAGGGCGCGGGCACCCCCTCCCTCGTCGCCGGTCGGCGCGCCGTCGTCAGGCGCGCTGGAGGGGTCGCCCTTGCGAGAGCCTTGTGCCAATCACTGACCCGCTTTTTCCGGCGCGTCCTCGCCCGGTTCGAACAGCTGCACTGGAGCGTTCGGCATGATGGTCGAGATCGCATGCTTGTAGACCAGCTGCGAATGACCGTCGCGACGCAGCAGGACGCAGAAATTGTCGAACCATGTGACGACACCCTGCAGCTTGACGCCGTTGATCAGGAAGATGGTCAGCGGTGTTTTCTGCTTTCGGACGTGATTGAGAAAGGTATCTTGAAGGTTCTGCGCACGCTCAGCCATGAGTCTTTTTATCCCGTTTCACCCACACGCGGCCGGGGCATGTGGCGATTCCGCTTATCGTGGTCGACTCGCGAGGCCCTAAACACAAACGCCGCCGCCTCTGCCGGCATTACCGGAGTCGCCAATTCAATAATATACCTAAATTCGCCGGAACACCCCCCGACATTTCAGGGGTGCGCCTAGATATCCTCCAAATGACTAGCAGTATGGAACGCCCGACGCAATTGCCCCGCGACAGATCCCGGGTGACCGTTGCCGACCGGCGTGTCGTCGATGCGGACCACCGGCATGACCAGGGTCGAGGCTGCGGTGACGAAGGCTTCGCGCGCGGTCTTGGCCTCTTCCAGCGAGAACGGCCGCTCCTCGAAGGCCAGGCCCTCGCGGACGACGAGGTCGAGCACCACGCTGCGCGTCACCCCGCGCAGGATACCCGTTTCCGCCGGGCGGGTAACCAGAACGCCGTCCCTGGTGACGATCCAGGCGTTGGTCGAGCCGCCCTCGGTCACGAACCCGTTGTCGTCGACATACCACGCTTCCTTGGCGCCATTCTCCCGCGCGTATTGCTTGGCCAGCACGTTGGGCAGCAGGGCGACCGTCTTGATGTCGACCCGCGGCCAGCGGTTCTCCGTGTAGCTGACAACGGCGATGCCGGCTTCGGCCTGGGCGTCGCCGGCTGCCGGATTGGTCGACTTGGCGGTCACGACTACGGTCGGCGGCACGTCGGCAGCGGGGAAGACATGGTCGCGTCTTGCCACGCCGCGGGTCACCTGAAGATAGACGAGACCGTTGCGCACCAGGTTGCGCCGCGCCACCTGCTTGAGCACGAACAGCAGCGCGGCCCGCGCCATGGGTTGGCGAATACGCAATTCGCGCAGGGAGCGGTCGAGCCGGTCGAGGTGGCGCGGTGCGTCGACGATCTTGCCGCCCCAGATCTCGCACACTTCATAGACGCCGTCGGCGAACTGGTAGCCCCGATCCTCGATATGGACCGCGGCCTGCGCATGGGGAACATAGCGACCGTTGACATAGGCGATGCGGCTCATGCGGACTCCGTCTGGAAAGCGATGCGGCTGGGCCGTAAAGCCCTATCAGAAAACGGCTCCAGATGGATAGCGCTCCCGTCGGGAGCGGGCGCACAACCCACAGGCCGCTCAGAAGAATTCCAGGCTCACCCGGAACATCTGCTCGACCTGGCGTACCCGGTTGGCCAGCGCGAAGATGACGATCCGGTCGCGCGCCTGGATCTGGAGGCTGCCGTTGGGCGTGATCACCTTGCCGGCCCGGTACACCGCGCCGATGCGGATGCCGGACGGCAGGTCGATGTCGCGCAGCGGACGTCCGACAAGCGGCGACGTCTCCAGCGCCTCGGCCTCGATGACCTCGGCCGCGCCGTTCTGCAGGGAATGGACACCGCGTATGCGCCCGCGCCGCACGTGCTGTAGGATGCGCGAGATGGTCACCGCACGCGGATTGATGAAGGCGTCGATGCCGAGCGCATTGGCAAACGCCGGATAGCTCGGATTGTTCAGCAGCGACAGGTTGCGCCGGCAGCCCATCTTCTTGGCCATGACGCAGGCGAGAATGTTCACCTCGTCGTCGTTGGTCAGCGTGACCATCGTGTCCGCGTCGGCGACGTCGGCCTCCTCCAGGATCGCCTGGTCGAGCGCACTGCCGTGCAGCACCACGGCCCGCTTCAGGTCGTCGGCGATGTGCACGGCCCGCTCGCGCGAGGATTCGATCACCTTGATGCGGGTCTTGGACTGACGCTGCTCCAGCGACTGGGCGACGTAGAGACCGATGTTGCCGCCACCGGCGATGACAACCCGGTTGGCTTCGGGCTCCTCGTGGCCGAACAGGCCGAGTGTCCGGCGCACCTGGTCGCGCCGTGCCACCACATAGGCAAGATCGCCGACCAGAAGCGCGTCGCTGCTCTTGGGCACGAACAGCTTGCCGCCCCGCACGACGCCGACGACGACGGCACCGAGATCGGGAAACAGGTCGGTAAGCTGGCGCAGCGGCGTGTCGACGACCGGGCAGTCCTCCTCGCACATGATGCCGACCACGACCACATGGTCATCGGCAAAGCGTACCGTCTCGACCGCGCCCGGCAGCGCCAGACGGCGCAGCACCATGTCGCCGACCTCGATCTCAGGCGAGATGATCACGTCGATCGGCATGTGCTCGCGCGAGAACAGACTCTGCCAGCGCCCCTGCAGGTAGCTCTGCGCCCGCACGCGCGCCACCTTGGTCGGCACATTGAACAGGGAATGGGCGACCTGACAGGCCACCATGTTGACCTCGTCGTAGAGG
Organism: Polymorphum gilvum SL003B-26A1; assembly: GCF_000192745.1. Classification (NCBI taxonomy): domain Bacteria; kingdom Pseudomonadati; phylum Pseudomonadota; class Alphaproteobacteria; order Rhodobacterales; family Paracoccaceae; genus Polymorphum; species Polymorphum gilvum. The sequence continues at coordinate 2,433,572 of NC_015259.1, forward strand.
GTCACGGCGATGATCATGTCGGCCTGGTCCGCGCCGGCCTGGGCCAGCACGTCGGGATGAGCGCCGTTGCCGACGAAACCGCGCACGTCGAGCTGGTCGCCGATGGCATTAACGAGCTTCGGCGAGGAATCGATCACCGAAACGTCATTCTGCTCGGCCGCGAGCCGTTCCGCGATCCCGTAGCCGACCTGGCCAGCCCCACAGATTACGACCTTCATCGATCTGCCCTCATGCTTCTCGGCGCTGCTGCGGCGTCAGGATAAACCCAAAGTCTTCAGTTTGCGATGCAAGGCGGATCGCTCCATGCCCACGAACTCCGCCGTCCGCGAAATGTTGCCGCCGAATCGCTTGATCTGCGCCTGGAGATAGTCGCGTTCGAAGATCTCGCGCGCATCGCGCAGCGGCATCGACATCAGATGCTCGCCGCCGCCGGTCGTCGGCAGGTTCGGTACCATGGCGCCGACTTCCGCGGGCAACAGATCCGCGGTGATGGTCGACTCCGGGTCGCCGCGGGTCAGGATCATCAGCCGCTCGACGTTGTTGCGCAGCTGCCGGATGTTTCCCGGCCAGTCATGCGTCTGCAGGACAGCCATCGCGTCGTCGCCGATCCGGCGCATCGGCAGGCCCGAGGCGGCAGAAATCTGTTCCATGAAGTGGCGGACCAGGATCGGCACGTCCTCGCGTCGCTCGGCCAGGCCAGGCACGCGCAGCGGCACGACGCCGAGGCGATGATAGAGATCCTCGCGGAAGGCGCCTTCCGCAATCGCACGCTCCAGGTCCTTGGCCGTCGAGGACAGGATGCGGATGTCGACCTGCACCCTGGTCGCGCCGCCGACGCGGGTAAAGGTCTGGTCGACCAGCACGCGGAGAATCTTGCCCTGGGTCTCGCGCGGCATGTCGGCGACCTCGTCGAGATACAGAGTTCCGCCGTGCGCCTCCTCAAGCGCGCCGACCTTCCGCAGGCCGCCGCTGGCGTCCTCGATGCCGAACAGTTCATCTTCCATGCGTTCGGGCGTGATGGTGGCGGCGTTGATCGCGACGAAGGGGCCGCGTGCGCGGGGCGACAGGTCGTGGATCATGCGCGCGGCCAGTTCCTTGCCCGATCCCGAAGGGCCAGAGATCAGGATCCGGCTGTTGGTCGCCGCAACCCGTTCGATCGTTTGGCGCAACTGGTTGATCGCGCTCGATTCGCCGACCAGCCGCATTGTGTCGCCCGAGCGCTGCTTGAGCTCGCGGATCTCGCGCTTCAACTTGGACGCTTCCAGTGCCCGGTCGGTGATCAGAATCAGCCGGTCGGCCTTGAACGGCTTCTCGATATAGTCGTAGGCGCCGCGCTTGATTGCCGAGACGGCGGTCTCGATGTTGCCGTGGCCCGAGATGATGACCACCGGCAGGTCCGGATCCTGTTCCCGGATGACGTCGAGCAGCGCCAGGCCGTCGAGTCGGCTGCCCTGCAGCCAGATGTCCAGGATCACCAGCGAGGGCCGCCGCTCCTTGATCGCCGTCAGCGCGCTGTCGCTGTCAGCGGCCGTGCGGGTGCCATAGCCCTCGTCGTCGAGAATGCCCGCGATCATCTCGCGGATGTCGGTCTCGTCGTCAACAATCAGGATATCATATGCCATCTGCGGCCACTTTTACTTTTTCATCAATGGGTTGAATGTCAGAAACGTCTTCCGTGGCGATCCGCAGCCGGACCATGGCGCCGGTCTTTCCGACCTCGAGATCCGGCGCATCGAGCAATTCGATGCTCCCGCCATGGTCCTCCATGATCTTGCGCACGATGGCAAGGCCGAGGCCGGTGCCCTTCTCGCGGGTCGTCATGTAAGGCTCCAGCAGGCGCTGCCGGTTTTCCTGCGGAAGGCCGACGCCGTTGTCGATGACCTCGATCGCCTGCCCCTCCGCCTCCTCGCGCAGCCGGATCCGGATCTGTCCCTTCGGCAGGTCCTCGCCACAGCGCCCGGCAATGGCTTCCGCCGCATTCTTGATCACGTTGGTCAGCGCCTGGCCGATCAGCCGGCTGTCGTAATAGGCGTTTACCGGCGTCTCGGGCAGGTCCGTCCTGATATCGATATCCGGATTGCCGACGCTTTGCATGAACACCGCCTCGCGCACCGTGTTGCGCAGGTCCGCCATGCCCTTGGCGGGCTTGCGCATGCGGGCGAAGGACGAAAACTCGTCGACCATCTGGCCGATGTCGCCGACCTGGCGGATGATGGTGTCGATACACTGGTCGAACACCGACCGGTCGTCCTCGACCTTCTTGCCGTAGCGCCGGCGGATGCGTTCCGCCGACAGCTGGATCGGCGTCAGCGGGTTCTTGATCTCGTGCGCGATGCGCCGCGCGACGTCGGCCCAGGCCGAATTGCGCTGCGCTGAAACGAGGTCCGTGATGTCGTCTATGGTGACGACATAGCCGTGCTCTCGGCGCGTCGACTGTTCGGTGGTGATGCGCACGTTGACCGTCCGCTCGCGACCTCCGCGCGCCAGCGTGATCTGCGTCTCCTGGAAGCGTTCGCTCTCGCGTTCCAGCGCCGTGGCGACGAACTCCGCCAGTTCCGGAATGACCTCGCCGATCGGGCGATCGAGCGCGTCGGTCTCGTCGATGGTCAGGAGCGCGCGCGCCGAACGGTTGACCAGCGTGATGGCGCCCTCGTCGTCGATGCCGACGACGCCGGTGGTCACGCCGGACAGCACCGCCTCGGTGAAGCGCCGGCGCCGGTCGATCTGCTCGTTGGCGGCCAGCAGCGCGTCGCGTTGGCCTCGCAGCTGTCCCGTCATGTTGTTGAACGACGCGCCCAGATTGGCGAGGTCGCCTTCCGACTTCTCGGTCGTCACCTCGACGTAGAGATTGCCCTTGGACACCTGGTCGGCTGCAGAGATCAGTCGCCGGATCGGCGATACCAGACGATTGGAGAAGCCGAAGCCGATCCAGATCGCCGACAGCAGCAGGATCAGCGCCACGCCCAGATAGACCAGCGCGAAGGCGACCTGGACGCCGAAGCGGCTGGTTTCCAGATCCCGGTATTCGCTGGCGCCCTCCTCCGCCAGGCGTAGGTAGTCGACGACCCGCGGATCCATCGCCCGCGTCACGTAGAGATAGTAGCCGTCGAAGGCCGACAGCTTCATCACGCCGCCGACCAGATTGGAGGTGCCCGGCGCGATCAGGACCGGCTCGCCGTCTTCGGCCTTGCCGTAGGTTTCCTTCGGCGGCAGCAGAATGTTCGCCTGCGGGTCGAGGACGACGCGCGTCACCACGGTGCCGTCGCCCTTCATGATGAACGCCGCCAGAAGGCCGCGCAGGGACGCCTGGGCGGAAAAGAAGGAATCGAAGCGGGTCGGCTCGAAATCGTAGACGGTGCGTGCCCGGTCGACGTCGTTGGTCATTGCGATCAGGTCGCCGCGCAGCACGCGGGCATGTTCCTGCAGATAGGCCTGCGCGACGGTCAGCGCGTTGTCGATGATCTGGCGGGTCCTCTGCTCGAACCAGCGGTCGAGGCCGCGGTCGAGCGTAATGGCCGCCACGACGGCCATCAGGATGGCCGGCACCGCCGCGATGAAGCTGAACCAGGCGACGATGCGCACGTGCAGCCGGGCGGCGGCGCGGCCGCGCCGGCGGGCGTTCAAGAGCTTGACGACCTCGACCAGGATCGCGCCGACGAGTGCGGTGGCGAGCACGCCGTTGATCGCCATTGCCGACCACACGACCTCCCGCGTCGGGGGGATCGGCGTCAGCCCGGTGAGCACGACGAAGGTCACCGCGATCGCGGCGAGGGAGACGATCATAACCGCGAGCCCGACCCTCCGGCCGAAGCGGCCGTGGGAGCCCTGATCCCCGTCTGGCCGTGGATCTGTCCCCAGTATCATCGTTCCTCGTTTCGTCTCTGGGCGGATGGACGATGCGGATCGCAGAATCGCGGCATCTTTAACACACTTTGTTGCGGAATTGCGACATGCTTGCACGGTAGAGCGGCCGTAACAGAACGAGACTTTGGGGTTTGACCGCTCCTTGCTGCATTGCGAAACACCCGGGACCGGTCCATAGTTCGCCTGCAGCCGGCAAGCCTTCGTCAGGCGTTTAGGCTGACAGGCGATCCCGGAAACAGGTCTGTGTAATGAAATTCTCGAAACCCGCCATCATCGTCATCGTCGTCCTGCTCGCCGCCGCCGGGGCCGGCTATGGGTGGTGGCAGACGCAGAACAGCCGTCTGCCCCAGACCATCGCCTCCGGCAACGGACGGATCGAGGCGGAGACCATCCATGTGGCGACCAGAACCGGTGGCCGGGTCGTCGAGGTGCTGGTCGGCGAGGGCGATTTCGTCGAAGCCGGTCAGGTGCTCGCTCGGCTCGACACGGAGGAACTGGAGGCCTCGCTCGCCGGGGCGGAAGCCAGGGTCGCCGCCGCCAAGGACACGGCTGCCTCGGTCACGGCCCAGATCGCGCAGCGCGAAAGCGAGCTTCGCTACGCCGACCAGGCGCTGCAGCGGGCGACGGCGCTGCTGGAACGCGGCCACATCTCCCGGCAGGAGGTCGACCAGCGCCAGACCGCCCGCGACACCGCCGAAGCCGCACTGGCTGCGGTCCGCGCCCAGTTGGCCAATGCCGAGCGCAGCGTCGACGCCGCGCGGGCCGAGGTACTGCGCATCGGCACGGTGATCGCCGAGGCGGAACTCAAGGCGCCGATCGCTGGCCGGGTGCAGTATCGTCTGGCCGAACCCGGCGAGGTGCTGGGCGCCGGCGGGCGCGTCGTCACGCTGCTCAACCTCGCCGACGTCTACATGACCATCTTCCTGCCGACCGCCAGCGTGGGGCGCGTCTTCGTCGGGGCGGAGGCCCGCATCGTCCTCGATGCCGCTCCACAATACGTCATTCCCGCCGTCGTCTCCTTCGTCGCCCCCGACGCCCAGTTCACCCCGCGCGAGGTGGAGACCCGCAGCGAACGCGAGAAGCTGATGTTCCGCGTCAAGATCCGGGTTGCGCCCGACCTTCTGCGCGAGCATCTGGACAAGGTGCGCACAGGCCTTCCCGGCGAGGCCTATGTCATGATGGCGCCCGGGGAGGACTGGCCCGACCGTCTGGCCGTGCGCCTCCCGCCGCAGTCCTAGGAAGCGCGGCGATGGCGATGCCCGCGCCCATTGCCCGGCTCGACCGGGTCAGTCATCGCTACGGCAGGGCGATCGCTCTGAACGACGTCAGCCTGGATATCCCGGCCGGCCGCATGGTCGGCCTGATCGGCCCCGACGGCGTCGGCAAGTCGACCCTGCTCGCCCTTCTGTCCGGCGCCCGACGCATCCAGACGGGGCGTGTCGAGGCGCTCGGCAGCGCCATGGCCGATGGCCGGCATCGCCGCTCGGTCCTGCCCCGCATCGCCTACATGCCGCAGGGACTCGGCAAGAACCTCTACATGGACCTGACCATCGCCGAGAACCTGGAGTTCTTCGGCCGCCTGTTCGGCCAGGACAGGGCCGAGCGCGCCGCCCGAATCGATGCCCTCACCCGCGCCACCGGCCTGCGGCCGTTCCTCGACCGCCCCGCGGGCAAGCTGTCCGGCGGCATGAAGCAGAAGCTCGGCCTGTGCTGCGCGCTGATCCACGATCCCGATCTGCTCATCCTCGACGAGCCGACCACCGGCGTCGATCCCCTGTCGCGGCGCCAGTTCTGGACCCTGATCGAGCACATCCGCGCCGAGCGCGCCGGCATGAGCATCATGGTCGCCACCGCCTACATGGACGAGGCCGAGCGCTTCGACTGGCTGGTTGCGATGAACGCCGGCCGCATCCTGGCGACCGGCACGGCGGACGACCTGAAGGCCGCGGGCGGCAGCCGGACGCTCGAGGAGGCCTTCGTCAACCTTCTGCCGGATGTCGGACCGGACGGCCACAAGGCGCTGGTCGTGCCGCCGCGTTCGCAGACGGGCGACGGGCCAGCCATCGTTGCGCACGGCCTGACCCAGCGCTTCGGCAGCTTCACCGCCGTCGACAACGTCAGTTTCGAGATCGAACGCGGCGAGATCTTCGGCTTCCTGGGGTCCAACGGTTGCGGCAAGACGACGACCATGAAGATGCTGACCGGCCTCCTGGCGCCGACGGAGGGCGAAGCGTGGCTGTTCGGCGAGAAGGTCGACGGCAGGAGCCTGGAGACCCGCCGGCGCGTCGGCTACATGTCGCAGGCCTTCTCGCTCTATGGCGAACTGACGGTACGCCAGAACCTGACGCTGCACGCCCAGCTGTTTCATATGCCGGCCGACGAGATCGCGCCGCGCACCAAGGAGCTGATCGCCCGCTTCGGTCTCGACGCCTATGCCGACGACCTGCCCGACAAGCTGCCGCTTGGCATGCGCCAGCGCCTGTCGCTGGCCGTCGCCATCGTCCACCGCCCGGAAATCCTCATCCTCGACGAACCGACGTCGGGCGTCGATCCGGTCGCTCGCGACGGATTCTGGAGTCTGCTCGTCGACCTGTCGCGCAACGAGGGCGTGACGATCTTCATCAGCACCCATTTCATGAACGAGGGCGAGCGCTGCGACCGCATCTCGCTCATGCATGCGGGCAAGGTCCTGGCCTGCGATACGCCGGCGCGCCTTGTCGAGCAGCACGGCGCGCAGAACCTCGAGGATGCCTTCGTCGCCTGCCTCGAGGCCGCCATCGGCGACGATGCCGAACAGCCCGCAGCCGAACCGGCGACGGCGGACATGATCGGGTCGTCCGCGACACACCATCAGACTCCCGCCTTCTCCTGGCGCCGCCTGCGCGCCTACAGTGTGCGGGAAAGCAAGGAACTGCGGCGCGATCCCGTGCGGCTGGCGGTCGCCCTGCTCGGTACCATGCTGCTGATGCTGGTGTTCGGCTTCGGCATCACCACCGACGTCGAGAACCTCAACTACGCGGTGCTCGATCAGGACCGGTCTCTGGAAAGCCGCCAATATTTGGAGGCCCTTTCGGGATCGCGCTATTTCACCGAGAAGCCGCCCCTTGTCGATCATGCCGATATGGAGCAGCGTCTGCGTGCCGGTGAGGTTTCCCTCACCGTCGAGATCCCTCCGGGCTTCGGTCGCGCCCTGCTGCGCGGCGAGGTCCCTGAAGTCGCCGCGACCATCGACGGTGCCATGCCGAACCGTGCCCAGACCATTTCCGGCTACGTGCAGGGCATGCACCGAACCTACATTCTCGACCAGTATGCTCGGACGTTCGGCGAACGGCCATCCCTGCTCGCGGCGGACATCGAACCGCGCTTCCGCTACAATCAGGACTTCAAGAGCATGTTCGCCATGGTGCCGTCGGTGATCGCGCTGCTGCTGGTGTTCATTCCGGCAATCCTGACCGCCGTCAGCGTCGTGCGCGAGAAGGAACTCGGTTCGATCACCAATCTCTACGTGACGCCGGTGACGCGCTTCGAGTTCCTGGTTGGCAAGCAACTCCCCTATCTCGTCATCGCCCTGGTCAATTTCTTCATTCTGGTTTCGATGGCGATCCTCGTCTTCGGGGTGCCGATCAAGGGCAGCGTCCTGACGCTGGTTGCCGGTGGGGCCCTTTACGTTTTCGCCACGACCGCTTTCGGCCTGCTGTTCTCCACCTTCACGAAGACCCAGGTCGCGGCACTGGCCGGCACGGCCATCGGCACGATGCTGCCCGCCGTGCAGTTCTCCGGCCTGCTTCATCCCGTGTCCACGCTCGAGGGTCTGGGGGCGCTGATCGGCAGGATCTATCCGACCGCCCATTTCCTCACCATCAGCGTCGGCACCTTCACCAAGGGGCTCGAATTCTCAGACCTGACCGCGAGCTTCCTCGCCCTCGCCCCGGCCGGCCCGCTGCTGATCGGCCTCAGCGTCCTGCTGCTACAGAAACAGGAGGCCTAGGATGCGCCGGCTCAAGAACATCTTCCGCCTCGGCGTCAAGGAACTCTACAGCCTGAAGCGCGACCTCGTGCTGTTGATCCTGATCGGCTGGGCCTTCAGCGCAGGGATTTATGTCGCCGCCGTCGGACGCTCCGCCGATCTCCACAACACCTCGATCGCCATCGTCGACGAAGATCGGTCGCAGCTTTCGGCACGCATCCTTCAGGCCTTCCTGCCGCCCGACTTCAAGGAACCCGAGATCATTTCCTTCCGCGATATCGATGCTGGACTCGACACGCGCAAGTATAGCTTTGTGCTGGTGATACCGGCCCGCTTCGAAGCGGATCTGCGCGCGGGGCTGCAGCCGCAGATCCAGGTCAACATCGACGCCACCACCATCATGCAGGCCGGCACGGGAGCCAATTTCATCGCCAATGTGCTGACCCAGGAGATCCGGCGCTTCTCGGCCGAGCGTGGCGAAACGACCAGTCAACCGCTCAACTTGGTCACTCGCTACGCCTTCAATCCCAACCTCGACGGCATGTGGTTCGGCAGCGTCATGGAGATCATCAACAACGTCACCATGCTCACCATCATTCTCACCGGCGCCGCCGTCATTCGCGAGCGCGAGCATGGCACGCTCGAGCATCTGCTGGTCATGCCGCTGTCGCCGTTCGAGATCATGATGGCCAAGGTCTGGGCGAACGGCTTCGTGATCATCATCGCGGTGGCGTTTTCCCTCTGGATCGTGGTCGAGCAATTGCTTGCCGTACCGATAGCCGGTTCGGTGCCGCTGTTTCTGGCCGGTGCGACGCTCTACCTGTTCTTCGCATCCGCCCTGGGCATCCTGCTGGCGACCGTGACCCGCTCGATGCCGCAGTTCGCGCTTCTGTTCATTCTGATCATCCTGCCGATGATGCTGCTTTCGGGAGCCCAGACGCCACTGGAAAGCCAGCCGGTCCTGCTGCAGTCGTTCATGCGCCTGGTGCCGTCGACCCAATTCGTCTCCTTCGCCCAGGCGATCCTCTACCGCGGCGCCGGCTTCGACATCGTCTGGCCCCAGTTCCTGGCGGTGACGGTCGTCGGCATCGCCCTGTTCGCCTTCGCGGCGCTGCGGTTCCGGCGTTCCATCGCGACCAGCAAATGAAAGATCCCGCGGGCTGGGCGCCCGCGGCTTGATACGCCTTGCTCCCCGGATCGACGTCAGCGCGTCGAGCGCAGCACCTGGATGTCGAGGTCGCGGATCTTCTTGCGCAGGGTGTTGCGGTTGACGCCGAGCAGTTCCGCCGCCTTGATCTGGTTGCCGCGCGTCGCCGCCAGCGCGGCGCTGATCAGCGGATATTCGACCTCGCGCAGGATGCGGTGATAGAGACCCGGAGGCGGCAACGCATCGCCGAAGGTGTCGAAATAGGTGCCGAGATAGCGCTCGACCGAGGCGCCGAGATTGATTTCCTGCGCGCCGTCGCCTTCCAGGGGCGACACGGTCGGCTGGCTCAGTTCCTGCTCCAGCAGCGCCTCGCCGATGACGTCCTGCGGGTAGAGCGCGGCGAGACGCCGGACGAGGTTCTCCAGTTCGCGCACGTTGCCGGGCCAGCGGTAGCGACGCAGCAGGTTGAGTGCCCCTTGGTCGATCTGCTTGGGCGGCAGCCCCTCCTTCTCGGCCAGCGCGAAGAAATGGCGCACCAGGTCGGGGATGTCCTCGACGCGTTCGCGCAGCGGCGGCAGGCGGATCGGCACCACGTTGAGGCGGAAGAACAGGTCCTCGCGGAACAGGCCCTGGTTGATCAGCTGGCGCAGGTCCTTGTTGGTCGCCGCCACGATGCGCACGTCGGTCTTGATCGGGGTGCGCCCGCCAACGGTCGTGTATTCGCCCTGCTGCAGCACGCGCAGCAGGCGGGTCTGCGCCTCCATCGGCATGTCGCCGATCTCGTCGAGGAACAGGGTGCCGCCGTCGGCCTGCTCGAACCGGCCCGAGGAGCGGGCCTGGGCGCCAGTGAAGGCGCCCTTCTCGTGGCCGAACAGTTCGGCCTCGATCAGGTCGCGCGGGATCGCGGCCATGTTGATGGCGACGAAGGGGCCGTTGCGGCGCTTGCCGTAGTCGTGCAGTGCGCGCGCGACCAGTTCCTTGCCGGTGCCGCTCTCGCCGTTGATCATGACGGTCAGGTCGGTCTGCATCAGCCGGGCGAGCACCCGGTAGATCTCCTGCATGGCCGGCGAGCGACCGACCAGCGGGATCGCCTCGCCCATGTCGTCCATCTCGATCGGACGGCGCGCCTTCGGCTCCTCGAGTGCCCGGCTGATGATGCCAGTCAGTTCCTTCAGGTCGAACGGCTTCGGCAGGTATTCGTAGGCGCCCTTCTCGGAGGCCCGGATCGCGGTCATGAACGTGTTCTGCGCGCTCATCACGATCACCGGCAGGTCCGGGCGGAGTTTCTTGATGCGTGGCAGCACGTCGAAGATGTTCTCGTCCGGCATCACCACGTCGGTGACCACCAGATCGCCGTCGCCCGAGCTGACCCAGCGCCACAGCGTTGCGGCGTTGGAGGTCAGGCGGACGGTGTAGCCGGCCCGGGACAGGGCCTGATTGAGCACGGTGCGGATCGCCGCGTCGTCGTCTGCAACGAGAATGGTGCCGGTCGGCATGTCAGTCGGTCCTGTCGCTGGAGGAAGCCTCAGGCTCTGTGAAGGCGGGCATGAGGATCCGGAACGTCGTCTTGCGCGGCTGGCTGTCGCATTCGATGACCCCTCCATGGTCACCGATGATCTTGGCGACCAGCGCCAGGCCGAGTCCCGATCCGTTGGGCTTGGTGGTGATGAACGGTTCGAACAGGTGCGGCAGCAGGTCCTCGGGCACGCCAGGGCCGTTGTCCCTGACGCAGAACTCCAGCGGCAGGCTAACCTTTTCGGTCGTGCCGGGCACCGACAGGCGCACGCCGGGGCGGAACGCCGTCGTGATCCGGATCTCGCCGTCCGGATCGTCGCCGATCGCCTCGCTGGCGTTCTTCACCAGGTTCAGGAAAACCTGGATCAGCTGGTCCCGATTGGCGTGGACCGGCGGCAGCGACGGATCGTAGTCCTCGACGATCCGCTTGCCGCGGGCGAACCCAGAATCCGCCAGCCTTTTGACGTGATCGAGCACCACGTGGATGTTGACCGGCTCGCGCTCGATCGGCCGCTCGTCCGAGAACACTTCCATCCGGTCGACCAGCTTCACGATGCGGTCGGCTTCGTCCATGATCAGCCGGGTCAGCGCCCGGTCCTCCTCGCTCGCCGACTGCTCGAGCAGTTGCGCCGCGCCGCGGATGCCCGACAGCGGGTTCTTGATCTCGTGGGCGAGCATCGCGGCGAGCCCGGTCACCGTCCGCGCCGCGCCGCGCGAGGTCAGCTGGCGGTCGATCTTCTCCGCCATGCCTCGTTCGAGGAACATCAGCACGACGGCCCCGGGACGCTCGACCACCGGTGCGGCGTGGATGTCGACGACGCGGTCCGGGCCGATGCGCGGCGAGCCGATGTCGACCTTGTATTCGTTGACCGGCGCGCCGCGCTCCCGCACCTGCTCGATCAGGGTCAGCAGCGGGCTGCCGAACGGGACGAAATAGTCGATCGGATGGCGGCGCAGCACCGAGACGCTGGAGCGCAGGAAGATCTCGGCGGCGATGTTGGCCGCCTCGATGACGCCGTCGGGCGCGACGAGCAGCACCGGATGCGGCAGGGAATCGAGGATGGTCGGACCGTCGCTGGCCAGCGCAGCCGTGCGTCCTTCGTAAGAGGCGGCGGACATCATGCGGCGCTCCGGGAGGGTTGGCCGGCGAACCAGGACCGGGCGAGGGCGAGCACCTGCCTGGGGTCGTCGGCGGTCATCAGTCCGGCCCGCACGGACGCCGGAACGTTGTCGGTCAGGTCGAGATACCAGCCGAGATGCTTGCGGGCGATGCGGCGCCCGAGGTCCAGTCCGTAATGGCTCAACAGATCCTCGTAATGTTCCAGGACGATGTCGCAGAGGGTGGAACCCGACGGTTCAGCCTGCCGCTCGCCCGTCTGCAGATAGGCGCCAACGTGGCCCACAAGCCAGGGACGCCCGTAGGCGCCGCGCCCGATCATCACGCCGGCCGCCCCCGACAGCGCCAGCATGCGGTCGGCATCGTCGAAGGACAGGCAGTCGCCGTTGGCGATCACGGGAATGTCGACTGCCTCGACAACGGCCCGGATCGCGGCCCAGTCGGCCGCGCCCTTGTAGAACTGGTTCCGGGTCCGCCCATGTACCGTTACGAGCTGCACGCCGGCCGCCTGCGCCCGCCGCGCCAGCTCCGGCGCGTTGATCGACTGGGCGTCCCAGCCGAGCCGCATCTTGACCGTCACCGGCACGCTGACCGCGCCGACCGTCGCCTCGATCAGGCCGAGCGCGTGGTCGAGGTCGCGCATCAGCGCCGACCCCGAATAGCCGGTGGTCACGCGCTTGGCCGGACAGCCCATGTTGATGTCGATGATCGAGGCCCCGGCGCCTTCGGCGATTCGTGCCGCCTCCGCCATCCAACGGGCCTCGCGGCCTGCCAGCTGCACCACGTGCAGTCCGATGCCCTTCCCCTCGGCCCGTGTCCGCATCTCCACGTCGCCCTGAACGAGGGATTCGCTGGCGACCATCTCCGACACCACAACGCCGGCGCCAAAACGGGACGCCAGCCGGCGGAAGGGCAGGTCCGACACGCCGGACATCGGGGCCAGGAGGGCGCGATTGGCTATCACCAGCGGGCCAATACGCAGGCCGTCGCAACCGGGACTATGCGTTGATTTGCTCATATCGTGTGCACTAACCGAATTGCCTACACAATAGCCACATTTTGCATTGCGGCAAGGGGGAAGTTGTCGGGGCGCCGACAATATGGTTGAGAAGGGAAAAGGCAACTGCAACGAGCGGATCGCCGCGCCGCGACGCTCCGCGCCAGGGAGACGCCCCATGCCCAATTCGGTCGCGGTCCTGATCGTCGCCGCAGGCCGCGGTTCGCGCCTGGCCGATGCAGCGGACGGGCTGCCCAAGCAGTATGTCGCCATCGGCGGCCGCCCGATCCTGAGCCATACCCTGGCCGCGGTCCTCTCCGCCCCCGGTATCGACTGTGTCCTCGTCGTCATCCACCCCGACGACCGCGACCTTTACGATCGCGCCGTCAAGCCGTTTTCTGCCGCCGAGCGCGCGCGCCTGCTGGCGCCGGCGCAAGGCGGCGCCACGCGTCAGGCCTCTGTCCGCGCCGGGTTGGAGGCGCTCGAAGCCCGCACACCCGACTTCGTGTTGGTGCACGACGCCGCCCGCCCGTTCGTCGGCGCCGACCTGATCGCCCGGGTTGTCGCAGGACTTGCCGACGGCGCGGATGCCGTCCTCGCCGCCGTGCCGGTCGTCGACACGCTCAAGCGGTCGCGCGGCGGGCTGTTCGTCGAGGACACCGTCGACCGCACGGGGCTGTGGGCGGCGCAAACGCCGCAGGGCTTCCGCTACCGCGCCATCCTCGACGCCCACCGGGCGGCGGTGTCCGCCAGCATGGACGGCTTCACCGACGACACGGCGGTTGCCGAATGGGCCGGCATGGCGGTGCACTTGATCGAAGGCGACGCCGGCAACTACAAGATCACGTCCAGGGGCGACCTGGAGCGCGCGAGACGGAGCCTGCCGATGACCGATTGGAACGCCTTGTCCGACATCAGGGTCGGCACCGGTTACGACGTCCATGCCTTCGAGGCTGGCGACGCCGTCGTCCTCGGCGGCATTTCCGTTCCCCATGAGCGCAGGCTGGCCGGCCATTCCGACGCCGACGTCGTTCTGCACGCCCTGACCGACGCCATTCTCGGCGCCATCGCCGAGCAGGACATCGGCGCCCATTTTCCGCCCTCGGATCCGCAATGGAAGGGGGTCGCGTCCGACCGCTTCCTGGTCCACGCGGTCGATCTGGTGCGCGCCCGCGGCGGCCGGATCGCCCATCTCGACGTCACCGTGGTGTGCGAAGTGCCGAAGATCGGCCCGGTTCGCGAAGCCATGCGCACCCGCATCGCAAGCATCTGCCGCCTGCCGGTCGGCCGTGTCTCCGTCAAGGCGACCACCTCGGAACGGCTCGGCTTCACCGGTCGCAAGGAAGGCATTGCGGCCCTGGCAACGGCGACCGTGCGTCTTCCCCCGCCCGACGAGGAGGAACCTGAATGACCGACATAGCGTCTCTGCTGCCCGAAGCGGAAAAGCTCGTCGCTGCCTGCCGCACCCGGGGAGTGATGCTCGCCGCCGCCGAATCCTGCACCGGCGGCTTGCTGTGCGGCCTGCTGACGGAAGTCTCCGGCGCTTCCGCGGTTCTCGACCGCGGCTTCGTCACCTATTCGAACGAGGCCAAGGCGGACATGCTCGGCGTTCCGGCCGACCTCATCGAGCGGCACGGAGCCGTCAGCCGGGAGGTCGCCCTCGCCATGGCGACCGGCGCGCTCGCGCGCTCACGGGCCGATATCGCCGTCTCGATCACGGGCATTGCCGGTCCGGGCGGCGGCAGCGCGGACAAGCCGGTCGGCACGGTCCATTTCGCGCTCGCGACACGCTCCGGAACGGCCGAACACAGCGCGCGCCTGTTCGACAACGCCGGCCGGGCCGGCATCCGTCGGGACGCCATCCGGCACGCGCTGGAACTTGTTTCAAATGCAATCTTTTGCCTGAAGCAATTCTAAAACCGGAGGCGCTAGGGTTCAGCTTCGCACAAGCTCCAGGTGCAGGCCTGCGCCGGTCGGAGGTTGCGCACCGCCCCTGGGGGTCTCATGAGGAAGTATCTGGCTGCACTTCTGCTTCTGGCGCTCGCGAGCGATCGGGCGTGGTCGCAGTCCCTCCCGAACCCGGGAGACTTTTTTCTGATTGCCCGGTTGCCGGACGGCAAGTTTCACGCAAGCCACAAGGTTCTGTCCGAGGCTCATGCCGACTTCCGCGAAGTCCGCTATTGCGGCCGTTCGTTCTGGGTCCGGCCGCTGACCGTCGCCTGGACCCAGGTGGAGGCGCAGAACAACCGCGAAGTGACCCTCGAATTCAACGAGGGGCGCGGCTGGCTGCCGATCTGCGCGAACCCGGAAAAGCAGGTAACCCTCGCTGATATCGGCATAATCGGCGATCCGTTCGACATCCTCCGCCTGGGTGAGACAACGGTCCAGTCGGAAAACCGCTTCTCGGCCATTCGCCGCTCCTTTTCCGATATCACCATCGCACCGCCGCAGCGGCCGACCTATCACAGTCGGTAACGGACTGCTTTATCCATTCGATATTGAATAAAATTTCATCGCAAAAAGTATCCATATGGACACCTGAACCGGCAACCTCTAGTAAATATTTAGAGGATCTGGCAAGGTTTAGCTGATAATTCTTCTTCACTATCGAAGTCATCGTTCCCATATCCCTCGAATCCGAGGGTCAAGAAGATGGCGATCCAGTGAGATACGTGTGCGGCGTGCCGCTCCTCCTGCTGCTTTCGATGGAACCGGTTGCGGCTCAGCCCCAGCCGGTGGCAGGAGAATATCACGTGATTTCCCGGGAAAATGGTTCGCGCTTCCGCGGCAGCCATCAGATCCTGAAGGCTGCTCAAGCGGGCTACTACAGGGTCCGCTACTGCGATCAGGAATACTGGGTCCTGCCGCGTACCGTGGCATGGGCCGAGAAGGAAGCTGCTCGCGGATACACGCTGCGGGTGGAATTCAGCCGCGGTCGCGGCTGGGTTCCGCTGTGCGAGTCGCCGCAGACCCAGGTCAGGCTCACCGACCTCGGCCTCGGCAAGGCCGCCGAGCAGATGACCCTCTCCGGCCTCGATCCGTCGTCCGGACGCCAGAACCGGCTGACAACGATCCGCCGGGCGTTCAACCCGAGGTGAACCACCCCGCCCACCTATCTGGCGGCGCGCGCGTCCTTGCACCCGTAGACCTCGTCGGCGCGCGCCTCGAAGGCCGAGACGAACTTGCGGAAGGCGAGATCGAACATCGCCCCCATCAGCGCCGCCAGGGTCCGGCTCCTGAAATCGTAGGAGATGAAGAAACCGACCTGGCACGACTCCGGTCCGGCCGGGACGAAGGTCCAGCGGTTCTCCAGATGCGTGAACGGCCCGTCGAGATACTCGACCAGGATTTCGCCCTTTTCGGGATCGAGCTGCACCCGGCTGGTGAAGGTTTCGCGGAACATCTTGTAGGCCACGGTCATGTCGGCGACGAGAACCTCCCGACCGTCGTCGAACGGCTTGCGGCCGCGAATGACGAGGCTGCGGCACAGCGGCACGAACTGCGGGTATTTCTCCACGTCCGCCACCAGGGCGAACATGTTCCTGGCGCTGTGCGCAACTTCGTGGATGGTGTGGAAAGACGGCATGGAAGACTGCGCCCTTACCTGCTGACGCGAGCGCTCGGCGCGCCGCCATGTCGCCCTGTCAGCGATCCCCTCACCGACCGAGCCTGGCCGCGCGCGCGGCCCTGAGATCGGCGAAGTCCTCGCCGGCGTGATGCGACGAGCGCGTCAACGGGCTGGCAGAGACCTTCAGGAACCCCTTGGCATAGGCGATCGTCTCGTAGGCCTTGAATTCCTCCGGCGTGACGAAGCCCATGACCGGATGATGCTTTTTCGACGGCTGCAGATACTGGCCGATGGTCAGGAAATCGACGTCCGCCGTCCTCAGGTCGTCCATCAGCTGAAGCACCTCGTTGCGCTCCTCACCGAGGCCAACCATGATGCCCGACTTGGTGAACATGGTCGGATCGAGCTCCTTGACCCGCTGCAGCAACCTGATGGAGTGGAAGTAGCGCGCGCCGGGCCGGACCTTGAGATATTTCGACGGCACCGTTTCCAGGTTGTGGTTGAACACGTCCGGCTTGGCCGCCACGACGATTTCCAGCGCGCCCTCCTTGCGCAGGAAGTCGGGCGTCAGCACCTCGATGGTTGTCTTCGGCGCGCCGGCGCGGATCGCGGCGATGACCTCGGCGAAATGGCGCGCGCCGCCGTCTTCAAGGTCGTCGCGATCGACCGAGGTGATCACCACGTGGTCGAGCCCCATGCTGGCGACCGCGCGCGCGATGCCCTCCGGCTCGTTGGGATCGACCGGACCCGGCATGCCGGTGCGCACGTTGCAGAAGGCGCAGGCGCGGGTGCAGGTGTCGCCGAGGATCATGAAGCTCGCATGCTTCTTCGACCAGCATTCGCCGATGTTCGGACAGCCGGCCTCCTCGCAGACGGTCACCAGCTTGTTCTGGCGCACAACCTCCTGGGTCTCGCGATAGACGGGCGAGGTCGGCGCCTTGACGCGGATCCAGGCCGGCTTGCGCTGCACCGGATTGTCCGGGCGATGCGCCTTTTCCGGGTGCCTCGGCTTGGCCTTGTCGGCCGGTTCGGTGCGCGTGAGCGTGTCGACGATGGTGACCATGGATCTCACATGTCCCTGTTGGGGCGGGACGTCAAGCCTTCAGTTCGCCGCACCGCCCTGCATTTCACACAGGCCCCGACAGGGCGGCGAGCCGTGCTGCCGTCGCCGCCGACAGCGGCCGGGAGCGACGCGTCGTCTCGTCCATCTGCACGATGACCGTGGTCGCCCGTGCCGCGCAGCGTCCGTCCTGGAAGATCGCCTGCTCGAGGGTGACCGAGCTGCTGCCGACCCGCGTCACCCGAGTGCCGATATCGACTGTGCCCGGCCACAGGATCTCCGACAGGAAGTCGAGTTCCAGCCGCGCGATGACGAAGGCGGCGCCCTTTTCCGTCAGCGGCCGGTCGCTGTCGTGCAGGATCTCGACCCGGCCGGTCTCCAGAAAGGTCGCGAACGCCGCGTTGTTGACGTGGCCCTGACGGTCGGTGTCGCCGTAGCGCAGTTTGTCGGTCGCCCAGACGGTGAACTCGGACGGCGTCGGCACGGCAATCGGCATGGGCTGGTCCTTTCCGCGGCTGATTCTGGCGCGGCAAGTCTAGCGCCGGATCTTGCGCCACAGGAACAGGAACACGACCGCGCCGACGGTCGCCAGCACGAGCTGGTCGACGAAGCCGCCGGTAATGTTGAGGCGCAGGATCTCGGCCAGCTTGCCGCCGACCAGGGCGCCGATCAGGCCGACCACCAGGCTGCCGAGGAAACCACCCCGGCTGTCGAGCACCCGGTGCGCCACTGCGCCGGCAATCAGGCCGACGACGATCCAGTAGACTATGCTCATTGGCCCCGTCTCCTCATTGGCGAAAAGAACACCCGCTGGCCCGCTCAGAGATTGAGCACCCGGCCGTAGGCGTCCAGCACGCTTTCTTTCATCATCTCCGACAGCGTTGGATGCGGGAAGACGGTGTGCATCAGGTCTTCCTCGGTCGTCTCCAGGTTCATGGCGACGACGAAGCCCTGGATGAGTTCGGTAACCTCCGCCCCGACCATGTGCGCGCCGAGCAGCTGGCCGGTCTTGGCGTCGAAGATGGTCTTGACCAGCCCGTCCGGCTCGCCGAGGGCGATCGCCTTGCCGTTGCCCATGAACGGGAAACGGCCGACCCGGATCTCGTAGCCCGCCTCTTTGGCCCTGGGCTCGGTCAGGCCGACCGAGGCGACCTGCGGATGGCAGTAGGTGCAGCCGGGGATCATCGCCTTGTTCATGGCGTGGACGTTGAGGCCCTTGATCTTCTCGATGCAGATGACGCCCTCGTGCTCCGCCTTGTGCGCGAGCATCGGCGGGCCGGCGACGTCGCCGATGGCGTAGATGCCGGGCACGCTGGTGCGGCCGTAGCCGTCGGTGACGACGCAACCGCGGTCGGTCTTCACGCCGAGCGCCTCGAGGCCGAGGTTCTCGATGTTGCCGACCACGCCGACCGCCGAGATCATCTTCTCCGCCGTCAGCTCCTGCATCTTGCCGTCCTTAGTCTCGACCGTGGCGACGACCTTGCCGCCGCCCTTCTTCACCGCCGACACCTTCGCCTCGGTGATAAACTTCAGACCCTGCTTTTCCATCTGCTTGCGGGCCAGGGCGGAGATCTCCGGATCCTCGACCGGCATGATGGTCGGCATCATCTCGATCACCGTCACTTCGGCGCCCATGGTCCGGTAGAAGGACGCGAACTCGATGCCGATGGCGCCGGAACCCATGACGATCAGCGACTTGGGCATCGCCGGCGGCACCATGGCCTCGAAATAGGTCCAGATGTCCTTGCCGTCCGGCTCGATGCCGGGGATGACGCGCGGGCGCGCGCCGGTCGCAACGATGATGTGCTTGGCCTTGTAGACGCCCTCGCCCCGGGTGCCCTTGGGCGCCGGGTGCTGCGGTTCGGCGGCCTTCTTGGTCGGCTTGGCGACGGTGACCTCGCCCGGCTTGGTGATCTTGCCCTCGCCCCAGAGGACGTCGACCTTGTTCTTCTTCATCAGGAAGCCGACGCCGCCGTTCAGCTGCCCCGACACGCCGCGCGAGCGCTTGACCACCGCTGCCGGATCGAACGAGACGTTGTCGGCCGACAGGCCGTAGTCCTTGGCGTGCTTCATGTAATGGTAGATCTCGGCCGAGCGCAGCAGCGCCTTGGTCGGGATGCAGCCCCAGTTGAGGCAGATGCCGCCCAGGTGCTCGCGCTCGACGATCGCCGTCTTGAAGCCGAGCTGCGCGGCGCGGATCGCGGTCACGTAGCCGCCCGGCCCCGAGCCGATGATGATGACGTCGTAAGCGGTGTCGGCCATGGTCGTTTCCTCGGAAAGTCGTAGGGAGGCATACGGCACGGCCCCACGAGCCGCGCCGTATGCCGGCGCCGTGCTCAGACGAGCATCGCCATCGGGTTCTCGATGTAGCGCTTGAAGGCGCCGATCAGTTCCGCGCCGAGCGCGCCGTCGACGGCCCGGTGGTCGGTCGACAGCGTCACCGTCATGACGGTCGCGATCGCCAGCGCGTCGTTCTTGACCACCGGCCGGCGCTCGCCCGAACCGACGGCCAGAATGGTCGCGTGCGGCGGGTTGACCACGGCGGCGAAGTCCTTGACGCCCATCATGCCCATGTTGGAAACCGCGGTCGTGCCGCCCTGGTATTCCTCGGGCTTGAGCTTGCGGTCCTTGGCCCGCTTGCCGAGATCCTTCATTTCGTTGGAAATGACCGAAAGCGGTTTCTGCTCGGCCTGGCGGATGATCGGCGTGATCAGGCCGCCGGGGATCGCCACCGCGACGCCGACGTCCGAATGCTTGTGTCTGACCATCGCCTGCTCGGTCCAGGACACGTTGGCGTCCGGCACGTCGCGCAGTGCCAGGGCCAGCGCCTTGATCACCATGTCGTTGACCGACAGCTTGTAGGCCGGCTGGTCGCCCTTCTTGGGCGCCGCGTCATTGATCTGGGTCCGCAGGGCGAGCAGCGCGTCGAGTTCGCAGTCGACCGACACGTAGAAATGCGGGATGGTCTGCTTGGACTCGGTGAGCCGCCTGGCGATCGTCTTCCTCATGCCGTCGTGCGGCACTAGCTCGTAGGAGCCTTCCTCGTAGAGCTTGAGCACTTGCTCGTCGGACGCCCCGGCGGCGAGCGCGGGCGCGGCCTTGGGCGCCGGGGCGTCGGCGGGGGTAGCCTTGCCGGTGCCGGCCTTTAGCGCCGTCTCGATGTCGCGCTGCACGACGCGCCCGTGCGGGCCGGTGCCGGCGAGCGCCTTGAGGTCGAGATTGTTCTGCGCCGCCAGCCGGCGCGCCAGCGGCGAGGCGAACACGCGCGCGCCGTCGGCCGCCCTGGGCGCCGGCGTCGGAGCGGGTGCCGTCGCCGGCGCGGCGGTCGAGCCGGCTGCCGCTGCCTCGCCGGACTGGGGGGCAGGCCGGGGCGCCGGTGCAGCGCCAGATCGCGGCCCCCGCGTCCTCGCCCTCGCCGGCGAGCACCGCGATCGGTGCGTTGACCTTGACGCCGGCCGTGCCGGCCGGCACCAGGATCCTGGCGACCGTGCCCTCGTCGACGGCTTCCACTTCCATGGTCGCCTTGTCGGTCTCGATCTCGGCGATCACGTCGCCGGCTGACACCGTGTCGCCTTCCTTGACCAGCCACTTGGCCAGGGTCCCCTCCTCCATGGTCGGGGACAGCGCCGGCATGGTGATTTCAATCGGCATCTCAGCCTCCCTCGCCTCAGGCCGTGTAGGTCACGGCTTTGACCGCGTCGATGACGTCCTTCACCGACGGCAGCGCCAGCTTCTCCAGGTTGGCCGCATAGGGCATCGGCACGTCCTTGCCGGTCACGCGCAGGATCGGCGCATCGAGATAGTCGAAGGCCTTCTCCTGCACCTGGTAGCCGATTTCCGACGATACCGAGCAGACCGGGAAGGCTTCCTCCACCGTCACGCAGCGTCCGGTCTTCCTGACCGAGGCGAGCACCGTGTCGATGTCGAGCGGCCGGATCGAGCGCAGGTTCACCACCTCCGCCGAGATGCCCATGCCGGCCAGTTCCTCGACCGCCTTCATCACGTAGGTCATGCCGATGCCCCAGGACACGATGGTAACATCGGTGCCGGCGCGCTCGACCTTCGCCTTGCCGATCGGCAGCACCAGATCATCGACCTTGGGTACCTCGAAGGACTGGCCATAGAGGATCTCGTTCTCCAGGAACACGACCGGGTTGGGGTCGCGGATCGCCGCCTTGAGCAGCCCCTTGGCGTCGGTTGCCGACCACGGCTGGATCACCTTCAGGCCCGGGATGTGGGCGTACCAGGAG
Organism: Polymorphum gilvum SL003B-26A1; assembly: GCF_000192745.1. Lineage (NCBI taxonomy): Bacteria > Pseudomonadati > Pseudomonadota > Alphaproteobacteria > Rhodobacterales > Paracoccaceae > Polymorphum > Polymorphum gilvum. The sequence continues at coordinate 2,455,057 of NC_015259.1, forward strand.
GCATAGTCCTGGCTGTGCTGGGCGGCGACGCGCGCGGCCGCGCCGTTCGGGCCGCGGAACACGATCGGCGCGCCCATCTGGCCGCCGGACATGTACAGCGTCTTGGCGGCCGAGTTGATGATCTGGTCGATCGCCTGCATGGCGAAGTTGAAGGTCATGAACTCGACGATCGGCTTCAGCCCGGCCATCGCCGCGCCGACGCCGAGGCCGGCGAAGCCGTGCTCGGTGATCGGCGTGTCGATCACCCGCTTGGAGCCGAACTCGTCGAGCAGCCCCTGCGTGATCTTGTAGGCGCCCTGGTACTCGGCAACCTCCTCGCCCATGACGAAGACGCGCTCGTCGCGGCGCATCTCCTCGGCCATGGCGTCGCGCAGTGCCTCACGCACGGTCATCGACACCGTCTCGGTGCCGGCCGGGATCTCTGGGTCCTCGGCGGGCTTCGCCTGCGCCGGTGCGGCCGGCACGGGGGTCGCGCCTGCCGTAGCGGGCGCCGGTTCGGCTGCGGCCGGGGCCGCCGCGGCCGCCGGCGCCTCGGCCGCCGCAGCGTCCTCGCCCTCGGCGAGCAGCACAGCGATGCGCTCGTTGACCTTGACGTTCTCGGTGCCCGCCGGCACCAGGATCTTGCCGAGCACGCCCTCGTCGACGGCTTCCACCTCCATGGTTGCCTTGTCGGTCTCGATCTCGGCGATCACGTCGCCGGCGGAAACGGTCTCGCCCTCGGCCTTGAGCCACTTGGCGAGCTTGCCCTCCTCCATGGTCGGAGACAGGGCCGGCATCAGAATGTCGATCGGCATGGTATCCCCCGGCCTCAGAGCAGAATGTCGGTGTAGAGTTCGGACGGATCCGGCTCCGGATCGGTCTGCGCGAACTCCGCCGCCTCGGCGACCAGTGCGCGCACGTCCTTGTCGATCGCCTTCAGATCGTCTTCGCTCGCCCAGTCGTTCTCGATCAGCCGCGCCCGCACCTGCTCGATCGGATCGCGCTCGGTGCGCATCTTCTGCACCTCGTCCTTGGAGCGGTACTTCGCCGGGTCGGACATGGAATGGCCGCGGTAGCGGTAGGTGACCATCTCCAGGATGTAGGGGCCGTTGCCCTCCCGGCACCAGGCCAGCGCCTTGTCGGACGCCGCCTTAACGGCGCGCACGTCCATGCCGTCGACCTGCTCGCCCGGAATGCCGAAGGAGGCACCGCGCTGCGACAGGTCGGTGGTCGACGAGGCGCGCTCGACGCTCGTGCCCATGCCGTACTTGTTGTTCTCGATCACGTAGATGACCGGCAGCTTCCACAGTTGGGCCATGTTGAAGCTCTCGTAGACCTGGCCCTGGTTGGAGGCGCCGTCGCCGAAGAAGGTCATCGCGACGTTGCCGTTGCCGGTGTACTGGTTGGCGAAGGCGATGCCGGTGCCGAGCGACACCTGCGCGCCGACGATGCCGTGGCCGCCGTAGAAGTGCTTCTCCTTGGAGAACATGTGCATGGAGCCGCCCTTGCCCTTGGACAGGCCGCCCCTGCGTCCGGTCAGTTCCGCCATGACGCCCTTGGGGTCGAGATCCATGGCCAACATGTGGCCGTGGTCGCGGTAGCCGGTGATCATCTGGTCGCCGTCGGTCTTGGCCATCTGCATGCCGACGACGACGGCCTCCTGGCCGATGTAGAGATGGCAGAAGCCGCCGATCAGGCCCATGCCGTAGAGCTGGCCGGCCTTCTCCTCGAAGCGGCGGATCAGCAGCATCTCGCGATAGGCATGGAGTTCCTCGTCCCTGGAGAACTCGGCGATCGCAGGCGCGGCCGATTTGGCGGCGCCGCGGGGCCGGGGCGCTGCCTTGGAGCGCGTGCCGGCGGGTGTCTTTTTGGTAGCGGCCATGTCCCTCGTCTCAGCGTGGCGTTTCCCCTAGGAAAGCAAGCGGAGAGTAACCTGCCGACATTGTCAATCCAAGAGGCGGAACGACGGCTCCATATTTGATGCAAATTATTGTTTTCAAAAGAATTTATCTTAGTTAACTGGATATCGGTTTATCCTGCCTTGTTAGCTGTTTTTAAGTTATCGTCCGTGCCCATATCCGGGCCGCAAGATGGCCACCTCGTCGGCATGGACGAGGTTCAGGTTGAGCCGTGCGCGCTCGTCGATCATGTCGGGATCGAGGCTTTCCGGCCGCAGCAGACTGACGCGGGCAAAGAGTTCTTCGCGCTCGGTGACGACGACGGCCAGTTCCGCTTCCAGGTCGCGCACCTGGTGCTCGATGCGGGCGCGCCCGACCAGGCCGAACTCGCCGTTGAGGGCATGGAAGCCGAAATAGCCGAGTACCGCTAGGGCGGCGAAGGGAATGACGAGGCGGCGGAGGACGGACTTCTTGCGCTGGCGGGTGGTGGCGGGCACGGCCGGGACCTACACGAAACGAGGGGTCTCACTGGCGCATAGTGTGCCGAGTCACCCTTAACAGAGCGTTTCGCAGCCGCGTTATTGCCGGGCGGCTTCGACGCGCGGCGGCGTCCGGGGCGTCTGTGGAACAGGCCGGCGGCGTGCACGGCACGGTCCGACAACCCCTTGTAAAATGAACTTTTTCGTCAGGCCGCCGCCTTGTCCGCGCCCGCCAGACGAGCCAGCTTGGTCATGATCGTCGCCGTGCCTTTCAGCCGCTCGTCGGCGCTGGCCCAGTCGCGGGTGAACACGACCTTCTGGTCGGGCCGGATCTTGGCTAGCACGCCCTGCTCGGCGATGTAGCCGACCAGGGCAGCTGGGTTGGCGAATTCGTTGTTGCGGAAGCTGATCACCATGCCCTTCGGCCCGGTGTCGACCTTCTCGACGTTGGCCTTTCGGCAGAGGCCCTTGATGAAGACGATCTTGAGCAGGTGGCCGACCTCCTCGGGCAGCGGTCCGAAGCGGTCGATCAGTTCGGCGCCGAAGGCGTCGATCTCCTGCGCTTCGGCAAGGTCCGCGAGCCGCCGGTAGAGCGACAGCCGCAACTGCAGGTCGGGCACGTAGGCCTCGGGGATCAGCACCGGCGTGCCGACGTTGATCTGCGGCGACCAGTGCTCCTCGCCGGCCTCCGCGCCGCCGTCCTTCAGGCTCGCCACCGCCTCCTCAAGCATCTGCTGGTAGAGCTCGAAGCCGACCTCCCGGATATGGCCGGACTGTTCCTCGCCGAGCAGGTTGCCGGCGCCGCGGATGTCGAGGTCGTGGCTCGCCAGTTGGAAGCCGGCGCCGAGCGTGTCCAGCGACTGCAGCACCTTCAGCCGCCGCTCGGCGGTCGCGGTCAGCGTCTTGTTGGCCGGCACGGTGAACAGCGCATAGGCGCGCACCTTGGACCGTCCGACGCGCCCGCGCAGCTGGTAGAGCTGGGCCAGGCCGAACATGTCCGCCCGGTGCACGATCAGCGTGTTGGCGGTCGGGATGTCGAGGCCCGACTCGACGATCGTGGTCGACAGCAGAACGTCGTACTTTCCCTCGTAGAAAGCATTCATGACATCGTCGAGCTGGCCCGGCGCCATCTGGCCGTGGGCGACGGCCACCTTCACCTCCGGCACGCTCTCGGCGAGGAACTCGGCCGTCTCGGCCAGGTCGGATACGCGCGGACAGACGTAGAAGCTCTGGCCGCCGCGGTAGTGCTCGCGCAGCAGAGCCTCGCGCACGACGATCGGATCGAATGGCGACACGAAGGTCCTGACCGCCAGCCGGTCGACCGGCGGCGTCGCGATCAGCGACAGTTCGCGCACCCCCGTCAGCGCCAGCTGCAGCGTGCGCGGGATCGGCGTCGCGGACAGCGTCAGCACATGCACGTCGGCCTTCAGTTCCTTCAGCCGCTCCTTGTGCTTGACGCCGAAATGCTGTTCCTCGTCGATGATCAGCAGCCCCAGGTCGCGGAAGCCGATGCCCTTGCCGAGCAGCGCGTGCGTACCGATGACGATGTCGACCGAACCGTCGACGAGGCCTTTCCTGGTCTCGGCCAGGTCCTTGGCGCCGACCAGGCGCGAGGCCTGGGCGACGCGCACCGGCAGGCCGTGGAAGCGCTCGGCAAAGGTCTTGTAGTGCTGGCGGGCGAGCAGCGTGGTCGGCACCACCACCGCCACCTGCCGGCCGGACAGGGCGGCGACGAAGGCAGCGCGCAGCGCCACCTCGGTCTTGCCGAAGCCGACGTCGCCGCACACCAGCCGGTCCATCGGCCGCCCCGAGGCGAGATCGGCGAACACGGCATCAATGGCGTTGAGCTGGTCCTCCGTCTCCTCGTAGGGAAAGCGGGTGGCGAATTCGTCGTAGGCTCCCTCGGGCGTCTCCACCACCGGCGCCGTCTTCAGCGCCCGTGCCGCCGCGGTCCTGATCAGTCCGTCGGCGATCTCCAGGATGCGCTTCTTCATGCGCGCCTTGCGCGCCTGCCAGGCCCCGCCGCCCAGCCTGTCCAGCTGCGCCTCGGTCTCCTCCGAGCCGTAACGGGTCAGTAGTTCGATGTTCTCGACCGGCAGGTACAGCTTGTCGCCGCCGGCATATTGCAGTTCCAGGCAGTCGTGCGGCGCTCCCACCGCCTCGATCGTCTTCAGCCCGACGAACCGGCCGATGCCGTGGTCGACATGCACGACCAGGTCGCCTTCCGAAAGGGCGGTCGCCTCGGTCAGGACATTGGCACCCTTGGCCTTGCGCCGTCCCTTGCGCACCAGCCGGTCGCCGAGGATGTCCTGCTCGGCGATGAACGCCAGGTCGGCGATCTCGAAGCCGTGCTCGAGGCCGAGGACGGCAAGACCGGTCGTGCGCGCGTCGAGGCCGGCGATGTCCGCCTGGCTCTCCACCGGTACGGCCTGACCCAGTCCGTGATCGCCGAGAATCTGGCCGAGGCGGTCGCGCGAGCCGTCGCTCCAGCAGGCGATGACGACCGTCTTCCTCTCCTTCTGCAAGGCCCGCACGTGCCTGATCAGCGCGTCGAAGATGTTGACGTCGCCGGCGACCCGTTCGGCGGCGAAGGTGCGGCCCTGGCGGCCGCCCAGTTCGATCGTCTGCCTTCCCTGCCCCGGCGGCGGCGTGAAGGGATCGAGCAGGGAGCTCGCCGCGTCGGCGACCGCCGCGGTCCACTCATCCCTGCCAAGATAGAGCCCGTCCGGCTCGACCGGCAGATAGGGCACCGCGCCCGCGAGATGTCCGTTGTCCAGCGCATCCTTGCGCGCGGCATAGTGCTCGTCGACCTGATCGAACCGCTCGCGGGCCACGTCCGCAGCGGCCGAATCGAAGATAAGCGGCGTATCGCCGATAAAATCGAACAGCGTTTCGAGACGTTCGTGGAACAGCGGCAGCCAGTGCTCCATGCCGGGGTAGCGGCGCCCCTCGCTGATCGACTGATAGAGCACATCGTCGCGGCGCGCGGCGCCGAAGCGTGCGAGATAGGCACGGCGAAAGCGCGAGACGGCCTCCTCCGTGAGCACGACCTCGCTCATCGGCACGAGGTCGTGCCGCCTGAGCTGGCGCGTCGTTCGCTGGGTTTCGGGGTCGAACGCGCGGATCGATTCCAGCGTGTCGCCGAAGAAGTCCAGCCGCACCGGCTCGTCGGAGCCGGGCGCATACAGGTCGACGATGCCGCCGCGCACGGCGTATTCGCCGGTCTCGCGCACAGTCGGCGTGCGCGAGAAGCCGTTGAGATCGAGCCAGGCCGCGATCCGCGACAGATCGATCCGGTTGCCCGGCGCCAGCGAGAATGTCTGATGCGCCATCCAGTCGCGCGCCGGCATGCGCTGCACGGCAGCATTGCAGGTGGTCAGCAGGACGGTCTGGCTGTTCTGCGCCAGACCGCGCGCCAATGCGCCGAGCACCAGCAGCCGGCGCGCGCTGACCGCCGGCGTCGGCGACACCCGGTCGTAGGGCAGGCAGTCCCAGGCCGGCAGCTGCAGGACGTCCGTCGCGGGCGAGAAGAAGGCCAGCGCGTCGGCGATCATCTGCATGCGCGCGGCGTCGCGCGCCACGAACACCAGCGCCAGGCCGGCGCGGTCCGATTCGGCCAGCACCTTGGCGAGCGCATAGGCTTCCGCCCCGTCCGGCACGCCGGCGAGCGTGATGTTGCCCCGATGCTGCAGCAGGCTTTCGAACACGGCGGTTTTCTTCCTTTGGTCCGGTGCGGGACGGGCGGCGCCCGGTCCGTCTCAGAAGGGCTTGTCGGCGTGGAAGGCGAGGATGCGCCGGTAGAGGGGACGGTCTCGTTCCGCTGGCACGGGCGTGCGGCCGGTCATCCAGGAGAACAGGTCCTGGTCGTTGATGTCGAGCAGGTCCTCCAACTCGTCCAGTTCCGCGGTAGTCAGCGTCTCGATCTGCGCCTGGGCAAATCCGCCGAGCAGCAGGTCCATCTCCTTCATGCCGCGGTGCCAGCAGCGGAACAGGATCCGTTTCCTGCGCACCGCGTCGGCGGCGAGGGGATCGTGCGTGCCCTGCCCTTCCTCTGCCTTCATCGTTCCGTCTTTCCGCTTGCTGGAACCCCACGCCGCCCCCGCGCCGCCCTCAGGGCGGCTGGACCGGCTGGCCGTTCGTCCGCGTGTCGTCCCGCGCTATATAGACCCGCCGGCCGCGTCTGTCAGCGGGTCGGTGCCCGCCATTGCATCCGCCCGCGCTGGCGTGCCAAAACCGGCGGCACGTTCACAGGTGGAAGTCCATGCGCCCGTCGGTTCTCGATCCGCTCTTCGCTCCCGTGTCCGTCCTGCCGGGCGTCGGACCGAAGATCGCCAGGCTGTTCGCCACGCTGCTCGCCGATACACCGGGCCGGGAGCCGACGGTCGCCGACCTCCTGTTCCACCTGCCGCATTCGGTCATCGACCGGCGCAAGCGGCCCGGTGTCGCGCGCTGCGAGAACGGCGACGTCGTCACCCTCGACCTGGTCGTCGAGCGCCACCTGCCGTCGCCGCGCCACGGCAAGGCACCCTACCGCGTGCTGGCGTCGGATGCGACCGGCACCATCGCGCTGGTGTTCTTCCATCCTCGCCGCGACTGGCTCGAGACGGTGCTGCCCGAGGGCGCGCGTCGGATCGTCTCCGGCAAGGTCGAATGGTTCTCCGAGCGGCCCCAGATGGTCCACCCGGACTACATCCTGACGGCCGAGGAAGCCGAGGCGATGCGCGCCGTCGAGCCTGTCTATCCGATGACCGCCGGGCTGGCGCCGAAGACGCTGCAGAAGGCCGTGCTCGGGGCGCTGGAGCGCCTGCCGCTGCTGCCCGAATGGCTTGATCCCGCCTTCAAGGCGCGCCAAGGCTGGCCGGATTTCGACCAGGCGCTGCGCTTCGCGCACCGTCCGCGCGAGGCGAACGACCTTGTCCCGACGGGCGCCACCCTGCGCCGGCTGGCCTATGACGAATACCTCGCCAACCAGCTGGCGCTCGCGCTGGTACGCGCCAACATGCGCCAGCTCGGCGGCGAGGCGCGGCGCCCCGACGGCCGGCTGACGGCGAGGATCCTCGCCGCCCTGCCCTATGCGCTGACCGCCGGACAGCAGCAGGCCGTGCGCGAGATCGAGGCCGATCTGAGGAGCCCGCACCGCATGCTGCGCCTGCTGCAGGGCGACGTCGGCGCGGGCAAGACCGTGGTCGCCCTGCTCGCCATGGCCGCGGTGATCGAAACGGGCGCCCAGGCCGTGCTGATGGCGCCGACCGAGATCCTCGCCCGCCAGCATTTCGCCTCGATGGAACCGCTCTGCCGCGCCGCCGGCATCCGCATCGCGGTGCTGACCGGCCGCGACAGCGCGAAGACGCGCCGGGACACCCAGGATGCCCTGCAGTCCGGCACAATCGACCTGGTCGTCGGCACCCATGCGCTGTTCCAGGGCAGCGTCGCCTTCCGCAATCTCGGCATCGCCGTGGTCGACGAGCAGCACCGCTTCGGCGTCCACCAGCGCCTCGCCCTGTCCGCCAAGGGCCGCGGCGTCGATGTCCTCGTGATGACCGCCACGCCGATCCCGCGCACCCTGGTGCTGACCTGCTTCGGCGACATGGACGTCTCGCGCCTGACCGAGAAACCGGCCGGCCGCAAGCCGGTCACCACGGTATCCGTCTCGCTTGACCGCATGGGCGAGATGGTCGCGCGCATCAAGGCTGCCGTCGCCGAGGGCCAGAAGGTCTACTGGGTCTGCCCGCTGGTCGAGGAATCGGAAAAGACCGACCTCGCCGCCGTCGAGGACCGGCACCGGCACCTGTCGCAGGAACTGAAGGTGCCCGTCGCGCTCGTGCACGGCCGCATGAGCGGCGAGGAAAAGGACGCGGCGATGACCGCCTTCAAGGACGGTGCCGCCCGCGTCCTGGTCGCCACCACGGTGATTGAGGTCGGCGTCGACGTGCCGGACGCGACGATCATCGTCATAGAGCACGCGGAACGTTTCGGCCTCGCCCAGTTACACCAGCTTCGCGGCCGGGTCGGGCGCGGCGACCGGCCGTCGTCCTGCGTCCTGCTGTACAAGGGACCGCTCGGCGAAACCGCCGCCGCGCGGCTGTCGGTGATGCGCGAGACCAACGACGGGTTCCTGATCGCCGAGGAGGACCTGCGCCTGCGCGGCGAGGGCGAGATCCTCGGCACGCGCCAGTCCGGCACGCCCGGCTTCCGCCTCGCGCGGCTTGAGGCCCACGGCGACCTGATGGAGATCGCCCGCGACGACGCCCGGCTGGTGCTGGAGACCGACCCCGACCTCAAGGGACCGCGCGGCGCGGCCCTGCGCTGCCTGCTCTATCTCTTCTCCCGCGACGAGGCGATCCGGCTGCTGCGGGCGGGCTGACGGTTCGGTCTCGAAACGGGCGGCCTCAGGCGTCGCCGGCGAGCCGGGCCGCTCTGGCGCGCCTGTCCGCCGCGATCGCGTCCTGAACCGCCTTGGGATAGTCCGGACTGACGAGGCCGGCCGAGATCACCAGCTTGGCCGCATCCTCCACCGACATCGCGAGTTCGATGACGTCGCTCTTCGGCACGTAGAGCAGGAAGCCCGAGGTCGGGTTCGGCGTCGTCGGCAGGAACACGGCGATGGTCTCGGCGAAGTCGGACAGCCGGTCGGCGACTTCGCCCTTGGGCGAGGTCGAGACGAACACGATCGCCCACATGCCCCTGCGCGGATATTCGATGATCGCCGCCTTCTTGAAGCTGCTGCCCCGTTCGTCGAGCACGGTCTGGAAGATCTGCTTCAGGCCGTTGTAGAGGTTGCGCACCAGCGGCATCCGCCCGACAAGGAATTCGCCGTAGGAGATCAGTGTCCGGCCGGCGATGTTGGCGGCCAGGAAGCCGAGCACCGACAGCACGATGAAGGCGACGATCAGGCCGAAGCCGGGCACCGGGAACGGCAGGTAGGTGTCCGGATTGTAGCCCTTGGGCACGAACGGTTTCACCCAGCCGTCCACCCACTGGATGAACGACCAGGTCAGCCACAGGGTGATGCCGATCGGGCCGGCGATCACAAGGCCTGTTAGGAAATAATTCCTTAACCGTGTCATGAATCCGATTCGGTGCGGCTTCACCCTGATGGGGTCTTCGGACGGTTGCGGATCGGCAGCGCCAGTCATGTTGCTTGTCCCGGACCAGACGAAACAGCGTCGCAAACTCTTGCGTCGTTCCTAAATAAGGGGCATTGCACAAAAACGGTATCCGTCACTCCGGAATATTTTTCGGCGGCCGGAACGACAGGACCGCAAGCAGGAGGCTCTCTGGGTGCGGCGGACCGCCTACAGGCTGGCAGGATTCGGATGCGTCGGACTGGGCATCGTCGGCGCTTTCCTGCCGCTGCTGCCGACGACGATCTTCTTCATCCTGGCCGCAGGCTTCTTCGCCCGCTCGTCGCCGGAACTGGAGGCGCGCATTCTCGACCATCCGCAGTTCGGCCCGCCGGTGCGGGCCTGGCGTGAGCATGGCGTCATTCCGCCGCGCGCCAAGGCCTTCGCGATCCTCGGCATGACCATGGGCTATGCCATCTTTCTGGTCGGTTCCGGCGCCGGCCCGCTCCTTGCCGCTGCGGTCGCCGTGTTCATGCTCGCCAGCGCCGCCTATGTGCTCAGCCGCCCCTCGCGGCCCGGCTGAGCACGGGGCTGGGCCGCGCGCTACTCGACAGTCACCGACTTGGCCAGGTTGCGCGGCTGGTCGACGTCCGTGCCCATGAACACCGCCGTGTGATAGGCGATCAGCTGGATCGGAATCGCATAGACGATCGGCGACAGGATCTCCGGCATCTCCGGCAGGACGATGCGGTCCTTGTGGCCCAGGCCCGACGCCTCGCCCCCCTTGTCGTCGGTGACCAGCAGGATCCTGCCGCCCCGCGCGGCGACCTCCTGCATGTTGGAGACGGTCTTCTCGTAGATCGAATCGTGCGGCGCAATGACGATGACAGGAATATTTTCCTCGATCAGCGCGATCGGCCCGTGCTTCAGTTCTCCCGCCGCATAGCCTTCGGCGTGGATGTAGGACAGTTCCTTGAGCTTGAGCGCGCCTTCCAGCGCCAGTGGATAGTTGGTGCTGCGTCCCAGGTAGAGCAGGTCCTTGGCGCGCGCGAGGCTCGGCGCCAGGCGCTCGATCTGCGCCTCCAGCTTGAGCGCCTGCACCGCCCGCCCCGGCGCCTCGGCCAGGGCGCCGACGAGTTCCGCCTCCTGGGCGTCGCTGAGATGTCCGCGCTGGCGGCCGGCGAGGATCGCCAGCGACGCCAGCACCGCCAGCTGGCAGGTGAAGGCCTTGGTCGAGGCGACGCCGATCTCCGGCCCGGCGATGGTCGGGAACACCACGTCGGCCTCGCGCGCGATGGTCGATTCCGGCACGTTGACCACCGCGCCGATGGTCAGGCCGTGCTGCCTGCAGTAGCGCAGCGAGGCCAGCGTGTCGGCGGTTTCGCCCGACTGCGAGATGAACAGCGCCAGTTCGCCTTCCGAGACCGGCAGTTCGCGGTAGCGGAACTCCGAGGCGATGTCGATTTCGACGGGCAGGCGCGCGTAGCGTTCGAACCAGTACTTGCCGATCAGGCCGGCGTAGAACGCCGTGCCGCAGGCCGAAATGACCAGACGGGTCAGCTTGGAGAAGTCGATCGCGGCACCGTCCGGCAGCTTCGCCTTCTTGGCGCCGAGATCAAGGTAGCGCGACAGCGTGTGGCCGATCACCTCGGGCTGCTCGTGGATCTCCTTGGCCATGTAATGACGGTAGTTGCCCTTGTCGATCATGACTGCGCCGACGGTGGACCTGCTTTCGGCGCGCGTCACCGGCCTGTTGTCGCGGTCGTAGACCTGCGCGCCCGTGCGCGTCACCACCACCCAGTCGCCCTCGTCGAGATAGGTGATCCGGTCGGTGAACGGCGACAGCGCGATGGCGTCGGAGCCGAGGAACATCTCGCCGCTGCCGTGGCCGACCGCGAGCGGCGAGCCGCGGCGCGCGCCGATCAGAAGCTCGTCGTGGCCGTCGAACAGGAACACCAGCGCGAAGGCGCCGCGCAGCCGCGGCAGCACCCTGCCGACCGCCTCCTGCGGGCTGAGGCCGTCGGCGAGTTCCGCCGCCACCAGCAGCGCGGCCACCTCCGTGTCGGTCTCGGTGACGGGATGAAGTCCCCGGGCGACCGCCTCCTCGCGCAGGGCGAGGTAGTTCTCGATGATGCCGTTGTGCACCACCGCCACGCCGCCGCTGGCATGCGGATGGGCGTTGTCGACGGTCGGCGCCCCATGCGTCGCCCAGCGGGTGTGGCCGATGCCGATGGTGCCCGCGAGCGGGCTCTTGTGCAGCAGCGCCTCAAGGTTGCGCAGCTTGCCCTCTGCGCGCCGGCGCGTCAGCACGCCGCCTTCCAGCGTCGCCACCCCGGCCGAATCGTAGCCCCGGTATTCGAGGCGCTTGAGTGCATCGACGAGGCGCGAGGCGACCTCCGACGTGCCGACGATACCGACAATCCCGCACATGAATGATTTGCTCCGCAACGGCTGAAGGACGCCTCCGTGTAGACGAAAGCGGTTAAATCTTCGAAATCAAACCCTGTTTCAGTCCGTGACAGAGCCGGCGTGCCGTTCAGCCGCGTCGCGCCTTTTCGGCTGCCAGCCGCTCGCGCAGGGCCCTCGCCCGCCCCGGCTTGACCTCCTGCCGGCCGCGGCCGATGGCGAGAGCGTCCGCCGGCACCGCATCGGTGACCACGCTGCCGGCCGCCACATAGGCGCCGTCGCCGAGCGCCACCGGCGCCACCAGCGTGGCGTTGGAGCCGACGAAGCAGCCCGCACCGATGGTCGTGCGGTGCTTCAGGTAGCCGTCGTAGTTGCAGGTGATGGTGCCGGCGCCGATGTTACTCTTGGCGCCAATGTCGGCATCGCCGATGTAGGTCAGGTGGTTGACCTTGGCGCCCTCGGCCACAGTCGCGTTCTTGATCTCGACAAAGTTGCCGATGTGGGTATCGGCGGCGAGTTCGGCGCCCGGCCGCAGCCGCGCGAACGGGCCGACCGTGGCATCGCGCCCGACATGTGCGCCCTCCAGGTGGCTGAAGGCGCGGATCCGCGTCCCGCCCTCGACATGGACGCCCGGCCCGAACACCACGTTCGGCTCGACGAAGACATCCGCCTCGAGCACCGTATCGTGCGAGAAGAACACCATCTCCGGCGCCTGCAGCGTGACGCCGGCGTCCATCGCCGCGCGGCGCATGCGCGCCTGGAACACCGCCTCGCAGGCCGCCAGTTGCGCGCGCGTGTTGATTCCCTGCACCTCGTCCTCGTCCGCCGTCTCGGCGACCACGGCAAGACGGCGTGCGTTGGCCAGTTCCACCGCGTCGGTGAGATAGTATTCGCCCTGGGCGTTGGCCTTGCCGATCGATCCGATCAGGTCCTCGGCGATGGCGCCGCGAAAGCCCATGATGCCGGAGTTGCAAAAGGTCACCGCCCGCTCCGCGTCGCTCGCGTCCTTCTCCTCGCGGATGGCGACCAGCCTCTCGCCCTCCATCAGGAGCCGGCCGTAACCCTGCGGCGCGCGGGCATGGAATCCGAGCACGGCCATGTCGGCGCCGCGCGCCAGCGCCGCACGCACCCGGGCGATCGCCGCCGGCGTCACCAGCGGTGTGTCGCCGAACAGCACCAGTACGTCGTCGGCCGGATCCTGGAGGGCTGCGCGCGCGGCCAGCACCGCATGCGCCGTGCCGAGCCGTTCCTGCTGCAGGTGGCACGTCGCCCCCGGCGCCAGCGCCGCGACCAGCGCCTCCAGGCGCTCCATGCCGGGACCGACCACCACGGCGATGCGCTTGCGCGAGCCATCGTCGAGCGCCTTCAGCACATGGCCGAGCATCGGCAGGTTGCCGATCGGATGCATCACCTTGGGCAGATCGGAGCGCATCCTGGTACCCAGGCCGGCGGCAAGAATGATGGCGAGAAGGCTTCGGTCGGACATGAAACACCTGTCTTCGGACACACGCGATCGGGACGCGGCAGCGTTCGCATGCCGCGATCCACAGGTCAATCGGGAGCGAACCCGCCGGCGTGGCGCGGTTTCTTGTCCGTTAACCCTAATTGCAGTCAGATGGGCGATGATAGCGACAGATTCGTCAGGGTGCGGGACAGGGACAGGTGCGCAACCGCCAGCAGAGCGATCGGCGGAACGACAAGACGGACGCAGTCAGCCGGGCACGCTTCTCCGCCGCTGCCTGGGCGTTCGCGGCCATCCTGTGCGCCGTCGTCGGCCTGTCGGCCGTGCGCTTCGCCCCCGGCCCCGGGTCGGTCGCCGACCGACTTGCCGGCATCGTGCTGCCGCCGCAGGGACCGGTCGGCGCCACCGGCACCATCTCCACCGGGACCATCGCCACCGACGGCGAGACGCTGAGCGTCGGCATCCTGCCGTCCGCCGGCGGCGTCGCCAATGCCGAGGCCAACCGGCTGCTGGAAAGCCAGATCGACACGCTCCGGCTCGAGATCGTCGCCCTGCGCCGGCGGCTCAGCGTCCTGGCCGAACAGAACCGGGCCTATTCCGACCGCCTCGCCGCGCTGGAGGCGGGCAGGCCCATTCCGCTGCCCGATGACGCTTTCCAGGCTCCCGCTGGCGGCGGAAACCCGGATGCCGTAACGCCGGTTCCTGCCCCTGCCCCGTCCTCGGTCGAGACCCTGCCGGCACCGGAGACGTCGTCCCGCTCGGCCCGCATCGCCCGACCCGAGCCTCCGGTTCCGCCGCCAGCGCCGGTGCGCATCGTCGAACTGCCCAGGCCCGACCGGGCGCCGGAAACCACAGGCTCCATCGACCCGGCCGCCATCGGCGCCGGCCCTGCCCCCTCGGCGGATCAGGCCAGGGATCTGGCCACGGATCTGGCCAAGGATCTGGCCCGCATACCCGACGAGAACCTGCCGCTGGTCATCCGGCCGCTAGACCCGGCCGGACGCATCCAGGGCGGCGCGGGCTCGGTCGGGCGCACCGATTTCGCCATCGAGATCGGCACCTACCACGGCCTGGCCGATGCCGGTGCGGCATGGTCTGAATTCGAGGCGCGCTTCGGCGACCGCATGGCGGGTCTGCGCGCGCTCGTCGCTCCGGTCGAGGGCGACGGCGCGCGCCTGCGCCTGTTGGCTGGCCCGTTCGCCAATGCCGCCGGCGCCGCGGTCGCCTGCCTGCGCCTCAGCGCCGACGCGCGCCCCTGCCGGCCGGCCTTCTTCCTCGGCGATCCGCTGCCGCCCGACGACCCGGCCGAGACGGTCAGCCGATGACGGCGAACTGGGGGAAGGTCTCCAGCAGCCAGTAGGACAGGACCGCCATCTGGCCGGTCAGGAACATCACGCCGGTCGCCACCAGCACGACGCCCATGGCCTTCTCGACCGCACCCATGTGCCGGCGGAACCGCTTCATGAAGGCCAGGAACGGCCCGGCGAACAGGGCTGCGGCGAGGAACGGGATGCCGAGGCCGAGCGCATAGGCGCTCAGCAGCAGCGCGCCCTGGGCGACCGTCTCCTCCGACCCGGCGACGAACAGGATCGCGGCCAGGATCGGCCCGACGCAGGGCGTCCAGCCGAAGGCGAAGGCGAGCCCGATCAGGTAGGCGCCGGCGAGGCCGGCCGGCTTGCGCGCCACGTGCACGCGTGCCTCGCGATACAGCAGACCGATGCGGAACACGCCGAGGAAATGCAGCCCCATGACGATGATCATGACGCCGGCGACATAGCCGAGGAACTGGATGTGCTGGGTGACGAACTGGCCGATCAGCGAAGCGCTGGCGCCGAGCAGGACGAAGACGGTCGAGAACCCGGCGACGAAGGCGAGCGCGGACAGGAACACGCGCCGGCCGGCCTCGCTCTCGCCGCCCTCGCCGGTCAGTTCCTCCAGGCTCGTGCCGGCCAGGAACCCTAGGTAGGGCGGCACCAGCGGCAGCACGCAGGGAGAAATGAAGGACAGGATGCCGGCGAACAGCGCGCCGAGCAGGGTGACGTCCTGAAGCATGTACTCGGGTCCCGATCGGTGTCGGCTGCCTTTAGAGCCGATCGGCGCGCGGATTTGAAGTGGCCAAATGGCCACGCCCCCGTCACCTTTGCGCGAGGGCGCAGCGCCGGCGGGGAAAAAGCGGGTGATGCCGGTCAATGCGGATCGGAACGTCAGGACCCCGCGAGTAGCCCGACCGGTGCTGCGATCGAACCCGGATACAGCGTTCGGCCGACGCTGGTCGCCGCGTTCGGCGGCCGTGAGCCGGGCAGTTCCGAAATCCGCGATCCCGACCGCCGAAGCCGCCAGAACCGCCAGCCTCAGACCCCGCCCGATGTGCCGCCGTCGACGACCTCGAACAGCCTGCGCATCAGCTGCGCGTCGTCGGCCCCGTCCCTGAGGCCCTGGCGCCACTGGTCAAGCACCAGGCGCAGCGGCAGCGTCTGGCGGGTGTGCGGCAGTTCGCCCATGAAACCGGCGAAGAAGGCGTCCAGAGACCTGCGGTCGACGGCCCCCTGGTCGATCAGGGCGTGGATCAGCGTCATGGTCGCGGCGATGTGACCCTTGACGAAGTCGTATTCCGCGCTGCTGATATGCGTGTCAGGCTGGTTGTCCGGCATTGGAATCCGCCATCGTCGTCAAGGTCTGTGCTGCATGCCCCGGGTGCGCCCCGCATGGCGGATCCCGCATTGCGCCTGCATCAAGACTAATGGAAATGCGTACGAATAGGCTATGAAAAAACCCGTACACGCGAATATACAGTAAATTTCGCCCGGTTGAACGTCTGATTTCTACGGCATTTCACGTATCCGAGCGCGCCAAGTCGCGGCTTTCGTTGCGCTCCC
This sequence comes from Polymorphum gilvum SL003B-26A1, assembly GCF_000192745.1. Classification (NCBI taxonomy): domain Bacteria; kingdom Pseudomonadati; phylum Pseudomonadota; class Alphaproteobacteria; order Rhodobacterales; family Paracoccaceae; genus Polymorphum; species Polymorphum gilvum. Next base: position 2,471,221 of record NC_015259.1, read on the forward strand.
TCTACGCTCCCCTGCGCTGCCGAAGGGGAGCTGGGGGCGACTGGGGGCAACAGCCGGCAAGCGGAATTTGAGGGTTGCGCTGCGCGCCGTGTCGTCCTAAACACGGCGCCAGCCGCGGACTTGCTCCTGCGGCCGCCCTTTCGGGAGCGAGTAGCTCAGTTGGTAGAGCAACTGACTTTTAATCAGTAGGTCCAGGGTTCGAGCCCCTGCTCGCTCACCACATTTTTCCGTTTGATTTCCGTTGTATGACTGATTTGTCGAGGCGTGAACCGAGACGGAACGCAGCCGCGCGCCTTTTCGTGCGACCGGTCGCTTGGTCGCCCGCGTCGCACGGCCGCCAAATATCTGAGGAAACCCATCATCGAAAGGCCCGCTGCGACGGATCGCAGCGGGGTGATCTCTGGAAGGGTCAGGCCGGTTTGTACTCTTTCGACTTGAAGGTCACCGACTTCACCCGCGGCGTCGCGTTGGCGATCTTGCGGATGTTGCCCCAGGTATGCTTGTAGTCGGGCAGCACCAGTTCGTTCACCCCTGGATTGACCACGTTGCCCTGGCTGCCGGCCGGCGAGCCGAACACCATGGCGACATGGCCGCGTTTGGCCGTGTCGGTCGGATAGGCCATGCCCTGGGTGGCGCCGTTCTCGTTGGCGATCTCGACGAGGTCGCCGGCGCCGATGCCGAGTTCCGCCATGTCGTCGGCATTCATCTCGATGAACGGATAGGGGAAGCGATCCTGAACGAAATCGTTCTCCTGGTCGAGGAACTGGTTCTGCCAGAAGATGTTGGCACGAACGTTGTTGATCCAGAATCGGTGGTTGGCCTTCTCGCGGGCCTTGCCCGGAGCCTGCCAGCCCCGCCATCCGGCGGCGCAGAACAGCGCCTTCTTGTCCTCGCGGCCGTGACGGGTGAACTGGCCGTCCGTGTACAGGCGTTCCACGCCGATCAGCTTGCCGCCTGAGAAGCCGACGACCGGTTCCTGGACACCGTTGTTGCCCATGGCGCGCAGGCGCTCATAAGTGACGTCGGGATTGCCTTTGTGGTAGCCGTCCATGAAGGCGTCTTCCTCGGTTTCCCAGTCGTAGCCCTTGAACTGGTCGGCATAGGCGTCCCTGCCCATCTCCCTCAGCACGCGCTCCATCTTCTGGGCGATGCCGGCCGCGATCAGGCAGTCCGGCTTCGAATTGCCGTAAGGGTCCATGTAGCGCTCGGACAGCCGCAGGCGCCGTTCCCCGTTCATCGAGGTGAGGTTCATCTCGTTGGCTTCGCAGGCCGGCAGGATGACGTGCGCGTTCTGGCCGATCTGGCTGTGGATGATGTCCACGTCGACCACGAACAGGCCGCCGGCATTGACGGCGCCGACGATGGCGTCGACCAGTTGCTCCCGGCTGCCGCCGGCCGCCGCGTCCATCGCGTCCTTGACCATGTCCGCGCGGCGCTTGTGAACGCGCTTGAACTCGGACGCGTTCAGCGTCGTCTTGTGATGGTCGCAGGCCCACACGTGGTGCACCTTGCCGCCGCCTCGGATCAGCATCTGGTCGATGTATTGCGCCGGCCGGCCGACATGCGCGTCGGAGGGGCGGTAATAGCCTTCCTGGTGGCCGCCGAGCCGGCAACAGCCGCCGCCCTCGCGCCCGATGTTGCCGGTGGCGAGCGAAATGTTCACCATGGCGCCGATGGTACGGTAGTTGTCGTTGCCCCAGATGATGCCCTTTTCATAAGCGCTGACGCATTTGCGGCGGGTGCCGTCTTCCTTCGGCTTGGCGATCCACTCGGCCGCCTTGGCGATGTCGGCCTCCGCGACGCCGCAGATCTCCGCCGCCTGGGCAAGCGTCGTCCGGCAGCTCTCCATCGCGTAGTCGAGGCTGCCGAGGCCGGCCGGATGACCGTCGTCCAGCGGCTGGGCCTCGCCGTTCTGAAAGGTGTTGTTGGCGACGTATTCCCTGTCGATCCAGCCGTTGTCGACGATCTGCGTCAGGATGGCGTTGAGGACCACCATGTCGGTGCCCTCGTTGATCGCCAGATGCAGGACATTGTCCTTGCCGGCAACCTGTTCGGCCGCGTTGATCGTCACCGTGCGGCGCGGGTCGACCATGATGAATTTCGCGCCGTTGCGCATGCCCGGAACCATGTGGTTCAGGAACAGGTTCGTCTGGGTCTCGAGCGGGTTGGCGCCGACGACGAAGATCGTGTCGGTGACTTCGTAATCCTTGTAGGCATAGTTGAGTTCGTCCACGCCCATGTCGCGCGAGGAGTGCACCTCGGAATTGTAGGCTGGACGGTTGTGAATGCGGCAGTTCTTGATCTTCATGCTCTCGAAGTAGAGCTTGCCGGTCGCCCAGGTGTTCTCGTAGCCGCCGGCCGATCCGCCGTGGTCGAACATGGAAACGACGAGATCGTCCTCCGAGCCCTGCGTGACCACGCGTGCCGTGACGCGGGCGACGAGGTCGAGCGCGTCGTCCCAACTCGTCGGCTGCCAGACGCCGTTGCGCCAGACCATCGGGTCGCCGAGACGCTGCTGCTGCGTGCCGGTCACGTAGGACGGCCGGTTTTCCGCCATGCGGGCACCCCGGATCGAGCCGAGGCCGGAGTTGACGACGCAGTCATGGTCGGGAACGACCACGAGATGGACGTCCTTGCCGTTCTGGCGCACGACGTTGTACATCGACGGCGCGATCCAGGTGCCGTCCGCCGGCTGCTGTTCGGAAAGGTCGATGCCAAATGCGTTTTCCTTGGGCGTGCCCTGCTTGTTGCGCGGCCAGGTGTAGGCCTTGTAGCCGCAGCCGACGATGCAGTAGTGACAGGTCACGTTGTGGACCGTGGCGTCCTTCGGCGGGATCGGAAGCCGGTCGATTTGTCGCTTGTAAGCCATTTCCCTGCCCCTCCCGTTACAGCACGTTGGACGGCCGACCGAAGATCAGGTCGCTCGCGCCGTCCGCATAGATGTCGCCCTTGTCGTCGACCCGCAGCGTGAACTGCGGCAGGTTCTGCGTGGCGTGGCCCCAGATCTGCTGGCCGCCGGCCTCGCAGTCGAACCGCGAGAAGTGCCCGGGGCAGTTGAGCGTCCTGTCGGCGGCGTTGTAGGCCATCAGCCAGCCCTTGTGCGGGCAGAGCACGGAATAGGCGACGATGTCGCCATCGGGACCGACGCCGCCCTCGACCGGCTGGCCGAGCTTGAGCAGCACGCCCGGGCTGTCGGCATCCGGATACGCGATGTCGAGCGGTTCGTTGACCGTGAGATCGGCGACGTTGCCGAGCCGGTTCTCCGGATACTCGAGCAGGGCGCTCCCCGCAGCGGCGTCTGCAGAGCGTGGCGACATGACTGCGGCGGAGGCCGCGCCGGCGGCGGCAACGGCGCCGCCCCGCAGGAACCGGCGGCGGCCGAGATCGACCATCCTCGAACAACGTGACATGCTTTCCTCCCAAAAGGCTGTAGGCCCCGAAGGCTTAGCAAGTCCCCTGCCAATTCGATGTTTTCATATTTTTCAATAACTTGCGCTTAAAAACGTGGACTCTTCGGCCAACCTGTTCGGATTTCCGGACATGATGCGCCGCCGAGGGTTCAGGATTCCGAACGCGGCGACGGAATGCCGAGTCTGGTCATCTTCTCCCACAACGTCGTTCTGGAAATGCCGAGAAGCCGCGCGGCTTCCGTGACCTGCCCGCCGCTGGCATCCAGGGCGCGTTCGATATGCCGGCGTTCCGCCTCGTCGCGCACCCCCGACAGGGGGACGAACCCCTCCGCGACCGGCGATGGTTCGGCGCGGTCGGGAAACATGTCCTGCGGCAGGATCCGCTCCTGATTGCCGACGGCCACCGCACGCTCGACGCGATTGCGCAATTCCCTGAGGTTGCCCCGCCACGGATGACCCAGGGCCAATTCCTCCGCCATGCTGGAAAAGCCCTTGAACGTGCGGTTCTGGCTCCTGCAGGCTTCCTCGAGAAACAGTCCCATGAACCGGACGATGTCTTCGGGACGCTTCCTCAGCGGGGGAAGCTCGAGCGTCAGCACCGCAAGGCGATAGTACAGATCCTCGCGGAAGTCCCTTGCCCGGCTCGCCTCGATCAGGTCGCGATGCGTTGCGGCCACGATCCGTCCCCGGAAGGGAATCGGTCGTTCGCCGCCGATCCGATAGAAGCTGCGGTCTTCGACCAGGCGCAGGATCTTGGCCTGGAGAGCAAGGGGCATGTCGCCGATCTCGTCGAGAAACAGCGTTCCTCCTTGTGTGCGTTCCGCATAGCCGAGATGCTGACGCTCGGCGCCGGTGAATGCGCCGCGTTCGTGGCCGAAGATCTCGCTTTCGAGCAGATCCGCCGGGATCGCCGCGCAGTTAACGGCCACGAACGGCCCTTGCGCGAAAGGCGACCGCTTGTGCAGGAGCCTTGCGGTCACCTCCTTGCCAACACCGGTTTCCCCGGTGATCAGGACCGGCAGATCGTTCGGCGCATACCGGTCGAGAAGTCGTTCTGCGGCCCTCATCTGCGCCGACACGCCGAGGCGGAGCAATCCCGACGGCTCGCCGTCCCGGCTCTTCCTGGCGTTGTCGCGCACTCGCAGCAGGAATTCGTCGAAGACGAAGGGTTTGAGCAGGTAGTCGGACGCGCCGAGGCGCATCAGGCGCACGGCCTGGTCGATCTCGCCGAAGCCCGTGACGAAGAGGAACGGCGGCGCATGCCCGGCATCGAGCTTTTCGCGGTAGATGTCCTCGCCGGTCATGTCGGGCAGGCGGATGTCGCAGACCACGATGTCGGCGGTGTCCAGCGCGGCGGACCCGAGTGCCTCCCGTCCGCTCGTCCACCAGTCGACCGAACAACCCTCCAGGGCGAGGCGCTGGACGATTGCCTCTCCCATGATCGTGTCGTCCTCGATCAGTCCGACCCTGAGCGGTTCAGGCTGCATGATCAATCCCCTTGTCTGCATTGGCCAGCAGCGAGATGCGAACGGCGCTCCCGACCGGTTCGCGATCCGCGATCTCGATCGCTGCGCCGATCTCGTCGGCGATCTGGCGTACGATCCAGAGACCCAGCCCGGATCCGGTGGGCAGGGAACCGTCGGGTTCTCCGACCAGGATCCTACGGGCGTGTCGCGGCAGCCCGCCGCCCTGATCGCGCACTTCCACGACGAGTCGCCCCCGTTCGAGCGCGACCGTCATGCCGACGACGCCGCCGTCCGGCGTCGCGGCGCTGGCGTTGAGCAGCAGGTTGATGGTCGCTTGCCGGATCGGCCCCGACGGACAAGCGCAGGACATGCCGTCCGGCAGAGCGATCTGGCAATCCAGATGCTGGCCCCGCCGCCGAAGCTCGGGCATGAGCAGCACCTTCGCATCCTCGAAGTCGCTGCGGGCGATCGGTCTGGAATGCCGCTCTGGACGGTAAGTGGCAAGGGCTGCGTGCACGACGCCGGCAATGCCTTCGAGGCCTCGTTGCAGAAGGTCGAGCGAGGCGTTGCGAACGTCGGGCTTCTCCCCGTGAGCGCGAAGCGTGTCGACTGCGGTCAGCAGTCCCCCGAGGGGGTTGTTGATCTCATGGGCCATGACGGACGACAGGCGTCCGAGGCTTGCGAGCTTCTCCTCTTCCGCGAGTTTTCGCGACAAGGCCCGCCGTTCGTCGTCGGACTGCAGAAGCGAGTTGAACGCCGCGTAGAGCCGTCGCGTTTCGGCGCTGGTGCCGAACGTGTCCGCCGCGTCGATTCGTCTGGGATGGCCGTCTGCCGCCTCGATCATGTGGCTCTCGAGCACCTGCATCGGCCGGATCATCCGTCGCACGGTCAGGAAGCCGGTCAGGGACAGCAGGCCGGTCAGTACCGTATTTGTCAGGACCAGCGTGACCAGAACCTCCCGCCGTTCGCGCAACAGCGGCGCCGCGTCGAAAACGGTGTAAATTCGTCCGATCGCCTGGTCCTGATAGACGATGTCGCGCTTGAGATAGGCCAGCCCGCGCATCGGATCCACGCGGATCGTCGTCCCGGAAAAGCGGTCTCGGAGCCCCCCGAAGATCGGTTCCAGGCTCGGGTGGCTGGCGGGATTCGTCGCCGCCAGCACAACGTCGACAGGGGTCGTGACGATCGTCTCCGCCGGCAGGATGTCGGTGTTCACCGGATGCAGGCGCTCGAGGGCGTCGAAGATCTCCCAGGCATCCTCCCGCAGGACGGAGGGAGAGATCGAGGCGGTCACGCCGTCCAGATAGGAGGTCGCTGCACGCTGAAGATAGGCCTCCTGCATCGACCCGAGGCGATCGAGAACGCGCTCGGTGATGATCACGGACACCGCGATCATCAGGAGCGTGACCGCGAGCGGCACGCGCCAGGTCAGGGGCAGCCGGTTCAGTCGGGCACCGATGCTCACAAGCCCCCCCCTCAGCAAGGCCACCTTTGCGGCGATTCCATCGAAGAGATGATCCTGCGGTGCGCCGAAGCCGCTGAGCCTGAGCATGTCGAGCACCTTGCGCCCCTGGTCCGAGCGGGTCATGTCCAGCAACGCCTTCGCCAGGGCCCTGATCACCGGCGTGCCCGCGCGTCTAGCGCTTGTCGCGATCGGCGGAAAGCCGAGCCACTCTGATTTTCTCAGGATCCTTGTCCTGCCGACAAGCTCCGGCTCCAGGTCCCGCATCACTTCCCAGACATAGCCGTCGACGCTTCCGGACTGCGCCAGGTTCGCGGCGACGGCCCGGATGACGTTTCGGTGCCCGTAGGTGAACAGGGTCTTGCGGAAGAAGGTTTCCGGGTCGAGGCCCTCTTCGTGCATGAGGGTGCGCGTGACCAGATAGCCGGAGTTCGAATCCGGATCGGAAAAGGCGTGGACGTCGCCGCGCAGGTCACGAATGGTTTCGCCCTGACGCTCCCTGGTTACGATCAGATAGGATTGATAGAGCGGCCTGCCATTCCATTCCGGGATGGCGACCAGATCGAGGTCGCTGCGGTACTGGATGAAGGGGTAGCCGCAAATCCACGCCGCGTCGAGCTGTCCGGAAATCAGCAGCGACGTGACTTCCTGGTAGGTCCGGCGGGTGACCAGTTCGACCTCATGACCGGTCGAGGCCGCAAGATAGGATCGCAGCGCAGCCAGGATCTGAAGATCGTTGCTCAGGAAGACAGGCGTCAGGCCGAAACGGAGCGTCTGGCGCTCGGCAGCCAGAATCGATTTCGGATTGTGCGAGACAGTTGCAGCCAACCCGCCCAATATCACTTGCCGCCGCGATATCCGGCGACGTGCAGACGCCCGGCGACAATCCGGCACGATACTCCTCCCCTTTGACACCAGAGTAGCGGCCCGGGCGCGCCGTTTTCAATCGAGTCGTTCCGCGCCGTCCGGCAGACGGCGAAACCTGCGTGAAACTGCGCATTTACAGCGCTCGGAACTACGAATAAATATGCAAATGCGCATATACGCATGAGCGATAGGAAAGAAGGTCATGGATATTGTCGCCGTCCTGGCTGCCCTCGCCGAACCCACCCGACTCGCCGCTATCGGCCTCCTGTCGGACGGAAGCGAGCATTGCGTCTGCGAGCTCATGAAGAGGCTCGACGCGACGCAGAGCCGGATGTCGCGGCACATGCAGGTGCTCAAGCAGGCCGGACTCGTGGTCGACCGCCGCGATGCCCAATGGGTGCGCTACCGTCTGAACCTCGATGCCACGCCGGAAATCCTGCGCATCGTGGAGGCGGTTCAAGCCGCCGTCCGCGCCGCCAACGAGGAAAGGAGGGCTGCATGACCGCCGAGACCGACACGCCCGCCCCCCGCGCGCTGCCCGACTGGCTCTGGTATGCGGGCGTTCCCGTCGCAGCTGTCGTCTGGTGGCTTGCCTATGACAACCTGATCCCGTTTTCGGAAGGGGTGACGTCGCTGCTCCCCGTCGCGCGTGACAGCCACACCGGCGAAGCGATCGCCTTTTTCGTTTACGACGTGCCCAAGGTGCTCCTGCTGCTGACGCTGATCGTCTTTGTCACCGGCGTCTTGCGCAGCTGGTTCAGTCCGGAACGGACCCGCGCCATCCTGGCCGGGCGGCGCGCGATCTGGGGCTACCCGCTGGCCGCTTTGCTGGGCGTGCTGACGCCCTTCTGCTCCTGCTCGTCGGTACCGCTGTTCATCGGCTTCGTCTCGGCGGGGATTCCGCTGGGCGTCACCTTCTCCTTCTTGATCGCCGGGCCGATGGTCGGGCCGGTCGGGCTCGGTCTGCTCTATGGCCTCGTCGGCTGGCAGGTCGCCACGATCTACCTCGTCTTCGGCTTCACCATCGCCACGGTGGCGGGCTGGGTGCTGGGGCGGTTCCGGCTGGAGCGGTATCTGCAGGACTGGGTGCGCGAGTTGAACGCCGGTGCCGTCGTCGACCTGCCCGATCAGCGCCTGACCCTTGTCGACCGGCTGAAGATCGGCGTCGATCAGGTGCGCGAGATCGTCGGCAAGGTCTGGATCTGGGTCGTCGTGGGCATTTCCATCGGCGCGCTGATCCACGGCTACGTGCCCGAGGCGATGATGCTGGCGATCATGGGCGGTGACGCCTGGTGGTCCGTGCCGGCCGCCGTCGTCGTGGGCGTGCCGATGTACACCAACGCCGCCGGCGTCATCCCGATCGTCGAGGCTCTGCTCGGCAAGGGCGCCGCCCTGGGCACGGTCCTTGCCTTCATGATGTCGGTCATCGCGCTCAGCCTGCCCGAGATGATCATCCTCAGGCAGGTGCTGACCCTGCGCCTGATCGCCATCTTCATCGCCGTGGTCGGCGCCGGCATCCTCGCCACCGGCTTCCTGTTCAACGCAATCCTGTAAGAGAGAAGCACGATGAAATCCGTCAAGGTCTACGGTCCCGGCTGCAAGCGCTGCGAGACCGCCGAAACCATGGTCAAGGCCGCCGCCGAGCGCCTCGGCATCGAGGTCGAAGTCGAGAAGGTGACCGACCCGAGATCCATCGCCATGGCGGGGGTCATGTCGACGCCAGGCATCTCCGTCGATGGCAAGCTGGTGCACGCGGGCGGACTGCCCGACGCGGCCCGACTGAACGAGTGGCTTTCGGCATGATCGGTCGTCTGGTTGCCGCTGCAACGCTCTTCCTGCCGTCGTTGACTGCAGCGGGAGCGCTCGAAATCCAGCCGGTGACCGACGGTGTTTAGGCACTGGTCGGCGAAAAGGAACAGCGCAGTCCGGAAAACCTCGCCAACAATGCCACCCTCGGGGTCATCGAGACTGCCGACGGCGTCGTTCTGGTCAATCCGGGCGGCTCGTGGAAGGGCGCCGAAGCGATCCACGAGGTCCTGAAAACGCTGACCGTCAAGCCGGTGACCCATGTCATCGACACCGGCGGTCAGGATCACCGCTGGCTTGGCAACGGCTATTGGAAGGCGCAAGGGGCGCGGATCGTCGCCTCGCGGCCTGCCGTCGACGACCAGAAGGCGCGCGGCAGCCTGCAGATGACGGCGCTTCGCCAGCTCATCGACGACCGGCTCGCCGGCACCGAGCCGGTGTACGCGGATATCGTCTTCGAGGATCGATACGACCTCGAAACCGGCGGCATCCGGCTCGAGATCTTTCACCCCGGCCCCGCGCATACGCCCGGCGACAGCTTCGTCCTGCTGCCGGCGAAAGGCGTCGTCTTCACCGGCGACATCGTCTACGTGGAACGCATTCTGGGCGTGAGCGAGCAAAGCTCGATCAAGGAGTGGCCTTCGACCTTCGAGGCGGTGGAGCGGACCGGCGCCGGCCATGTCGTGCCCGGTCATGGTCATGCGACCACCATGGCCCGGGCCCGGGCCGACACCTACGACTATCTGGTCAACCTGCGGGACAGGATCGCCGAACACATCGAAAACGGCGGCGACATCCTCGGTTCGGTGGAGGTCGACCAGTCGGCCTTTGTTCATCTCGAACAGTTCGACAGCCTCGCGCGACGCAACGCGCAAACCGCGTTCCAGCAGATGGAATGGGACTAGCGGCCGCGGATCATGCCACCATCGACGCGGATCGAGGATCCGGTGACGTAGCTCGCCTGGTCGCTGGCCAGGAACACGCAGACGGCGGCGAACTCCTCCGGCCGGCCGTAGCGCCCGACCGGGATGTCGCGGCGCGAGGCGTCCTGGACCGTTTCGATCGGCGTGCCGCTCTGGCGGGCCTTCAGGCCGTCCAGTTCGCGCACCCGGTCGGTGTCGATGCGGCCGGGCAGCACCATGTTGACGGTGACGCCCTGGGGCGCGACCTCGGCGGCCAGCGTCTTGGACCAGCCCGCAATCGCCGAACGGACGCCGTTCGACAGCGCCAGGTTCGGGATCGGCTGCTCGATGCCCGACGAGCCGACCGTGATGATCCGCCCCCACCTGCGCGCGATCATACCCTCCAACGCGGCGTCGGTGATCTCGAAGATCGGGGTTGCCATCGCCTCGAAGGCGGCGAGCCAGCTTTCCCGCGACTGGCCCATGGCCGGACCGGCCTTGGGGCCGCCGGAGTTGTTGACCAGGATGTCGACGCCGCCGTCGGCCTTGAGCCGCTCGATCAGCGCGGCGACCGACGTCCGTTCGGCAAGATCCACGGCGACCGGCTCGATGCCGGCCGACGCGGCGATCGTGACGGCCGAGCGGGCCGCCGCCAGCACCTGCACGCCTTCCGCGGCCAGGCCGCGGGCAATGGAAGCGCCGAGCCCCCGGCTGGCACCGAGCACCAGCGCCTTCTTGCCCGAAATCCCGAGGTCCATCAGCCCAGTGCCTCCAGTTTGCGCTGCTGGCGCGCGATCAGGAATTCGACCTCGGCGATCGCCGCGGCATTGAGGGGTACCGCCGGCCGGCGCTGGGCCACGCTGGCGATGGCGCCGCGCCTGGCGAGCACGTATTTGCGCACGGCGAGCCCGGCGCCGGGCTGCTGTTCGTAGCGCATCAGCGGCAGATAGGCGTCGAACAGGTCCTGGGCGGCATCGTGTGCGCCCTCGGCGCTGAGCCGGCAGACCCCGACCATCATCTCCGGATAGGCGAAGCCGGTCATGGCGCCGTCCGCGCCGCGGCGCAGTTCCTCGACCAGGAACAGGCCACCGTTGCCGCACAGGATCGAGACCCGGCGGCGCCCCCTCGCCTCGGCGTCGCGCAGGTCCGAGATCTTCTGCAGGCCCGGCCAGTCCTCGTGCTTCAGCATGACGATGCTCGGATGCGCCTCGAAGATCGCGCCGAGCGTCTTCGGCGCGATCTGCACGCCGGTGGTCAGCGGATAGTCCTGCAGCACCAGCGGCACCTCGGTGCCGATCGTCTCGACCACGGTGCGGTAATAGCCGGCGATCTGGTCGTCGGTCCTGAGCGACGACGGCGGCGCGACCATGACGCCGGCCGCGCCGAGGTCCATGACCGCCTTGGTGAGTTCGCCGATCGCGGCGAGTCCGGGCGCGGACACGCCGACCACGACGGGCCTGCCGCCCGCGCGGGCGAGCGTGCGCCGCGTCACCTCGATCGCCTCGGACTGGGTCAGCTTGGGCGCCTCGCCCATGATGCCGAGGATGGTCAGGCCGTCGGCGCCCTTGTCGAAATAAAAGTCGACCATGCTGTCGACGCTGGCGTGATCGATCGCGCCGTCGTCCCTGAACGGCGTGACGGCGATGACGAAGACGCCTTTGGTGTTCGCGGTGATGAGCGGCACTGTCTACTCCATTATGCCTCGGACCAGGGAAACGATCGAACGCCCGCCCCACAGAGTCGGTCGGAGCCTCCCTGTCTTCTAGTGCCTCAGCATGTGCTTTGCACAGCCTGCGTCGAGATCGGCGGCGGTTTTTTCATCCACGGCAGGAAGGCATGCGGACGCCGGGTGCGCGGCGCGCCCGTGCCGGCGAAAATCGTCGCCGGCTCCTCGATCGGCGGCAGGCACGGCCTCACGCGCGGCCGGCGAAGATCTCCTTCCGGATGACCGCATGAACACCCCAGTTGCCGTCGGCGACCTGGGTGATGCTGAAGTCGACGGCGACCGACATCAGCGACACCGCCTCGTCCTCGTCCAGCCGGTAGCGATCCATCAGAAACTTGCGCGTGGTGCGGAAGGCGCTGCGCAGGGCGAGATCGACGGACGACTTGCGGTAGATTTCCGATTGCGCGTTGCGTCCCAGTTCCTTCAGGTAGTTCTGGTAGCTGAAGCCGTGCAGCACCCAGGCCTGCGGCGTCTCCACCAGCGGATAGGTCAGCCCGTCCAGGAACGGCCTTTCCGCCAGGCTGTCGCGCTTGTGCAGGGCGAGGCGGAAATCGCCGGTCAGGGAGCATTCCAGCGCCGTGCCGTTGATCTCGCCGTCGCCCTGGGCAAGATGCGGGTCGCCCACCGACAGCAGGGCGCCGGGGACCGCCACGGGCAGGTAGATCCTCGCACCCTTGCCGGCACGCCAGTTGTCGACATTGCCGCCGAAATAGCCGGGCGGGATCGAATCGACCATGTCGGCCTCGCGCGGAGCGACGCCGATGAAGCCGAAATGCGGCCGGATCGGCACGACGACGTCGCGCAGCACCCCGTGCCGGTGCTCGACCGTCGCGTGATCGACCGGCACGCCCGGATAGTCCATGATCTCGTGGCACACGCCGAACGGATCGGTCTGCGGCGTCCAGCGGTAGCTGTAGAGCGCGCGGGCGACCGCCTGCTTGGCGTCCAGTTCGTAGATGGTGATCACCTCGCGCGGGCGCGGCGGCTCGATCAGGTCGTGGTACTGGTAGCCCCACCAGGCGGCGGCGTTGCTGCCGAAGCAGCGCCCGGCATGGTCCGGATTGCCGCTCGGTCGCGGGCGGATGTCGAGGATCTCGATCTCCAGCACGTCGCCGGGTTCGGCGCCGCGCACATAGACCGGCCCGGTGCAGATATGCACCCCGAATCCCTCGCCTGCGCCGCGCCCGAAGATCGAGGCGTTCATCGGCCCGGCCCCACGCCGGTCGACCGACTTGCCCTGCGCCGTCCAGTGAAACACGTCCTCCGCGCCGGCGTCGCCCTTGATCATCCGGTCGTGGTCGTCGAAGGCGTGCTGCGTCAGCGTCTCGATGGTGACCAGGCTGCCCGGCTCGACGAACAGTGCCGGCGGGATCGTCCGGCTGAGATAGCCCCAATGCACCGTGTCGCGGCCGACTGCCAGGTGGTGACGGATCCCGTCCTGCGCCGGCGGTGCGGGCGCAGCGCCCGCCGGCGCACCCACGCCGGCTCCAGCGGCGGCGCGCGTCGGAGCGGAGGCGGCGACGCGCGCCTGCGGTCGCCCGCGATATGGATAGGCGGGCGCGGCCTCCGCGGCGGTCCTGCGCAGGGCGCGCGGCGACATGCCATAGGCGAGGCTGAAGGTCCGGCTGAAATGCGCCTGGTCGCGGAAGCCCCAGCGGCAGCAGATCTCGGCGATGCCGTGGTCGCGGTACTTCGGATCGACCAGGTCGGCGCGGCAGCGCTCGAGCCGGCGCTGGCGCAGGTAGTCCGAAAACGTCACGCCCTCGCGCTCGAACAGCCGCTGGGCATAACGCTGGGACAGGTTCTCCTGCGCCGCGATATCGGCGAGCGACAGGTCCGGCGCCGACAGGCGGGCCTCGATCGCCGTGCAGACGCGGCGGAAATGCGCCGCCTGCACCTGGGTCGTCTCGTCGCCAGCCGACTTGCTCTCGATCGCCAGGGCCGCGCCGACCAGTTCGGTCACGGCAATCTCGATGCCGCCAAGCTCGTCGTCGCCGAGCAGATCGAAGCGACCGGCCAGCGCGTTCATGACCGGCCGGACCGCCGCCGCCGACACGGACGCGCCGAGGACAACCGGCAGGCGGACCCGCCCGTGGCCGAGGCGCGCCAGCAGGCGCGCGCGCGGCAGCTCCAGCGCCAGCAGCTGGAAGTCGCCGCGCAGGTCCATGCTCCAGTCCGCAGCCATGTCGCACACCGACAGGTCGCCGTCGGCGAACTCCAGCTCGCGCCGGTCGGCGAAGATCTGGCCCCGTCCGGCGGCGTGGAACACGATCATCGTCGGCGCGTCGGCGCCCGCGCGCAGGCCGACGATCTTCTGCGCGCTCGCGCCGAGGCGGACAAGCCGCGCCCCCGTCGACGACGGCTTCACCGCCAGGTCGCCGGAGCGGAACGGCGATACCGCGCTCGGCCGGCTGGTCAGCGACAGACGCGCCAGCGCCTCCTGCCACGCCCGCTCGCGGTCGCCGGCAGGATAGGTGTCGACCCGGATCGTGTCTTCGGTGGCGGACATGCCGTCTCCCTCGCACGCGTGCGCTGCAGCGCAGCGCTTCGGCCGCCTGGTCCGGCGGCAGATATACTTTAACCCTTGGCGCCAGTATCCACGAAATCACGGTACGAACTAGATTCCAATTTGACCGTCCGCGCCCAAAAACTTGTCGTCCCGGCTAGGACGGATTCGCGCCAGCGACCGCATCTATTTTTCTATCCATATGTTATATAACGACTTTATTTCCTCTTGCGCCTCTCTCTTTAACCCGTCAGATCCGGTCTGCACCGACTCCGGCATGTTGCTGCGCTGCACATTCTCTGCAAGCCTTCGAGGCGCTCAAAGTCTTTCCCGAGCAAAACTGGAAGGAGATCAGAATGTGTGCAGGTGATGATCATAATTGCCCGGATTTCGAGCAACACAGGCAGAAATTTCTCGAAAACCTCGGCGCCGACCGCCGGACGTTCCTGAAATCGGCGCTGCTGACGGCCGGCGGCGCCGCCGGCTTCGGCGCCTCGTCGCTGGTCGGCCCTGCCCTCGCCCAGGTCTCGGCGGCGCACCAGCCGGCGCAGCGCGCCTTCCACTACCTGCCCGCCACCGACGAGACAGTCCACTGGGGCTACTTCAGCAAGACGCTGAAGCCGAAGATCGAGATCAACTCCGGCGATCTCGTCACCATCGAGGCGCTGACCCATCACGCCGCCGACGACATGGAGCGCATGGTCAAGGGCGATCCCGGCGCGGAGAGCGTCTACCTGTGGACCAAGGACAGGAAGGGCGTGAACCGGCGCGGCGCGGGCCCCGAGGATGCCTCGCTGTTCGGCCGAGGCGCCGGCGAGGGTCTCGGCGTGCACATCTGCACCGGCCCGGTCTACGTGCGCGGCGCCGAGCCCGGCGACGTGCTGGAGGTGCGCATCCTCGACGTCGTCCCCCGTCCCTGCGCCAATCCCGCCTTTGCCGGCAAGGCCTTCGGCAGCAACGCCGCCGCCTGGTGGGGCTTTCACTACAAGGATCTGATCACCGAGCCGAAGACACGCGAGGTGATTACCATCTACGAGATCGACGCCACCGGCGAGCGCAACTGGGCCCAGGCCGTCTACAACTTCCGCTGGACGCCGCAGACCGACCCGTTCGGCGTCGTCCACCCGACGATCGATTACCCGGGCGTGCCGGTCGACCATTCCACCGTGGTCGAGAATCATGACGTGCTCAAGGGCATCCGGGTTCCGGTGCGGCCGCATTTCGGCGTCATAGGCCTGGCGCCGAAGGAGGCGGACATGGTCGATTCGATCCCGCCCAGCTACACCGGCGGCAACATCGACAACTGGCGCATCGGCAAGGGCGCGACCATGTACTATCCGGTCGCGGTCGACGGCGCCCTGCTGTCGGTCGGCGATCCGCACGCCTCCCAGGGCGATTCGGAACTGTGCGGCACGGCGATCGAATGCTCGCTGACCGGCACCTTCCAGATCATCCTGCACAAGAAGGCCGACCTGCCCGGCACTGCCCTCGAAGGCCTGGAGCATCCCATGCTGGAGACGCAGAACGAGTGGCTCGTGCACGGCTTCAGCTACGCCAACTATCTGGAGGAGCTCGGCGGCGACGCCCAGTCGGCGATCTACGACAAGTCGTCGGTGGATCTCGCCCTGCGCGACGCCTTCCGCAAGATGCGCCACTTCCTGATGACCACCCAGGGCCTGACCGAGGACGAGGCGATCTCTCTGATCACCGTCAGCGCAGACTTCGGCATCACCCAGGTCGTCGACGGCAACTGGGGCGTTCACGCCATCATCCGCAAGGACATCTTCGCCGGCCGGGCCTGAGCCCGGCTCGCGGGCCCGACGATCACCGTCGTCGGGCCTCTCCTGTCCCGTTCCGGAAAAACCGGGAAGCGGTCGTCTCGAAGGATGGGGGCGCACCGAGCCCGCCGCGCCGACTCGACCTGAGCCCTGGCGAGGAGGCGCCGGTCAGTTGCGACGGACGAAACAGTCGCCGCCGGCGGCCTTGAGGCTCTCGCACAGGGCGTCGGCGGCCTCCTTGGAGCCGGCCGGGATGCGCACCCGGTAGAAGGTGCCGCGGTCGTCGAGCACCGCCGCCTGGATCACCGGCGTCTGGCCGCCGAGGATCGACGGGAAGCGCCGTTGCAAGCCCTCGTAGGCCGCGCGCGCCTGGTCTTCGCTGCGCTGCGAGGTGATCTGGACCATATAGGTGCCCGGCGCCACCGACGGCCCGCTCGCCGCGGGTGCCGGCGCAACGGGGGCAGGTGCGGCCGGTGCGGCCGCCTGCGGCTGGGTGAGATTCAGCGGCGCGTTGCCGACAGGCACGGCCGGTGCGGGTGCGGCCGGTGCGGCGGCGACACGGGTCGGTCCCTCGTCCGGCTTGCGGCGCGGCAGCACGGACGGCACGTCGGCGGTTTCGGCCGGTGCGCCATCGGCCACG